>NZ_CP025057.1:651666-977500 GCF_002813555.1 Spiroplasma floricola 23-6
AAAAGATATTGCTTAATAAAAGACATTGAACTTTTAAAAATAGAATTAATTTTCTATTTTTTTTAATTTAAACTTAAAAAAATTTTTAAATATTAAAAATCTTTTATTTTTTAAAAATTTTTTTTGAAAAATAAAAACTAAATAAAATAACATTTTTTTATACTTATAAATGTTTTAAATATTCTAAAAACTTGAAAAACAAAAAGTCAAGTTTTTTATAACTTTTAAATTTATTGCTAAAAAAACTGAAAAGTTTATATTTTATTTAAGCTTAATAAATTATTAAAATTATTAAGTAAAAATAGTTATTGCTAACATAAGCATTAACTATAAAATATTATATTAAAAAAATAAGAGGAAGATAAAAATGAAAAAACTAATTACCATTATGTCGTCAGTAACACTTGTAGTATCAGCAACAAGTTCATTAACTTTAGCAAATCAAAATAAAAAAGTTAGTGAAAAAAATATATTAGATACAGATATTAATTGAAATAAAATTGAGAATAATTTATCAAATATGTTTGATGAAACTTTATCTGATTCTGATCAAACTGCAGCAATGATAGAAAAAGCTCGTGAAGAGTCAATGAGATATTTTGATAACATAAAAAAGAATAATCTATCACTTGAACAAATAAATAGAAATTTAGCAGAGATTACAACAAAATATGAAAATAAATATCAAAGTGAAATAGCAAACTTTAGAGAAAGTAACAATAAAGAATCAAAAAATATTAATCAAATTAATAACTCTCAAAACTTTTATATTTCTAGAAGTAGTGGAAGTTATGAAGATGCAAAGAGATTATTATCTGATTTTGAAAAAAAACTTGCAATTACACAAAATACACTTTCAACATTAGCAGTTACTGCGGGAATAGCTGCAGCTGGATTTTGAGCTGCATCTTGATGATTTGGAATTAGTATTCCATGAGCAGTTGCAGCAACAGCAATTAGTGCATCACTTGGTGTAAGTTCAGCAGGAATAGGATTTTACAGACAAAAAAATAATTTAAATCCAAATATTTTGAGTGCTGTTTCTTGAGCACTAAATATTAGAACTATTGCAACATCTTTTAAAGAAATTGTTTATCCAGTGTTAATTATTTCAGAAACAACTGTTACATCTTCATCATGAGCAGTTCCTGCAACATTTGCAGCAATTGGATTGATTTCAGTAATATTTGCTTGAGTAAATGATCTATCATCTTTTTAACTAAATAGGTTAAAAAAATTCTCCTTTAAAAGAGAATTTTTTCATCTAAACTTGATCTTTTGCTTTTTGATCTTTCTTTTTAAATAATGATTTTTTAATAAAGTAGGGCTCTGTTCCTTTGATTAAACGTTCAATATTTTGCCAATGTCTTGCCAATAATATAATCATAGAAAGAGTTGTTACTAAATTAATTATTAAAAAACTGTCAAATTGATTTGCATGATTTAAAGTGTGCAGTTGATTATATCAAACAGCTGTAAAATCATTGTTACTATAAATTTGAGCAAAACCACTACCATCGATATCAAAGCTATTTAACCCTGAAATTTGAGGAATTCACATTAAAATAGCTGTTAGCAAAGAAGCAATAATTGATCCAATACTTACTTTTCTTGAAGTTAATACAAGTATTACTCAGGTTCCAAACATAATAATTCCTGCAATTCAATTAATTGTAAACATTAATCCCATAAAACAACTAACTGCTTTTCCACCTTTGAATTTATAATAAATTGGTCAACAATGACCAATTAAAGCAAATAATCCTGGAATAATTAGAATTACATTTTGAAAAATATTTAAAGGAATTTGACTTATTGCTAATGCTATTAAAACTGCAAGCAATATTTTAAAAGCATCAAGAAACATAATAACAATTCCTCATTTTTTACCAATAACTCTACTTGCATTGGTTGCACCAGCATTTTTACTTCCTTCTTCTCTAACATCTTTATTAGTTTTTAATTTAACTATTGTTATTGAAAAAGAGTAACTACCTATTAAATAACTAATAACAGATACTATAAAAGTACCTGCAATTATTTCTCAAACCATATGATTAATACTCCTTTAAATTTTTTAAATACACACTTTATCTTACTATAAAGATATGGCAATATGCAAGAAAATAGGTTAAAATAACTAAATAGCATTTTGACCAATTTAATAGTTATGGGAGTTTTTTGAATATGAAACTAAGTGAAAAAATAAATTTAAATAAAATTATTTTTGATTTATATAAAAAAGATTTAAACGGTTTAATAAATAATAAAGATTTTAATTTAAGTGATGAACAAAAAAATGAACTAATAATTTTAGGACAAACAAATGAATGTAAAACTTTATTTGAAAGAATAAACAATTTCTTTGAAAAAAATATAAATAATGAGCCTTTAGAATTAAGTTTAATGTTAACTTTAATTTTACAAAGATATAATTACTTTTATAAAACTGAATTGCAATGAAAAGAGTATTGTACCAATTTTGAAAATATTGAACAGAAAAATCCAGGAGAATTTTTTTTAACTTATATAAGTCAATTTTTTGATGATCAAATAAATTTGTATAATAATAGTTATTTAGAAATAGTTGAAGAATTTAATATTGAAAAATGAAATAAGAATTTTTCATCTGATATTAATAAACTTTTAAAAAATATTAATAACTCAAGTAATTTTCAAGAAAAAATGCAAAATTGTGAAAACATGATTTTATTCTTACAAGATACAAAAAATATCTATTCAAGTTTAGAATCAGTTGGAGTGGAGAATGAAAAGCAACAATTTTTAGCTCATACAAATGAATTGAAAATAATATATCAATCTTTAAATCATTTAATAAATGAAATTTTAAAAGATATTATTGTTGTTTAAAAAGAGGTAAATAAGATATGTTTGAAAAATATGTAAATATGAATAAACAAGATATGGAAAAAGATCTTGAAGAAATTGAAAAACAATATAAACAACTTTTAGAAGAAGAAAAAAAAATCGACAAAAAGGTAAGAAAAAATTTATGACTTTGATTTCTTTTTCCATTACTAGGATTGCTTTTTTATCAAATTCACTTAAAGAAAAGAAAAGAAAATGATAAAAATTACTATGTAATTAAAAATAAGAAAAAAGATATAATTTATGTTGAATTAGAAATTCAGTTTTTAAAATCAAAATTAGAAAAAATGTAATTTTTTCTTTTTTTATTTAATTTTTTTATAAAACTTATCTAAGAATTTTTTTCATAAGTATATAAGTTATATTATTAAAATAATAAAGTAAGCAAAAGAGTAATTTAAAATATAATGTAGCAGGTGAAAATGTTGAATATGCATTTAAAATTAAGTTAAATTACATTCAAGAAAATACAAGATCTTTATTTTATAAATTAACTTGATTAAAATATTATACAAAAGACTGAAAAAATGATAAAAATAAAGAAAACTTTCAAAATATAAAGATTTTTCTTTATTTTTTTATGCTGTTTATTTATAAATTAAATATGATAAATCTATAAATAAATATCTATTTTTGCTCGTTAGGATGAATTTGTTAATTAAAAGAAAGGTAATTGCATATGTTAAAACTTCTTATTTTTTTTGGAACTTCTTTTTTGTTTATAAAAAATATTAGTTCATTAGTAGAAGAAAGTCCTTTGACCGAAAATAATATTTGAGATTTTAATGAAGATATTGATTGAGAGAGTTTGTTAAACTTATTTTTTAAATGAAAATTGATATAATAAAATCATTGGGATATAAAAATTATTAAACTTTAACTTCAATAATTAGATAATCATTTTGATTAGAATTATGAAAGACAACTAGATTATCTTGAAAGAAAGATTAAATTTTTAAATTGTACTGAAAATAATCAAAGCAATTATATTAAATTCATCAAATTATAAATTTCTAAATTTAAATAAATATGTTAAAATTAATAAAAGGAAAAGCAATATGAAGAAAAAGATATTTTATTTAAACGAAGATTTAGAATACACTTATGAATATGTTTTTTACAATCAAGGTATTGGAGCTTGTTCTCACGAAAAAATAGCAAATGACCAAAGAGATAATAAATTTAAATGTATAAACTGTTTTATGATATTCTCTTTTGTTAATCAAAAACAATTAGATAGATTTAGCAGCAGAGTTATAAAAGAACACGATTTTGAAAGAGCAGAAATTGAATTAAAAAGAAGAATTAAAGGAAAAAAACTGGTAAATGAGTATGACAAATAATACATTAGCTTTTTTTTACAATAATTTAACTATGATTATGATGAATCTTGAAGATTCAATAGGATTAATAGCTAATTTTGAAAATTGAAGTGAAAAAGAAGATAAACAAGTTGAAAAATTGAAATTATTAGCAAAAGAAAATAATCTTAGATCAACTTTATTTGTTATTACAAACAGAGAAATGAATTATGGATTATGAAATTCAAACAACATTATTAAAAAAGCAAATGAAAAAGAAATAGATTATGTTATTTTTTATTACACCAATCCAATGATAAATCAAATGCCTGATTTTGATTTATACAAAAATATTGAAGATTTTTTAAGTGTGAGAAAAATGATAATTTCAAAAGATTATACTGATTTAAATCACTCAAGATTTACAACAAGTTTTATAGAGCAAAATTGAAAAGAAAATGCAATTATAATAGAAACATCAGTAACTAAGGATCTTGAAAATAATTTAAATTTATTAAAAAAAAGTAAATTTGAAGAATTTCAAAAACTTAATAAATTAAATTATCAATTTGATGCAAGAGTTAGTGAAGGAAAGAAATTAGGAAGAACTATTGGTTTTCCAACAATTAACTTAATTACAGAAGAAAGAATTGCTTTATCATATGGAGTTTATGCATGTAATGTGTATGTTGATCACTTAAAAGAGACTTTTTTGGGAGCAGGATGTTATTGAAAAAATGAACTAAACCAAGATGTTTTTGAAATTTTTTTAATTGATTTTGATAAAGAAATTTATGGCTGAAAAGTTAGCGTTTCACCAATTGAAAAATTAAGAGAAAATATTAAAGTTGATAGTTTAGAAGAACTAAAAAAACTATTGGCAAATGATGTAAAAACTACTTTAAAATTTAAAAAATAATTCAAAATAAAGTTAACAAAAATTAACTTTATTTTTTTATGCTAAAATACAATTGAAACGAAAAGAGCAAGATAATATGGAAAAACCAAAATTTTATTTAGGAAGTCATGTAGGAATGAATTCTGCAAATGATTATTTAATAGGAAGTGCAAAAGAAACAATTAATAATGGTGCAAACACTTTAATGTTTTTTACAGGAGCTCCTCAAAATACAAGAAGAACTGAAACAAGCAAATTAAATATTGATCAATTTAAATCACTTTTAATTGATAATAATATTGATATAAATAAAGTAATTTGTCATGGACCTTATACAATTAATTTAGCAAATACAGTAAAACTAGAAACTTTTGAACTTGGTGTTAGACTTTTAGAAGAAGAATTGCTGAGATTAGAAGAAATAGGAGTTCATACTGTTGTTTTACATCCAGGGGCAGCTGTTGGAGCTCCAAGAGAATTAGCTTTAGAAAGTGTTGCAAAAGGATTAAATATGGTTTATAAAAAATTGCCAAATACACCAGTAAGAGTTGCTTTAGAAACAATGTCAGGAAAAGGAACTGAAGTTTGTATAACTTTTGAAGAAATTAAAAAAGTTTTAGATTTAGTTGAAGCAAAAGATAAAGTAGGAGTTTGTTTTGATACTTGTCATATGCATGATGCAGGCTATGATGTAAAAAATAACTTTGATAAAGTTGTTGAAGAATTTGATCAAATTATTGGTTTAGATAAACTAATGGCAATTCATTTAAATGATAGTAAAAATCCAATTGCAAATCATAAAGATAGACACGAAAATATAGGATATGGCTATATCGGTTTTGATACTCTTGCAAGCATAGTTCACAATCCCTTATTTAAAGAAATACCAATTGTATTAGAAACACCTTGAATTGATGGAAAAATAAGTCCTTACAAAGTTGAAATTGAAATGATTAAAAATAATAAATTTACAAATCCATTTAAAGAAAAGGAATTAAAATAACATTTTTTTGAAGTTAACTTAAAAAAGTTGACTTTTTTTTTTTTTTTTATAATCATTGATATCAATTTGAATTGTTTATTTGTTTTCTAAAGCTCTTTTTAAAAGAGGAGGAGAAAAATGAAAAAATTATTAAGTGTATTGGCAGGAATTGGTATTGCTTCATCATCAGCTACTAGTGTAGTTGCATGTGGGACAAAAAAAGAAGATAAAAGTAGTACAAAACCAGAACAACCAAAAAAAGATATTACTCAAATAGTTCAAAATTTTGAACAAGATGTTACAAAAATATGAAATGAACATTATGAAAAAGAAGTTGCAGTAAACTTAATTGGTGTTGAGAGTATGGAAGAGGACAATGAGTTTTTAAATAAGCACAATATTCAAAAATTCTCTAAACCTGAAAATAAAAATAAGTTAACTGTAGAAAATAAAAAGCAACTAAATAATGATGTTGAAAAGTTATTTAAAGTTAAATTATTAGAAGAAAAATTGAATGAACTAAAAAAAGTTAATAAATATAAAATTATTCTTGATGAAGTTACATCGGTTTTTGAACATGTTGAATTAATTTTTGACAATGATAATTTTAAAATAAACTCTGGAGAGTTATCTCCTGGAGTTTATATTGGAAATGTAATAGTTGATTATAAAGTTGTAACTAACTATAAAGGCCTTGCAGATATTGAAAAGTTTAAGCAATCTGGAAGATTAAAATATACTTCCACAGATAGCAAATCATTTAAAACTATAGGAGATGAAATGTATAAAAATATTGCAAAGGATATATTTGCATCAACTGAAACACAAAAATATGTAAATTTAAAATGAAGTGAAATTAAAGAAAGTAGTAAGGAAATTGATGCATATTTAGATTCCAATGCTAAATTGAAAAAGAGTTATAATGAAAATAATGAATTTCATAATGCAATGTTAAAAACAATTAAAACTAATTATTTCAAAGGTGATTTTTCTTCATTAGATATTAATTATGAAAAGAAAAGTATTTATAAAACTGATGATTTTGTAAAGCAAAATAAAGATTATTTAATCATAAGTAATTTTATGGGAAGTTTGGATTTAAAGAATGTAGAAGATCAAAAAGATATTTCCAAAATTCTTCAAGGTGATAAAAAAACTACTGAGTTATTTTTATATAGATATTTTTCAAATAAAAATATGTCTAATATAAGAGAAAATTATAGAAAAAAACAAGATGAATTTTTAAATAAGTTTTTAACTAAAGTAGAAGTTGATAATTATAAAAAAACAAATAGTTATAAATTTGCAATAGCAATGGGTTATGCTGATTTTATTGGACCAGTTATTAAAATTGGAAAAGGTGAATCAACTTATTCACATGAATTACCTGATTTCAAATTAGCTATTTCATATTCTATGAATGGTAATGATGAACAACAATTTCCACAAACTTTTGTTGAGTTTGGAATAAAAGCATTTGAAATATATAAACAAGTTTATAAACCAGATTCAGAAAGTATTAAAGAATTAAAAGATAAGTATGATTATGACTTTCTTTTTGATTTAAAATTTGACAACGATATATTTATCAAAGATCAATATAATTTTGTTCAACCTAAAACTAACTCAGAGATTAATAATTCATTAAAAAAATTTGACAATGTTTATTATACAAGAATAAAAGAACAGTTAAGTAGTATAGGAGAATATGAAAAAATACTTAATAATAAAGATATTCTTTTTGAAATGAAAACTACAAATGAAATTTTAAGTAAAAGTCAAAGTAATTATATTAGATTTGAAAGTAAACAAAGTCAAAAAATAGGTTATTTTCAAATGAACAATTATCAAATTAATAAAGGTGATAAAATTTTTAAGGAGTTTGAATATATTCAAATTAATTTATTTGGAGTTATTAAAATTAAAATATATTTTGATAAAGATTATAGATATTCTAAATCAATGACAATTTTTTAAAAAAATAATTTAAAATATTTATAAAGTAAGTTAAACTAAATAGACGTATTTATGTCTATTTTTTATTTGTGTAATCCCTGTATTAGGGATTTTTTTATTTATTAAATTTTTAATGTTATTTCCTTTAGAGAATAGTCATTTAAACTTAATTCAATATTTTTTTCTTTTTCTTTTTGAGTTCATTTTATAAACTTTTGTTTTTTTGTTATATACTTTATTATTTCTATTATTGTATAAAAAATTGTTACCTAAAAAGTTGGAACATTCGTAAAATTTTTCAATTTATCTATTGCTTTTTTTTTTTTTTTTTAACATAAAAGTAACAATTTGAATTTAATAATAAAAGACAAAGGATGCTTATTTGTTTTTTCATTTATTTATTTTAAAAAGGAGAATAAAATGAAAAAATTATTAAGTGTATTGGCATCAATTGGTTTTGTATCATCTTCAACTGTTAGTGTAGTTGCTTGTGGTACAAAAGAAAAGTCTAAAGATACTTCTAAACCTCAAGAACCTCAAAAAGATGATTTAAATGAGATTATAAGAGACTTTCAAACTGAAGTTACAAAAATTTACAATAGTCATATGAAAAGTGAAGTTATTGGAAATCTTATAGGTTTACAAGAAACAGAAAAAAACTATTTGTTTATTAAAAAAGATAATATAATAGCTTTTTCAAATAAGGAAAAAGATATAACAGCTGAAAATAAAAAACAAATAGAGAATGATGAAAATCTAATTTTAAAATCAAAACTATTGGCAGAAAAATTAAATGAGTTAAAAAAAGTAAATAAATATAAAGTAATTTTAGATGATGTTGACTCTATTTTTAATGGAGTTGAAGTTATTTATAATGATAATTTTAAAATAAAATCAGGAGAGTTATCTCAAGGAGTTTATATTGGAAACCTTATAAATGAATATAAAGTGAATATTAAATATAAAGGAAAAAATGATATTGAGAAATTTGAAATTGGAGATACATTAAAATATACTTCAACAGATGATGAAACATTTAAAATAGCAGGAGATAATCTAGCAAAAAATATTGAAAAAGATTTTTTAGTTTCAAATGAAATGAAAAGGTATTCTAATTTTGAATGAAAAAATATTAAAAATAATAAAAACTTTTATGAAGGGTATGGAGAATTTTCAAATGAGATAAAAAATTATATAAATTCAAATGATGAATATAAAAATAGTTTAATTAACTTTATTAAACAAAATTATTTTAAAAGTTTTGAAAATTTAAATTTAGATTTTAATCAAAGCAATATTTATATGGACTCAAGTTTTAGAAATAATTTATTAAATGTATTTGAAAGTAAAAGTGCAAAGTCTTTTGAAGATTATACAAAATCAGATCAAAATTCTGAGAAAATTTTTAAAACTATTTTTAGAAATGATCCAAATAGTGAATCAACTAAACAAGTTTTAAAGGAACTTTATTTTACAAATAATAATATGGATAAATGAAATAAAGAATTAATCACTTTAAAAAGTAATTATCTTAAAAATTTAAAATTAACAGATCAACAAACTAACTTAATTGAAAAATCTAATGAATATATTAGTGCAGATTCAATAGGAAATATTAAATTAAAAGGGGCAACTATTACAATAGGTTCAGGAGTTAATAAATATATTCATGAATTGCCTGATTTTAATTTATATGTAACATATAATGCTTCTTCAAAAGTTGAAGAAAAAATTGACTTTTTAAGTGAGTTTACTTCAAAAGTAATAATAAAAGGTATGCATAATTTTTATGGAATGGATTCAAATTTTAAATATCCAGAGTTTAATTCTGATCAAGATTATTTAATGAATATTGGAAATAAAGAAATAATTTCAAATATAAAAAATAATTTTGATAAGGAATATCAATTAAAATATCCAGGAACTTTTAGTCAAATTTTTTGAAATATTTGAGATAAAGTGAGTAATCAAAAATCTAAGGAATTTATTAGCGATTTAAATATATTTAATATGTTGTTAACTAATAATTTGAGTTTAGTATATTTTATTTTTGAGAACTTTTCACAAGATTTATATGATTTAGTATATTCAGGAAGTGGAAATAAATATAATAATAAAATTGAACCTGTTGTAAACGAAAATGATGTATCTCTTATTTCTACAAAAACCGGAGCAAAAGATAAAAATCCTGATTCAATTACATTTAAATTGGGTTATTTAGCAGTTAACTTTAAGTATGAAAAATTATTTAATTTATCTGAAAGTCAAAAATCAAAAATTTTTATTAAATTTGTGTAGTTTAAAAATATTTTTCAACGTTCCCCCCAAATTGGGAACGTTTTTTTTTTTTTTTTATCATTTTTTATTCATTCTAATTCTATCATTATTATAAAAGTCCAATCATGCTCATGCTATTTCCATACATTGATTAATGTTTTCAATATGACATGTTCTTATAGTTTCATCTTTTAAACGACCATGAAAACTTTCATGTTTACCATTATGATGAGGTGTTCCTGGTTTTGAATAGCTTCTAATAATTTGTAAATCATTACATAAACTTATGTAATCCAGAGAGGTATATTGATTTCCATTATCTGAATGTAATAATATTGAACCTAAATATTTTTTATTTTTATATGCCATTTCTACAGCTTCAAGAACAAAATCTGTTTTTTGATTATCAATTCTTTTAGATTTTCCTATTATTTCTCCAGTTAAATTATCTTGAACTGTGCAAATATAACCTTTTTTTGTTTTAACTGAAAATTCAGTTATATCACTAGTTCAAATATTTTCAAAACCAATTTCTTTTGCTTCTTTTAAATAATTCTTTCTAATAGTTTCGTTATATCTTTTAATCTCATGTTTAGATTGTTTCTTAATGTAATATGCAATATGATTAAATTTTTTAAATATACGTTCTAATTTTTTATGATTAATTCTGAAAGGGTCAATATAATTTAATTTAAAATATAGGGCTCATCTTTTAGCACTATAAGCACTAAGGAAATTATTCCTTTCAATTTCTGAAATAACTAAATTCATAATTCTTGTATCATCCAGGAAATTCATTAAAGTTTTATTTTTTTTATATGTTGATGTTCTATTAATATTTAAAATTTTACAAATCATTGTTCTATTGCTCTTGGTATTTATCAATAATTGTTGAACTATTTCTTTTTGGTTTTGGCCTTGGAGGCTCATTGCTTTTTTAAAATATCATTCTCCTTAATTAATTCCTTATTGTAATCAAATAGAATTCCTACAAACAGATCATTTGCCTTTTGAGATATACTGTAATCTATTTTATAAGGTAAACGAGTTTTTGAATCACCAATATCTGTATTTTTGTATTTGTTTATTATTGTTCCAATTGATCCTGTAGTTGAGTTAAATTTTAATGCTATTTCCTTTAGAGAATAACCATTCAAACTTAATTCAATAATTTTTTCTTTTTCTTCTTGAGTTCACTTTCTAAACTTTTGTCCTTTTTTTGCCATATACTTTATCCTTTTCTATTATTGTATAAAAATTGTTGCCTAAATGGGGGGAACATTCTTTTTAAAGAAAAGTCAATAAACTTGACTTTTTTTTTTTTTTTTATAATTATTGATATCAATTTGAATTGTTTATTTGTATTTTAATAGTTCTTACAAAAGGAGGAAAAATGAAAAAATTATTAAGTATGTTAGCAGTATTTGGTATTGCTTCATCAACTACTATTACAGTGGTTGCATGTGGTGTTAAAACAGAAAATAAAAATCCTGATAAAAAACCAGAAGAACCTAAAGAAGATTTAAATCAGATTATAAAAGACTTTCAAAATGAAGCAACAAATATTTATATAGATCATATTAAAAAGGAAGTTATGCAAAATCTTATTGGAATACAAGAGAATGAAAAAAAGCATTTATTTATTAAAAAAGATAATATAATAGCTTTTTCAAATAAGGAAAAAGAATTAACTTTAAAAGATAAAAAAGATATAGAGCATGATGAAAACTTAATTTTAAATTCTACTTTGCTTGCACAAAAATTAAAAGAATTAAAAAAGGTGAATAAATACAAAGTTATTTTAGATGATATTGATTCTATTTTTGATGGAGTAGAAATTATCTATAATGACAATCTTAAAATAAAATCAGGAGAATTATCTCAAGGAGTTTATATTGGAAATTTTATAAATGAGTATAAAGTAAATATTAAGTATAAAGGAAAAAACTCTATAGAAAAATTTGAAATAAAAGATATATTAAAATATACATCAACAGATGATGCAACATTTAAAGTAGCAGGAGATAATCTAGCCAAAAATATTGAAAAGGACTTTTTAGTTTCAAATGAAATGAAAAAGTACTCCAATTTTGAATGAAAGAATATTAAAAATAATAAAAACTTTTATGAAGGGTATGGAGAATTTTCAAATGAAATTAAAAATTATATAAATTCAAATGATGAGTATAAAAATAATTTAATTAGCTTTATTAAACAAAATTATTTTAAAAGTTTTCAAAATTTATCTTTAGATTTTAATCAAAGCAATATTTATATGGATTCTAACTTTAAAACTAATCTGTTAAATGTTTTTGAAAATAAAAGTTCAAAGTCTTTTGAAGATTATACAAAATCAGAACAAAATTCTGAAAAAATTTTTAAAACTATTTTTAGAAATGATCCAAATAATGAATCAAATAAGCAAGTTTTAAAAGAACTTTATTTTACAAATAATAATATGGATAAATGAAATAAAGAATTAATCACTTTAAAAAGTAACTATCTTAAAAATTTAAAATTAACAGATCAACAAACTAACTTAATTGAAAAATCTAATGAATATATTAGTGCAGATTCAATAGGAAATATTAAATTAAAAGGGGCAACTATTACAATAGGTTCAGGAGTTAATAAATATATTCATGAATTGCCTGATTTTAATTTATCTGTAACATATAATGCTTCTTCAAAAGTTGAAGAAAAAATTGACTTTTTAAGTGAGTTTACTTCAAAAGTAATAATAAAAGGAATGCATAATTTTTATGGAATGGATTCAAATTTTAAATATCCAGAGTTTAATTCTGATCAAGATTATTTAATGAATATTGGAAATAAAGAAGTAATTCCAATAGTTAAAAATTGACATTTGATTAATTCTAATAGATTACCTGGTGATTTATCATTTATGTTTGGAAGTATTGTCAAAGCAATAGGGATATCAAATAAACTAGATTTTATTAGTAATTTAGGAATTTCATTCTTAATTAAAAATATGTCTAAAAACTACATTATTATGTCTGATTACTCTAATGATTTAGTTGATTATGAAAATTGAAATAATGGAACTAGATATAATAACAAAGTTGAATATGTTTTAAATGAAAATGATATATCTTTTATTCCTGCAAAAAGTGGAGCAAAGGATAAAAATCCAGACTCTATAACATTTAAATTAGGTTATTTAGCAGTTAACTTTAAGTATGAAAAATTATTTAATTTATCTGAAAGTCAAAAATCAAAAATTTTTATTAAATTTGTGTAGTTTAAAAAATAAAGTAAGTAGGCTTTTTAAAACAAATAAAAAATAAATTCTGCACTTTCAAAAAAATGAAAGGTAGAATTTTTTTATGTCAAAATAGTGAAATATTCATATTGGTTTATTAAAATAAGTGAACATTCTCTTTAAAATAACATTTTATTTTAAAAAACAAGTTTGAATAGGTAAATTTTACTTATTTTGAGAATTTATTAATGTAAAATAATAGAGAATAAGGTGAAAAAATGAAAAAAATGCTTACAATTTTAACTGGTTTATCAATTATTGTTACTCCAGCTACTCAAATAGTGAGTTGTAATATAGCAACAAACAATACGTATAAAACAGCTTCAGATATAGCTAAGTTTTGAAATTTTAAATATTTCAATACAATAAGTGTTGATTATACTTCTAGTCAAACAAATGCACAGCAATATAATGTTGACACTAGCAATATTGAAACAAATATAAAAGAACTTATCGCTCATAATTTTAGAAATCAAGAAGAGGTAAATAAACTTCTTGGAATAAAACAAACAGAGGGAGAAATAAATAATGATATAACATTTACTTATTATTCAGCTCCTAAAGTTAAAATCTCTAATTTAAGTGAGTATTTAGAAACTGAGTTTAAAGATGTAAAAGAGCCAAAAAAGGTAGAAATTTACTTTACATATAAGTTAAAAGATTATGAAGATAAAAATTATTTAAAATTAAATATAACAAATGTACCAAAAATGAAAAAGGAAGTATTTTCAACTTACTTATTCTTAGAAAAATTTAATAATCAAAATAATATAGATATTGAAAATTCTTTTATTGCAGATTTAAGAAAAATTGCAGAAAAGCAAAACGATAAAAAAATTACTGCTAATTTATTGGAAAAGAATAAAAAAACTACATTAAACTTTATCAAAGGTATGTTAACTTCTCTTGAAAAAATAACAAAAATTAAACTTTCAGATGACTTACAATATGTAAAAAATGAAAATCTTCATGATCCAAAAGTGGAATGAAGAAGAGTAACTCCTGAAGAACAATTATTTAGATTATTATTTGAAAAAAATAGTGATTCTATAACTGATTTTGTAACTTTTATAAATGAACTGTGTGATAAAGATAAAAATAGTTCTACTGCATTTAGTAAATGATTAGGTTTACCTCAAATCAAAAATTCTAATAAAGATAGAGCATTTCAAATCATCTAATAAAGTAGATCTTTAAAAACTAAATAAAATAGAATAGGTAATAAAAAAATGATTCAAACAATAAGTCAATTAAAAAATAGAAGAAAAAAAGTTATTCAAATTTTATATCGTCTTTTTTTATTAAATGAAAACATTGATAAAATAAAACAAGAATTGCTAGATGGTTTTCAATTAGAAACAATTGATGAAGAACTAGTTGACTATATTTTTGAAATTTTAAATAATACTTTAGATTACAAACAATTAATATCAAACTTACTTCCTGAATTGTGAAATTGAAATAGGTTACCAAAAATAATTCAATCTATTTTAGTAAATGGTGTTTTTGAAATAAAAAAAGAAATTACACCAAAAGCGGTAGTCATTAATGAAAGTATAGAGTTAACAAGAGAATATCTACCAAGTTTTGAAACTTCATTTATTAATGGTTTACTAGACAACATTGAATAGAAAATTTAGAGGGTTAAAAAAATGAATATAGATATTTTTGCAAATTATAAAGAGGATTTAAAAAATTATCTTAAATCTTTGAAAAGTGATATAAAGCTTTTAATTTATAAAGAATTTAAAAACTATATTTTTAATACAAAATTAGATTCTCATAATATATTTGAGAAAAGTTTTTTTACAAAAGCTTTTTGTGAACTTGCAACATATTGTTATTTGCAAAATTATAACTCTAAATTTTTTAACTCTAAAAATTCTAATTTAATTAATAATTACTCTAAATTTTCTGAGGAAAATTTTTTAAATAAAAAATTTGAAAATGTTGTTATAGTAAGTGCTCAGAAATTATTAAAAGAAGATGAACAGTTAAATGATTTTATAAAAACTCTAACAGATACTTTAAAAGTAAATGTTTGAATTAGAAATCTTAATTGATATAATAATGAACATTTTTTAGAAGAAGTTAAATTAAGTAAAAAACTAAAAGAATATAAAGAAGAACTTTTTAAAATAATAAAAAGTTATAATAAAGAATTATTTGATTTAGTTTCCAATAATAAATTTGTTTCAACAAAATTAAGTTTTAGAGAAGATTGAAACTTTTTTTTAGAAAAAAAAGTTTCATATAGTTTAGAAAAATTTATTTTTACGCCGATTAATTATGATGAAGATAACTATAAGAAAAAAATTAGTAAGTTATCTGAATTAGTTACAGAAGATACATTATTTATTTTTGTAAATAATGTTGAAGTAAATTCAAAATATAAAACTACTTTATTAAATGATATAAAATTATTTTCAGAAATGATTAAATTTAATAATCCTATTTTTACAATTGATAAAAATAATAATTTTTTTAGTTTCTTAAATATTTTATCATATGGAAATTTTAAAAACTTTAATGATATTTCAAAGTTCTTTACTAAAAGATCTAAAGAAAATAAACCTGAGAAATTAAAATTACAAGATTCAAAAAATGTAGATCCATTAAATTGATATTGAAATAAAATTTTAGAAGATGAAGATAAACAAGAAGATTTAAAAAAAATATTAAAAAAACCTAAAGCTGTAAAAAAAATAAAAAATAGAGATTTAGAAAAAACTATTACATTTAGTGAGCATAAAGAATTAAATGAAATATTTAAAGAAGAAAAAAATATTAAAGAAATAGATTTAGAGAAGACTGTTACATTTAGTGAACATTCAAATTTGGATGAAATATTAAAAGAACATGAATCTAATGAACTTAATAATAATATGGATGAACTTCTTTTAGAAGTTACTCAAGAAAATATGTTATTAAGCTCTGAATTATCTAAAAAAGCAAATAAAGAATTTACTAAATTTATAAAATTATTTGATAAAGAAATAAACAATATTGAATTAACAACTAAAGAATATAATAAAGATAAATATTTCAGTTTTAAAAAAATGATTAATCAAAAAAATATTAAAGAAGTTTTAGAATTTTTAACTAATAAAAATGATAATTTATTTTCTAAACTGAAAAATAAAAAAATGACAAAGCAAGATATAATGAATTATTATACATTATATATAAAAGTTAAAAGCTGTCTTTATGAAATGAAATTTTTAAAATTAAAATAATTAAATTTAAAGGAGATGAAAAATATGACTGAAATGATTTTTAAAATTACAGATTTTGCAGATATATTAAAAAATTATGTTGAAGAATCAAATGCTTTAAAAAATATTAATGTGAAAGGTGAAATTGCAAATTTAACTCATAATAAAAGCGGTCATATTTATTTCTCTCTTAAAGATAGTCAAGCAAAAATTGATTGTGCTATTTGAAAAACTAATGCAAGTAGATTTATAGAACAAAATATTAAAGAAGGAACCGAAGTAATAGCAAAGGGATCAATATCATATTATAAACCTACAGGAAAATTAACTTTTACAATTTATGATATTAGAGTTGATGGAATTGGTGAACTTGCTATTATCTATGATAGACGTTTTAGAGAATTACAAGAGCAAGGGTGATTCTTAGATGAGTTTAAAAAACCTATTCCTAAATTTCCAACAAATATTGGAATTGTAACTGCAGCAACTGGTGATGCAGTTAGAGATTTAATAACAACTATTAAAAGAAGATATTCATCAGTTAATATATTTTTATTTCCGTCATTAGTTCAAGGTGAAGAAGCACCAAAAGATATTGCTAAAAAAATTAAACAAGCTAATAATTTTACAGTAAAAATTGATACTTTAATTGTTGGTCGAGGTGGAGGAAGTTATGAAGATCTTTGATCTTTTAATGAAATGCAAGTTCTTCAAGCTATTAAAGATAGTAGTATACCAATAATAAGTGGTGTGGGTCATGAACCAGATATAACATTAACAGATTATGTAGCTGATTTTAGAGCTTCAACACCAACAGCAGCTGGAGAAAAAGCAACTCCAGATACTGAAAATGTTTTGCAAGCCTTAAATAGTAAGAATCATGAATTTGCAAAAGTTTTAAATAACAAAATAGAGAAGTTACATATGGAAATTGATAATTTATCTTATACATTAAAAACTTCTATTCAAAATAAAATTGTATCTTTAAATAATAATTTTAAAAATACTTCAAACTTCTTTAATTCTTTAATTAAAAATAAAATAATTATTATGAATAATAATTTTAAAAATGATATTCATAATTGAAAAACAAATTTAAATAATAAGTTAAATAAAAACTTAGAGCAATTAAAAAATTACAAGGAAAAAATTGATTTGCAAAATCCTTATTTGCCTTTATCAAAAGGATACTCAATTTTAAAACAAGATGATCAAATAATTAGATCAAAAGAGAATATAATAAAAAATAAATTAGTTACTGCTATCTTAAATGATGGAGAAGTTAAATTAAAATTAGAAGAGGAAAATTAAAAATATGAATAAGAAAAATTTTAATGATTTATTAAATGAAATAAAAAATATATCTGAAAAACTAAATGATTCAAATACTTCAATGGAAGAATCAATAGAATTATTTAAAAAAGGAACTGAATTAATTAAAGAAGCAAAAGACCAATTAACAAATCTTGAAGGTGAAGTAAAAAAAGTTTTAGAAAATAACGAATTTATAAATTTTTAATAAAAATAAAAAAATGAATTAAAAACTCATTTTTTTATTTTTTAAGCTTTAGCCATTTTATTTGCATCTTGATCAATAATTAAATTAAAATGGGGATGTAAAGTTAATAAAGAAGAAGGAACTTTTTCAACAACAGGTCCATTAATAATTTGATCAATTACTTCAGCTTTGTTTTCACCATTAGCTATCATTATAATATTTCTTGCTTTCATTATTTCTCTTGGTCCCATTGTTACAAATTCATCATGAAATAAATTCTCGTTCGGTTTTGGGATACTAGTATTTTGCTCTAAATCTTTTAATGTTATTATTCTAGTTCTATCTCCAAATTTTGTAACTCCAGACAAATTTCCACAAAAGTGACCATCAGTTCTAATTCCAAGAAGTACCAAATCTAAATCTCCATCAATTTCTAATTGTTTAATATGTTCTTTTCAATTTAATAAGCTCATTCTATGAATATTTTCCTGTTTTATTTTTCCTGGAACAAAAAATATTTTTTCTAAATCCTCAATTGTTATTCCAGTTGATAAATTACTTTTGTAAGGTACTTCATCAAAGTTATAAAAGTGAATCTTACTTAAATTTTTTATTTTATCTAAATTTTTAATTAATTCTTTATAAAATAATAAAGGCGATTTTCCTCCTGTTATTGCAATATTTATTCTTTCTTTATTTTGATTATTATTAATAATCTCCAAAAATAATTCAAGGGCTTTAAATGACATCTCTTCGTAATTTTTTGTTTTAAAAATTTTCATTATATTCTTTCTTTCCTTTCAATACTATTTTAATCTTAATAAAAGCCTATTTACTTTCCATTTTGGAAAGTAAATATTATTTTGCTATAATAATATAAGTGAGGAAAAGTTATGATGAAAAAGAATTATAAATACATTATTTTATGAAATATTATGATTTTTTCTTTTGCTATAGCTTCAATAAAACTCTTTATTATTTTTAACATATTTAATATTTTTTTAATTTATTCAATGGTTTATATAATAGGTTTAAGCTACTTTAAAAATTATTATAAACTAATAAAAAATATTAATGTAAACTCAAAATTTAAGGATGTGGAATCATATAATTTTTTAAAATTGATGTCATTTTCTGCTTTAACTTTTAGTTTCTTAACACAAGCATACAACTCAATTTTTATTACAGATCTTACTGAATCATTTCTTAGATTTAATTCTTATTCAATATCATTTATTCTTTTTATTACTCTTTTAAATTACTTTATTTTTATCTTTTTTTTAATATCACTTAAATTAATATTTAATTTAATAAAAAAAATAAATATTAAAATAAGTTATTTATTTAAAAAGTATTTAAAAAAAGTAAATTATATTTTAATAATTTCTCTTTATCAAAAGAAAATATATAGTATATTTTCTTTGTTTTCAGTTTTTTTAATTAAAATAAAGTTTTCACAAATAAATAGAAATGTAAAAATTTATAAATCAATATTGTGAGTAGATAAATATAATAAACTTCTAATTTTATAAAAAAAATTAGAAGGAGAAAATTATGAAAAAAACTAAAAATTATGAAACTTATATAAAGCTTTTTATAGCTGGACTTTTTATTATTACTATTTTTGATACTGCTATAGTACTTTCCATTTCAATTAGAGGTATAATTTATTTATTTGAAGATAAATGATTTATAATTCTAATTCAAATTTTACCTTTAATTTTCTTTGTTACTTTGTTGACCTTTGAATTAAAACTTTTAATTAAGTATTTTAAAAAGCTACGTTCATTTAATAATGAAGAAATAAAAGAAAGACATATGTTAACATTTGATTACATAGTAACTGAAAATAAAAATCATTTCAAAAAGGAAATGATTTTTGTATATATTTCATGTTCATTTATTGTGTTATTTGGAGGAATAGGAGTAATTCCATTGGTTTTTCTAATAAATGGACAAAAGTCTCATAAGAAGTGATTACAAGAAAAATAGTTATAAAACCCAAATTAATTGGGTTTTTTATTCGCAATATTGTAAAATATGATTGGTGAGACAAATGAAATTATCGCAAATAGCTAACTTTAAAGAACTATATAATATAAAAGATAATGAAAATTTAACAGAATTAGCACAAGATATAAGAGACTTTTTAATTGATTTTGTAAATAAAAATAACGGTCATATTGGAAGCAATCTTGGAGTAACTGAATTAACATTGTCTATTTTTTCATATTTTGATTTAGACAAAACTATAGTTTTATTTGATACAGGTCACCAATCTCACATATATAAACTTTTAATTCACGGTGTAGATAAATTTAAGACAATAAAGCAGTTTAAAGGATTAAGCAATTTTCAAGAAATGAAAGAATCGGATTATGATTGAATAAGTACAGGACATAGCTCAACTGCATTAGCATATCAATTTGGCTATTCTCTTGCGAGTAATAAAGAAAATATAATTTCAATAATAGGAGATGCTGCTTTTTTTGGATCATATACTTTACCAGGTTTAATGAATTTAAGAAACTCATCAAAAAAAACAATAACGATATTAAATGATAATAATGAAGCAATTGGAATTAACTCTTTGAAAATTAAAGATATAAAAATGTATGTTGAATCTTTAGATATTAAATATATTAAATGTGATAATGGTCATGATTTTCAAAAATTATTTAAGTCGTTTGATGAAGCTAAAAAAGAAGAGGGTCATGTTCTTATTCACTGTATTACAAAAAAATCATTGGGTTATAATGGAGAGAAGCAATTATTTTCAAATCATTCAGTGGAAAGTGAAATAAAAAACAGTTATTCTAAATTAATTGCTTTAGAGCTTGAAAAGAAATTTACACAAAATGATTATTTAATTTGTCCTGCAATGTTAAATTCTTCTAATTTGGCTAATTTAAAAAACAAGTTTAAGAATAATGTAATTGATGTTGGAATAAATGAAGAATTTAGTTTATTAACAGCAAGTGCTATTGCAAATTGCAAGAAAAGAACTTTTGTTTCAATATATTCGACATTTTTTCAAAGAGTTTTTGATCAATTAGTGCATGATGTATTTAGAAATGATTTAGCGCTTACTTTTCTTATTGATAGGGGAGGTTTAAATTTTAGTGGGGGAGTTAGTCATCATGGAATTTATGATGTTTCGCTTATAAATAACTTTTCAAACGCTATTATTTGTCAACCTTACAGTATAAATGATGTAAAAATTTTACTTGAACATGCTTATTTAAATAAAGATAAACAATTTTTTTTAAGATATGAAAATTTAGAAGCTATAAATGATAATTCAAACTCAAAATTTAATATTGGAGAATGACAAGAATTAATTTTTGATCAAGAAAATAAAATAACATTAATAGGTTATGGGCAAGTTTTAAAAGATTTTTTTAATTACATTAAAAATAATAATTTAAATATAAATTTAATTAATGCAAGATATATAAATCCTATTGATAAAAAAATGTTAGCAAAACATTCAAAAAATAAAATTTATGTATATGAACAAGTTATTGATAAGAATAATTTATTAACAAATATTAAAAGACAATTTAATAATTTAGATATTAGAGGTTTTGCTTTTAATAAAATAAATATTGAACACGGTAATAAAGATTTAGTTTTAAAAGATTTAGCAATGGATGTTGAAGGTATTATACATAAGATAGTTGAGGTGTAGAATATGAAAGATATAATAGATAAAAATTATTTTATAAATAAACTTTCTAGAGATAAAGAAATTATTGATTTAATTTCTAAACAATCTGATAAACAAAATGTTAACTTTTTTGAAAACTTAAAAAAAATAAAAGATATATTACATTTGAAAAATCAAACAGATAAAAAAATTCTAGATGAATATGAAAAGTTAATTATAATACCAACAGGAACAGAAGAAACTTTAATTAGAGAACTAAATCAATTTAATAAGGAAATGTATGATAATTTACCAGAACATTATATTATTGATTTTGATAAAACTTTAACTACAGATACTAATTCAAAATTAGATATTTCAAAAATAAACAATTCAAAAAAAATAAAAAAAGATTATAAGAAAAATATTTTAAATCTTTCAAACCCATATATTCAAGATTCATCAATTGCTTTTGATGAGCAAGAACATAAAGAAATAGATCCTTATGTTGAAAAGACAATTCATAATTTTGAAGATTTATTCAATAATGATTCGTTAACAAAGGATAATCAAAACTATATTAATAATCTTTTAGATGATAATCAAGAGTCTTTTAATTTAGTTAAAAGTACTGAACAAATTTATGCTCAGTCAATTGAAGAAAAGGAAAAAATGATTTCAGAAATTAGAGAAAGTTTAGTTGATGGAAATTATGGAAAGTTAAATCTAACAAAACCTTTATCAATTTCAACAGCAAGATACATGAGAAAACTAGCTTCTCTTAAAAAAGGTTTTATTAAAAGTTATGGTGGAGAATTATTTAAAAAAATTAGTGAATGAGTTCACAAAGAAGAAGTAATGTTTGAAAATATGGATAGAGCGCAAAAAATTGACAAACTAGCAAAACAAAAAATTAAATTAATAAATAAAAAAAATTCAAAATAAAGTTTAAGGAGAATTTTTATGAAACAAAGACTTGATCAAATATTGTTGAAAAAAGAATTAGCAGAAAATAGAAATAAAGCAAGAGGTCTTATAATAGATGGAAAAGTTTTAGTTAATAATGAAAAAATTACTAAACCTGGAACATTGTTTGATCAAGAAAAAATAAATATAAAATTATTGAATCAAGAAAATGAATTTGTAAGTAGAGCTGGAAAAAAATTATTCAAAGCTATCAATTTTTGAAAAATAAATTTAGAAGATAAAGTTTGTTTAGATATTGGTTCTTCAACTGGAGGTTTTACTGACTGTTGTTTGCAACATGGTGCACAATTTGTTTATGCAGTTGATGTTGGAACAAATCAACTTGATTGAAAAATAAGAAATAATATTAAAGTTAAGTCGATGGAAAAAACAAATTTTAGAAATGTTACTAAAGATTTTTTTGATAAAGAAATAAATTTTTTTTGCTGTGATGTAAGTTTCATTTCAGTCGAAAAAATATTAACTCCTTTAAAAGAAATTGTAAGTGATAATGTTTTGGGAATAATTTTAATTAAACCACAATTTGAATCTGATAAAGAAGATGTTAAAAATGGAAAAATAAATTCTAAAGAAGGACATATAAAATCTATAAATAGAGTTACTAGTTATTGTAATCAAAATAGTTTCTCTGTAATTGATATTAATTGATCTCCAATTCTTGGAAACAAGAAAAAAAATATTGAATATCTTTGCCTTATAAAAAAAACAAGTCAAATTAAAAATCAATTTGATCAAAATGAAATTCCAAATCTTGTAAATAATTGTTGAAAGTTTTTTGAAAATAATTATGAAGAGTAAAAAAGTTATTTTTCTTTTAGACATGGATGCTTTTTTTGCAAGTTGCCATATGGCAGAAGATCCAACTCTAAGAAATAAAAATCTTGTAGTGGCTTCTCCAAATAGAAGAGCTATAGTTACAACAGCTAGTTATAATGCAAGAAAATTTGGAATTAAAGCTGGAACTCCAGTTTTTCAAGCAAAGGAATTATGTCCTAATCTTTATATTGCAAATTCAGATTTTAGTTTATATATAAAATATTCAGAGCAAGTATTTGATATTATTTATAATAATTTTACAAAAGAATTTGAAGTAGCTTCAATTGATGAATGCTATATTGACATGACAAAAGTTTGAAAAAAATATGGTTCTGTTAAAAAAACTGCGCAAGCTTTAATTGATATGATTTATAATCAAACAGGTCTTTCAGCATCAATTGGAATAAGCACAAATAAATTTTTGGCAAAAACTTGTGTTGAATTTAATAAACCAAAAGGCATTTCAATTTTATTAGAAGAAGAAATTGAAAAAATTCTCTGACCAATGGAAATTAAAAAAATGTTTATGATTGGTCCAGCAACAGAAAAAATCTTAAATGAAAATAATATTTATAAAATAAGAGATTTAGCTTTAACAGATGTAAATAAAATTATAGAGTTACTTGGAAAAAGGGGACTTACACTTTGGTATTGAGCAAATGGTAAAGGTGATGATCAAATATCGCGTCAAGCAAGTGAATTTAAATCAATTGGTAATGAACTTACTTTAAATTTTACAACAACAAATTATGAAGAAATTGAAGAAATAATTTATGAAGTAAGTTTAAAAGTTGCAGATAGAGCAAAAAAAAGATATTTGCAAGGAACTACAGTAACTATTGTGGCAAGGTATTTAGATGATATTAAACCAGAAATTTATAGTAATAAAGAAAGAAAAAAACATTTAACAAAACAAGAATCTTTTCAAACTCCAACAAATGATCCAGAAATAATTTATTCAATTTCAAAACAGTGTTTTTATGAATTATGACAAGGCCAACCTATTCTTTTATTAGGAGTTAGATTAAGTAACTTAAGCAATCAAATAGAACAAACAAAACAACTTTCAATTGATGAAATAGATTTAAATGAAGGAATAAATTATAATGAAATTGAACAAATAATTTATAACTTAAATTTGAAATTTGGAAAAGATAAAATTTTTACAGGAGATAAGTTAGTTAAATATATGGACAAAAATATTGTCCAGTCGAAATTTCTGAAAAATGATGATGTTCATATTTCAAATGAACAAATAGTTAATAAGTGAAAAAATAAATAGGGGAGTTAATATGAAATATAGAATTGATGATTTAATACTTGAATTGCATTCAATACACAAGCAATTAAATACTTTTTTATTTTCAAGTACCCTTTCGGAAGTTAAAATTTCAATTGAAACAAGTAAACGAAGAAACAGATTAACTTTGGGACACTTTGATACATCAAAAGATTGATCAGATAAACTAAATCAAATAACTATATGAACATTAGCTTTAAATGGAGATTATCTTAATATAATTGCAGTCCTGGTTCATGAAATGGTACATCAATATAACTATGAACATGATATTAAAGATGTTGAGAATAATCAAAGGCATAATAAGCAATTTAAAAAAGTAGCAGAAAGTATTGCCAAATTAAATATTATTAAAACCAAATCTAGACTAGGTTTTGCTTTTACAACTCCTTCAACAGAACTTGTAGAGTTCATTGAAAAAAAACTTGATTTTAACAAAGATATTTTTAGAAAAATGATTCACAAAGATGCAATAGAATATAGACCTAGAGGTTATAATAAGAGTAGTAGATATATTTGCAATATCTGTAATACAGTTATAAACAATTCAAGAGAAAAACCATTAAAAATAATGTGTATGGATTGTAATAATATGTTCGAAAAAATAAAATAGTGCATATTGCAATATACACTATTTTAAAAATATATCTAATCTTTGTTTAATTTAAACACTCTATAATGTTAAAATTATCTTAGTATTATTGATATATATATAATTTTTTAGGAGGTTCTATGTCAGGATTCGCACCAAAGTTTTGCCCTACTCATTTACAAATTCATGTTTGTGAGTTACAAAACGTATTTGAAAAAAATAAAAAAATAGAAGATAAACTTAGTGCAAAAGTTCGAAGACTTCATGGAACTCAAACAGAAGAAGAACTTGCAATAGAAAAATCAAAAAGAAAAGATAAAGAAGGTACTTTAGGAGATATTTTAGCTAAAGCTAAGAAAAAAATTAAAGCAGATAAAGAAGCTTTAGCTAAAAATGATGTAGAAACTAAACCTGCAAGTGAAGAGGAAATAGGAGATAGAATGGCTGCTTTAAGAGCAAAAATGAGTGGAGAACCCTCTTCTTCCCCTATTTCTGATAATTCAAAAATGAGTGTTGTTGAAGAAACTGGACTTCAAAAAATTATTAATCATGCAAAAAATCATCAAAATAATCATCCACAGGAAAATTTTAAGACCCCTCAGAGAGCAAAAACAGGTGAAAAGCAGCAAAATAGTACTTTAAAAAATAATAAACCTTCTCAAGTGTCAAAAGACTTAAATTTAAATAAGATTGAAGCTAAAAATACTGATTTAGAACAAAAAGCTATTAAAAAAGAAACTAAATCATTAAAAAAACAAAGTTCTGTAAAAATGTTTAGTCAAAAAGAAGCTGAAGAGTTAATTCAAATTGCAGTAAAAGAAGCTTTAAAACAAGTTGGTGTTTTTGAAGAAGATAAATTTGATATTAAAGACAATGATCAAAAAAGTTTAGTTAAACAATCAGTTTCAAAAAAAATTAACAATGTAAAAAGAAGTACTTCTGATAATAAAACTAAATCAACTAATAAAACTGTAAAAAAAGATAAAAAATAAAAGAGAAAGAAAACTTCTCTTTTATTTTATTATTAATTAATTTTATAAATTGCTATTTTTAAAGAAAATAAACTCCCCCTTTTTAATTTTTTAAGTTTTTTTGTTTTCCTTTAGAAACTTCTACTCTTAAATTAAATCTATAAAAACTATTTTTTCGAAAGTACACTTATTCTTATTTAAGCAATTTAAATTTACAGTTTTTATCAAGAATTAATAATAAAACAAATACAATTGTATTAAAAATTATAAATGAAAAGTTAACTCCTGTTATTACTCCTCATGATGTTTTTCAAAAAGCAAAGGTTAATATATAAATTAGGATAAATCAAATAATATTTAATACTGTCAAAAAGATATATAATGACTTCATTTTTTTAGTTAATGTAATATTAATAAAGTTAATACTTGCAAAATAAATCATAAATATACATATTAGATTTATTGTAATAAATTGAATTATTTCTATAACTGATCACATTAGAATATTAACCCTCCATATTTTTGATATCCTCAATTTTGTTCATTATTAAAGTTTACTGTTTTATAATCATTTTCTTTTAAAAACTCAAGTAAGTCAGGTAATCATTCTTTTGCATATGCTCTTGTATGACAAACTAAAATTTTACCTTTACTTAAATGAGATTTATATTGTTTTAAAATTTTTTCTTTTCCACAACTTTGTTCCTTATAATCGCAACCTAAATAACCTCTTATGAAATAGTCAATTTGTAATTTTTCTTGTAAATAACCCATTCCTCTATAATATTGAAGATAAGGCATTCTTACTGGAATATCAGCAATACTTTTTTCTATACCATTTTCAGCATATATTTTAACTATAAGTTCACTTGTTCTATAAAATTCTTTTTCATAAGCTTTTTTTGTTTTAAATTGATACTTATTGTGATTATATGAGTGATTTCCTAATGAATGACCATCTTTTATCATTCTATCAACAACTGCTTTTGTTTGTCCTTGATCAGTAAAGTACTTTTCATAATTAATTCCTGTACCAAAAAATGTTGCTTTAGCATTATATTTGTCTAATATATTCATAATTTCAACATCATCAGTAACAGAGGGACCATCATCAAAAGTTAACATGACTACCTTTTCACTTGTATTGATTTTGTTCACTTCATAGTTATGTTTTGGTGTTGAAAAATTAAATACTAAACAAAAAACTAGAATAAAAACAATTAATATATTAATTAAATTAACTTTCTTTTTCATTTTTTTCACCCTATTAATATAATATAAAAAATATTTGAAAAAAGTAGTTTTAATTTACTTTTCTGATGTAATCTTTAAAATTAATAAAACCTATTTGTAATGTAAATTAGTAGCAGCAGTTTCAAGAATATCTAAATCTTTTTCCACTAACTTAATTTTATTTCTTGCCATTTCATAAGAATCTCTTCCTACAAAAATGTGCATTGGAATTTTCTCAATTTGTGATAAATCAGTTAATAATTGAGCATATTTTTCTGGATCTCCATCTTGAAAACCATTTCATGATTTAACTGTATTGACTCATTCATTTCTTTTATCTGCATAATCTTCAATAATTGATTCACCTGTTACTAAAGAATTCTCTTTTAAGAAATTTGTTCTAAATCCCCCAGGTTTTATACTTGAAATAGTAATTCCTAAAGGTTGCAATTCATAGCTAATACTTTCTGCAAAACCATCTAATGCAAATTTACATGCTGCATATAAGCTGTTAAAAGGAATTGTTGCATAACCTCATCCTGAAGAAGTTACATAGATATGACCTCATTTTTGTTTTCTCATAAAAGGAAGAACACATTTTATTACATTTAAAGTTCCAAGTAAGTTATCATTTATATAATTTTGCATTTCTTGTGAACTTGTTTCTTCAAAACTTCACATATATCATAACCAGCATTGTTTAATAAAATATCTATTGAATTAAACTTTTTAATCCCCTCTTCAATAGCTTTAGTAATACTTTTTTGATCATTAATATTCATATTTACTATTAATAAATTTTTATTATTTTCAAATAATGATTCTAACTTTTCTTTATTTCTAGTAGTTGCTATTACTTTAAAATTTTTTGATAATAATTTTTTTGTAACTGCTAAACCAAGTCCTTGACTTGCTCCAGTTACCATTCAAATCTTATTTTTCATTTTTTCTTATCTCCTTACTTTTCAAGTTTAAAACACTATAGCAAGTATAAGGCAAGTAAAAATATTTTTATTTTTTAATTTCTTTAGTTATTATCTATTAATTTATTAAAGTTAATTGGATTTCATTCATCTTCAATACCTGTTTCTATTATTTTTTTATAATGCAATTCTTTTAAATTAAGTAAATCTAATTGTTCTTTAAGATTGTTAATTTTTTCTAATAAAATATTTTTTTGTGCAACAATAATATTAAATCGTTCTGTTACAGTTCCATCTCCTTGTAAACATAAATTTAAATATTCTTTTATTTTTTTTATTTCCATTCCAGCATCTCTTAATATAAAAACCATTTTAAATCATTGTAAATCCTCAAAATTAGCATATCTATAGTTGTTTAATTCTCTTTTCATAAATGGAAATAGTTCTTTTGAATCATAAAATCTAAAAGTCTGTTCAGTTACATTAAATATTTTTGTTAGTTCCTTAATTCCAAGTTTTTTCATTTTACACTCCTACTTTATTAATTCAACTAAACTATCAATGTTTTTATAAAAAGTTTTTTTATCTGAATTATTTTCCAAAATATAATCAAATTTATAATCTTTTAATTTTTCTTTTTGAAATTCAGTAATTGAATCTATCTCTTCACAATTTCTATTATCTCTTTTTTCTACTCTTTTAATTCTTTGACTGTGATTTTTTACAAGCAAAATTGTTTTATCAAATTTAATATCTATGCCACTTATTACAGCAGCTTCAATAAAAATTAACTCTGCTTGTTTTTCAATTAAAATTTCATTTTTAATTTCTTTGGTTATTAAAGGTCATGCTATTTTTGTAAATTCATTATTTAATTTATGATTATTAAATAATTCTTGTCTTAAAATTAATCTATCAATTTGTTCATTAATTAAAGCATTGGGTATTTTTTGTTTAATAAATTCTATAAGTTCTTTTTCATAAAGTATTTTTTTTGAAATTTCATCTGCTTCAATTATTTTAATTTTGGGATTTTTATCTAAATATTGCAACATTGTTGTTTTTCCACTGCCAATAAATCCACTTACTCCTATAATTTTCATTTACACACCTTCTTTAATTAAAAATAGTACTAAAAAATTTTTTTATACTATTTTTAATTATAAATTATTTTATTAATGTAGTTTGCAATTGTTGCTTTAATTGGAGACATTTCTTGAATTATTTCTAAGCAAATATCTCTATAGTTTTTTAAGTCTTGATTATTATTTGCTATTTCTAAACGATTAATTACATTGCTCTTTTCATCAATATTCTTTCAAATTGATGAAACTCTATTTTTTAAACAAAATCCAATTTTGGGTAGTAATTTTTCATTTTTAAAAGATATTATAAAAATTCGTTCTAATTGAACTTCAGCTGTAAAAAGATCTCAAGTTTTAAGAGAAAATTTATAATAATCAATTAATTCCTCTAAATCAATTTTAAGTCTTCCAAATAAATTTAATTCTGAGTTATTTATTAACTCTTCTATTAAATCAACAAACTTTTTATCTGTTGAAGTTAAATTATTTATCTCGATTTCAATTTGAGAGCCAATATAATCTCAATTTATGTCTTTTGTATTTTGAATTTGCTCTAATTTTTCAATTGTTTGTTTGTATAAAATTGAATTTTGATTATTTGAATCTTCAAACATTTTTTTAATACTTTTGAAATATAAAATACATTTAGTAGAAGCATTTTCATAATATTGATAACTATCATTAATAGTTTCATGTCTTTCAATTTGATTATTTTCTAATTCATTAGTTTCATCAGTTATAGTAAAAGTATTATCTTCTTTATTAATTTGTTGATCATTTAAAATAGCTGAATCAAGAGATTCCTCTTTTTTATTTTCTATTTCATCAGTTACATTAAAAGTTCTATCTTCTTGATTGTAATATTCATCAGTTATATTAAAAGTATTATCTTCTTGAGTGATTTGTTGAATATCTAAAGTAGTTGAATCAAGAGATTTTTCTCTTTTATTTTTCATTTTATTAATTAAATTTAAAGTATCGTTTTGTTCATCAGTTTCATTAACAGATTTATTTTTTATTTTGTCAATTTCATTGATTATATTCAAAGTATCATTTTCTTGACTATACTGCTCATTTGTTGCACTAAAAATATCTCATTTTTCAGTATCTAGTTGACTAGTTGTTTCAAGAGTTTCTAAAACTTTTGGATAACTAGATTCATTATCTTCTACTTTTTCTTTTTTATTTTTTGATTTTATTTTTTTCTCTTTTACTATTAATTCTTTTACAAATTTTTGACCTGTCTCTTCTTCTAAACTTTTTAAAAATATTATATTAACTCTTTTTCAACTACATTCTCCACAAATTGTACCTGCTAAAGCAACAATTGAAGCTGTAAATTGGATAATTGTAGGAAGCAAAATTCATAAAATTAAATCTGAACTTTTATATTCTGTTTGACTTGTTCATATACCTGATGAACTGTGAAATATACCAAATGAAAGTCAATATATGTTTGCAAATTGACCATCTAATAACTTAGAAATTGAATCTGCAATATCTTTATTAAATGATATAAAACTACTAAAACTAAATTGAAAAGAAATACCTAATATAAATGGCGATGCTGACAATACAGAAATTAATGAAGTAAATGAAAGTAGTATCAATAAAATTCATGACAATGTCATTGTTAATTGATAACTTCTAATTGGTCTAGTTATTTTAATGATTTCTTTTTTATTTTTTAAGTTGTATCCAATAATATGGATTATTAATCTACAAGTCATAATAATTAAACCTACAGTACTTATTATTAAAGGAGTTCAATATATTAAAACATCATCAGCAGCTACAATTAAATTTTTACCATCATATAAAAAACTTAATAAAACTTTTTCAAAGTTATTTGAAACGATAATTTTATTAACTTGATACATATTTTCTTTTGTAATTATTGGAGATAACATCATTAATAACGAATATGAGAAAATAATTATTGAAAAAATCATTAATGAAATTATCATATAAAATGGCTTTTTATTATTTTTTAATAGTTTAATTTTTTTCATATCTATGATTCCCTTATAAAATTAACTTTTTATTATTATATAATATCTATTAAAGTTATTTTACCTCTAAAAACCGTATTGACATTCTAAATTTTATATTTATTATAATTCACCCCTAATTTTATTGATATATAATTCTAAACCTATTTTTACATATAAATAATTAAAAAATGTTTTAATTCATTTAATAAAAACTATTTTATTAAATTTAAGTAAATAAAAAAACCTTTGAAAAGGTTTTAAGAATTAATATTTAATAAATTGCTCAAAATCTGATTTTAAATCTCGATAAGTTAAGCAATCATTAATTAATTTAACTTGATTTTGAATTAATTCAAATGTTGAGAACTTAAATCTTTGTTCACCAGATAAATAAATTCCATCTTCTTCTATCTTATGATCAGGTTTTAAACAAAATGGTAAAACTTCTTTATTTATCATACTTTCATTAAAATATTTAAATAAAGGTCTGTACTCTCCTCTACCTGGACCCAAATTAACTAAACCTAAAGCAATTTTTGGATCTACTATAAATAAGCTTAAAATATTAATCTTAGTTCTATCATCTATAAAATTAGCTATTGTTTTATTTGTTAATAAGAAAGTATCTTCGTCTAATTCAGATATTTTGAAAAATTTAAAAAATGTATTATTTACCACATTGTGAAAATAAACATCTAAGAATTTATAGTTTTGATTTGTTAAAATATCGCTTGGAATAATAATTGTTTTTTGATATTCTTGCAAATTAAAGTTTATTGAAGATGTCTCTACATATTCATAAAGACTTTCAAAAGTTCTTTTACTAAAAATATAATCATACATTTCAAATAGTACATAACTGACAACATTTAAAATTACTAATCTATAATATTGTTCAATTTCAAAATTTAAAACATCAAATATTCTATACTTTTTATTTAAATCTCCAAATGAATATTTATATTCACCATTAATTAATGTTATTAAAAAATAAAAATATTTTAAAAATAATACTTCTTTACCTGTCATTTCTACAAATTCATCATTTTTCTTGATTCTTTTATCAACTATAGCTTTTGCTACTTTTGATATTTGATTGAATTGTTTTATTATTTTTTTAGTATCAAAATTTTGATATTGACTAAATAAAAGCTCTATAAAAGGAACATTTTCAACTTCAATTTCTTCTACTTGATCACTTACAAAATCAATGTATTTAAAACAAGAGCTTCCATCTTCATTTTGAGTTTTTCAATTATTTAAAAACTCACTTGGCAGTATTAAATTTCTTCTAATTCTTCTTTTCATATATTCACCTGTTTTTAATCATTTTCTATTAATTGCATTTGCTTTTCTGGAGAAATTGGTGTAGCAGTAATTATTAATTTATTTATTTTTTCAATAACAAAATAAATATCTTTCTTTGGAGTACTTATATATATGTGTCTTGATGTTTCAAAACTATAAGTTGATTTTTCGATTAATTTTAAGATTTTCTCTTTTAATTTGAATTCTTCTTCATTTGCTAGATTAAGACGTTGTCTTATCCTCTGAATTGAATGAGTTGAAAAATTATATTCATGTTTATAATAATAACTCAATCAAATCACCTCACTTATTAATTATAATCACTTTTTTCTTTATTACAAAGCAAAAATGCTATTATAAATTAATAAAAGTTAAAAAATATTAATAATTATTTTTTATTAAAAATTTTTTAATTTCTGATCCACTTCTATATTTGATTTCATTATTTTTTGAAATTATTCTATGACAAGGAACTATTAATAATATTGGATTTTGAGCCATACAAGTTGCTATAAAACGTGTATGATCTGGTTTATTAATATGTTTTGCAAAATCAGAGTAAGTCATGTATTGTCCATAATCTAATTTAACTAGTTCTTTTAATACATTCAATTGTTTTTCAGTTAAATTAGGAAGAAAAAAATCTTCAAAATTTAACTCAATTTTTTCTTTTTTTTCAAATTTTCTTAAAATATCTATGTATTTTTCAAATTCATCTTTTCTTAAAACATTTCTAACTTTATAACCTTTATAAAATTGATAAATATCATCTTTTTCAAAACCTAAATAACATAGTTTTTCACCAATTATTCCAATTTTCAATATTTTGTTTTCAAATATATTTATTTTAAAAACTTTAATTAATTTTTCTTCTCTCATTTCGATACACCCAACTTAATTATAAGAAAAAAAACACAATAATTATTGTGTTTTTATTTTCTTTAAAATCTTTTTATTTTTTTTCATCATCTTTATCTTTATTTTTATTTTGTCGGTCTTCAAGTGATTTTAAGAAAGCATCTATTTCTTCTTGAGGTTCATATAAGTTTGGATCTATTTCATAACTTCTTCCTTGCATAAGTTCTGAAATCATCATTTGATATTCATCATTTGCTTTTGCAATTTTTTCTCTATCAAGTCTTGGATTTAAGAAAAGAATAATAATTATAGTAATACCTGCCATTAAAACTGAAATAAAGAAGAATCATATTAATATTTTTGCCATTGTCATATCAAAATGATTATTCATTGCAGTTACTAATTGATCTAATCCTGATTTATTTGCATTTATTCAATTATTAAAACTTTCTGTTGTCATTGATTTATTATTTGTAACAACAGCAAGAAAGCCTGATAAACTACTAAAAGGAACATTTGCTCCAAAAATATAACCAATTGCTCTACTACAAGTAAATATCATCATAATTAAAAACATTGCAGGTACAACTAAGTTAATACCAGGGATTGTAAATTGTTGTCTATAAGTTTTTGGGGGTTGAACAATTGTAAAAATAATTCAACCCATCATTAATCCTAAAATAACTAAAATAACTATTGAAAATGGTCCACTTTGTATACCTAATGAATTTGATAAATATCAACTATATTGAGTTGATTTTCTTTTTTCTAAATAAGCACTTCAAGCTTGTGCAAATTCCTTGTCAAAACCTGATAGACCATTTAAATCATTGGTAATTTTAAATGAACTTACTAATTGAAATACAATAGATATTAGAATAAAAAATACAACAGATAATCCTAAAACTATACCTAAAGTTAGTTTTAATCATTTGGTATATTTAGGTTTTGTACTATAAGGATAAAACCTCATATCTTGTAATGGAGTTGGTGGAATTGTATTTAATCCACTACCCATAAATGGATTACCTTGTCCTGCATTTCCTCCTGCTCCTGCAACACCTGCAAATCCTTGAAAACCACTTTGTTGATTAGTATTTGTATTTGGTTGTTCTTTTGATTTATCTACTACTTCAGGTTCTGGTTTTTCCGATACTTTTAAATACTTTTCCTTCATTTCATCAGTAATTTTTGAGTTTTCTTTAACTAAATCTTCGGTCAATTCAAAATTTTGATCAGTTAATGAGTCTCTTGATATTTGTAAATTATTAAACAAATATGTTTGAATATAAGTAATATCACTTAAAACATCATCTGCTTTTTTATCTTCTGGTTTTATAAATTTAAGTTTTTCTTTAGTAATATTTACTAAAGCTTTTCCAAAAACAGGACTTCATTTTTGATCTTTAAAAGTACAATTTTCATTAATTTCCAAAACTAATAAATCATTAATTAATTCAATTGTTTGCTTTTTAAATTCAGAATTATTTAATAATTCAACTCTTAATTGCTCATTTTTTATCAAATTTGCTAACAAAAATATCGAATCCTGATATATCTTTTTAGCTTCCATCTTTTTAACCTCTATTCTTACTAAAAATTAAACATTTTTAATAGTTCAATCTCTGGAATTATTTTACTATCATAAATTCCATTTTTTATGTTTTTTTCAAGAACATATAATACTTTAATTTTATCATTTATTTTATCAATATTAAGTTTATTTTGTTCTAATAACTTTGATATTCTATAAGGATTTATTGCTAATGTTGAAGCAATTTCTGAATTATTCATGTTTTTTTGCTTCAATATTAATATATTTCTTAAAGTAATTAAGTTATTTGCCAATAAGGCTAAAAATGAAAATATATCACTGTTTATTTCTAAATAACTTGATCATTGTTTTAAAAACATTTTGACATCATTTGAAAGAAAACAATTTGCAATTTGAAATGTATCAAAATTATGATATTTCATAGTTATTTCTTCAACTAATTGACATGTAAGCTTTTTATTTAATGAAATTATTTTTGCTAATTCATTTGTAAAAACATGCATATCATTTGGTAATTTTTCAATAAATAATTCCAAAGCTTCATTTTCATACTCAATTTTGTTGTTTTCAAGTTTTTTGACTAAAATATCTTTTTTTTGCTCTGAATTTGGCTCATCTAATTTTAAAAGTTTACATTTTTCTTCAACTAATTTAGTAATTTTTAATCTTTTTGAAAATTTATCTGAGTTTAAAGTCATAATTATTTGAACTTCTTTATTTGTTGAATTTAAAATTTGCTCTATAAATTTTAAATCATATGTTTTGTTCATTTTAATTTTATTTTCAGTAACAAATCAGCATTCATTTATAATTATTATTTTTTTTGTTGAAAATATTGAATAAGTATTTATTTCTTCTAAAATAGAAGAAATTGGATCATCAATTAATGAATATTCAAAAATTTCATATTCTTTATCCACATTAATTTTTTGAGTTAATTTCTCTATTTGTCTTTTTATTAAAAAGTTGTCATTTGAGTATATAAAGAACATTTTTATCACCTTTATAATATAATTTAACATTAAAAATAAAGAAAAAATATAATTTATTTTGAATTACCTATTTTTTTACTATATACTCTATATGTATATAAAATATCTTGTTCAAAGGGGTGAATTGAAAATGGCAAATATTAAATCACAAGAAAAACGTATTTTAACTAATGAAAAATCACGTTTAGCAAACAAGGCTTTCAGAAGTTCAGTTAAAACTGCAATTAAAAAAGCTTTAGCTGCAAAAGCAGAAGAGTCAAAAGAAAAAGATGCTTTAATTAATGAAGCAGTAAGTTTATTAGACAAATCAGTAACTAAAGGAATCTTTAAAGCAAATAAAGCTGCAAGAGAAAAATCAAGATTAATGAAATAATTAATTAAACAAATAATAAAAAAAGCTCTTATTTTGATAAGAGCTTTTTATATTTTAAATGTTTCTCCATTTTTAATCTTATATTTATAACTTGTAGTGCCATTTGTCACATAAGTTTGGCATTTATATTTGTTTAGTGTTTCAATTGTTTCTTTATTTGGAAAATTTAAAGTCTTAGATTTATGCCCAGATATATAACAAGTTTTTGGTTTAATAATTTCAATAAACTTTTCAGAAGTACTAGTTTTGCTTCCATGATGACCAACTTGCAAAAAGTCAATTCCCCCTTTTATTTTAGTTAAAAATACTTCATTTTTAACTAAACGATATTCTCTTTTCTTTGTTGCATCTCCTGTAAAAAGAATTTTCTTGTTTGCAATTTCAAGAAGAGATATTTGCGAATTGTTATTTTCATCATTATTATTTAATTCTATAAAATTTGTAATTTTTAAGTCTTGAAAGATATAGTTAGTTTTTAAATTATAATTAAAAAATATATTCTTTACTTTATAACTATTTTTTACACTCTCAAGTTGATCATAGTGATCTTTATGATTATGACTTATAAATACAGCTTCAATTTTTCTTATTCCTTTATAAATTAAAAACTGCTCTAAACTATTTTTATTAAATCCACTTCCTTTTCCAGCATCAAATAAAATAGTTCTGTTTTTATATTGAAATAAAAAGCTATTGCCATTACCTACATTTAACATTGTAATACTTGGACTAATTTGTGAAAACTGATTTAATTCAAATATTAAAAATATATTTAAGCTAAATAAAGAGATGAAAACTAACTTTAGTATTTTTTTACTGAATTTAAAATGACTAATCAATATAAACAAAGTAAAGTAAGCAATTAAAAATAGAAAACTAAAGCTTCCACAAATTGTTGTTAAATTAATATAGGTCAAAGATTTAGAAAAGAAGTATAGTAACTGATAAATTAAATTAAGAACTGTTTTTAAAAATGGAATCATAAAGAATAAAGAACTTGTAAAACTAAAAGTTATTATTGGAATTAAAAGTACTTTAAAAATTGAACTAAATCAGAAATATTTGTAATAATAGAATATTTGAACAGGTGCAAAAACTACATTTATGATTAAAAAATTATAGAAAATATTTGTTATTGGTTTTTTATCAGTATATTTTTTTATAAATAAAAAAGCAATAAGAGTAAAAATAAAACCAATATTAAAAATGAATAAAGGATTTATAAATAAACATGCAATTCAAAGTATTGATAATTTGGTAACTCTAGAGAATTTAAATTTTCAATTTAATTCAATTCAATTAATAATAAGTAAAATAGCAGATTTCAATATAAATAATTTGAAATTTAAAAGATAGCTGTAATAAAAAAGTAAGATAATTAGCACTATTTTATATTTTTTATATATTTGACATCTATCAAATAATTTTTTATTTAAAAAGTTAGATATTATATAAATATTTAATCCACTTAAATTAATTAAGTAACCCAAAGAATAGGAATTTAAGTTATTGTAAATTGGATCATCAGTTTTTTGTTGAAAAAGCAATAATTTGGAAAGATTATTAGACGAGTTTATTATTTTGAATAAAAAATATTGGATAGAATAAAAATTTAATTTCCTAATTGAACTGTCAATTATTTTATATTTAACATTTCTATTTAATAAATAAGAATTAAAGTCCAACTCTCAAAAATTACCATTAACATTGATGTTTTCTAGATTACCTGTTAAAGATATATACTCCCCTACTGATACATTAACCTCCCCTACCTTCAAATAATAGAGAGTATTCAATTGGTTTATTAAAATATAATTTTCTTTTACCTCAATTACTTTATAAAAATTAAATTTTAAAATTTTATTAATATCAAATTTATAAAATAAAAGAAATCAAACTAAAAATAAAATAGTAAATATTAAAAAAGGATAAGATTTTTTAATATTAAAGCTAAATATTAACAATACTAATATATAAAAAATAGTGCATATATAAATATTGCTTATACTTTTAGTTAAAGCAATACATATAACTAATAAAAAAGTTAAAAAGAACCAATTTACTTTAGTAGATCAATTTAGGTAATGCTTTTTTATAAAACTCAGCATTAAAAGTACCTTTATAAATTTCTTGCAGTTTAGTCATGCACTCTTCAAAAGAATTTTTAGTATCTAAAAATATATCAACACTTTTTTCTGCTAATGTTTCACTTATACTTCTAGATGTAAAAAATTCTTTTTTAACTTCAAATCTGCTAATTCTTAAAACTTCAATAGTATCTTTTGGATAAAACAAAATAGTATTATTCTTTTTTAAATTTTTATTATTTTCTATTTCAAACAAGTTTTCCAAATAAGTTAATTTATTTTCTTTTAAGAAATCTTTTGTTTTATTTGTATTGTTATTATTTTTTAATTTTACAGGCAAAATTTCTTTATCTAATAAAGTAATATCAAATTTTACTTTGAAGTAGACATAATTATCATAAGTGGTTTTATGAATTGAATTACTTTCAAAACTAGTATTCGCTATAAAAAATAAACTTGCTCCTATTAATAAAGAAAATATCAATATTGCAAGATAACGAAGTTTTTTCATATATCACCCCAATTAAATTTATCGACAAAAAAATAAAAGTTATAAGTTTTATTTTTTTAATTCATTAAGTTTTTCTAACAGTAGAATATATTGTTTTTTATAATCTTCATATTTTCTTTTTTCGTCTTCAACTTTTTCTGGAGCAGCTCTTTTAATAAAATTCTCATTTGAAAGCATTTTCTCACTTCTTTCAATTTCTTTTAAAAGTTCATTTACTTTTTCTTGAGTTTCTAATAAGACTTTTTCTTTATCAAAAAAATCTTTATTTGGAATATCTAAGAAATAATCCTTAACTGGAAGTGAAGTAAATTCTTGTTCATTAATTTCATTTATTTGTAAACTACAATTAACTATTTTTTCAATAAATAATTTAATGTATTCTATTTCATTATTTAATATTTCTTTAAATGATGATTTAGAGATATTTAAATAAACATTTAAATTAATTGAATTTTTAATATTTTGATTTGCTCTAAACTCTCTTAAAGTTGTTATGATATCAAAAATATGTTTAATTGATTCAACTTCATTATTAAATTCTTTTTCTAATCATCTTTCTTTTAAAATAGATGATTCTAGATCAAATGATTGATAAATTTCTTCTGTCACAAAAGGCATAAAGGGATGAAGCATTATTAAAATATTTTTTAATACAAATCCTAGAGTTAATTTACTAAATTCTTTTTGTTCATTATTTAATAAATCATTTTCACCTATTTGTGCTTTTGCAAGTTCAATATATCAAGAGCAATAATCATCTCATATAAAGTTATACAAAACTTTACCTGCTATAGTAAATTCATATTTATCAATTGCTTCTTTTACTTGTATTTGAGTTTCACTTAATTTATTTAAAATTCACAAATCAATTTGATTTCTTGACAAATCAGGTTTTTTAAAGTTATTTTCAAATTCCTCATTTGTTGGAATTTTGTCGATATTCATCATAACAAATCTTGAAGCATTTCAAATTTTATTAATAAAATTTCAAGTACTTGTCAATTTCTCTTCACTGTATCTTAAATCCTGTCCTGGAGATGAATTTGTCAATAAGAAGTAACGCAATGAATCAGCTCCATATTTTTCAATTACATCCATTGGATCAACACCATTGCCAAGAGATTTTGACATTTTTGCTCCTTCTGAATCACGAACAAGTCCATGAATTAAAACATCTTTAAATGGTTTTGATTTTGTAAATTCCAAGCTTTGGAAAACCATTCTAGCTACTCAAAAGAAAATAATGTCATAACCTGTCACCATTGTTGAAACAGGAAAATATCTTTTCATCATTTCTGACTCTTTTTTTTCATTTCAATCCATTGTTGCAAATGGTCAAAAAGCACTTGAAAATCAAGTATCTAAAACATCTGAATCTCTTGTTCAATTGCTTTCATCTTTTGGTGGATTAACTCCTACATAAACTTCTTTTGTTTGATTGTGATATCAAGCAGGTATTTGATGTCCTCATCATAATTGACGTGAAATTGTTCAATCATAAGTATTTTGCATTCATTTATTTAATGTTTCATTAAATCTATTAGGATAAAAGTTAATTGCTTCTTTTGAATTTTGTAATTCTAATACTTGATTTGCTAAATAATCCATTTTAACAAACCATTGATCTGAGATAAAAGGTTCAACAATAACATTACTTCTTTCAGAATAGCCAACTTGATGAGTTATTTCTTCTTTTTTGATGAATGTACCTTCTTTTGTTAATTTTTCAACAATTTTTTCTCTTGCAACAAATCTATCTAAACCATTAAATTCTAATGCTTTTTCATTCATTGTTGCATCATCGTTCATAACAACAATTTGTTCTAAATTATGTTTTAAACCAAGTTCAAAATCATTGATATCATGAGCTGGAGTGCATTTCATAATTCCTGTTCCAAAGTCAATTTCTACATATTCATCCCCTATAACAGGTATTAGAGCTTGATTTGAGGGGTTTATAACAGTTTTTCCAATATACTTGCTATATCTTTCATCTTTTGGATTAACAACCAAACAAACGTCTCCAAACATAGTTTCTGGACGTGTTGTTGCAACTTGTAAAAATTGTGATTTATTATCATTTAAAATATATTTAAAATGATACATTGCCCCTTTTGTTTCTTTATAAATAACTTCAATATTTGAAATAGCTGTTTTTTGCTTTGGATCTCAATTTATAATTCTTTTACCTTTATAAATTAATCCCTTTTCATACATGTTAACAAAAACATAATTAACAATTTCATTTAATTGATCTGAGTATGTAAATTTTTCTTTTGAATAATCTAAACTAAGTCCTAGTTTTGCTCATTGACTTCTAATAGTTTTGGCATACTCTTCTTTTCATTCTCAAACTTTTTCAATAAACTTTTCTCTACCTAAATCATGTCTTGAAATACCTTGTTCTCTTAAACGTTGCTCAACTTTAACTTGAGTTGCAATTCCAGCATGATCCATTCCTGGAATTCAAACAGTATCAAAACCATTTAATTTCTTAAATCTAATTAATATATCTTGTAAAGCTCCATCTCAAGCATGTCCTAAATGTAATTTACCTGTAACATTTGGAGGAGGAATTACTATTGAATATGGTTGCTTTTTTTTGTCAAATTCAGCTTTAAATAATTCTTGATCTAATCAAAATTCATATTTGTCTTTTTCAACTTCTAAATGATTATATTTTTTTTCTAATTCTTTCATTTTTTTGCTCCCTTTTAAATAAAAAAATTCCTATTTTTTAATGAATTAAAAAATAGGAACGAATTGTTTAACAATACGCGGTACCATCCTAATTGACTTTAAAATAAAGTCCACTCAGTATCTTAAATTTTTTACTTATACAACCTTCAACAGTGATAAATTCTAGTTCACACCAAACACTAGATCTCTGAAAAATATCTGCTGTTTACTCCTTATAAGCTATTTACTAAATTATTATATCAAATCAAACAAAAAAAATAGCATTTTTATGCTATTTTAATCTTAAAGGTTCCGACATCCTTAAGATATATTATTTTCTATTTTTTGCAAGTTTTTTAAAGTATCTACACTTGTTTTTAACTAAGTAAATTATTATATTCCCAAGTTAAAGTTTGGAGGTGTAGTTGACTTCTTAACTTCATTTAAGAAATCTGAGTACTTTTTATTTAAAACTGTATATAAAATCGAGTCTCTTTCATTTTGCATTGTTTTTGTTTTATTTTCTTTTTCTTGAACCATTTGAATAAAGTTTTCTTCCATTATATCTTTATTTTCCATATTTAAACTAGTTGAAAGTCTATTGAATTGTTTATTAATTTTTTTAAAATAATTATTCATTGATATTTTATAAATAGCATAAATAATAACCATTAAAAATGATGAGAAAATCATTCCAATTATAAATAATGAAAATACAAATGATATTTTTCGATTATTATTTAATAATTTTTCAAAAAATAAAGTTATAAAAGATTTTGATACTTCTTCAGCAAATTCAGTTATACCAGGATAAATTGCTGCTCCATCATAATAATAAATATTATCATTATATTCAACTGAAATTTTATTATTTAAATTTAAACCTTGAAAAATTGCTAGTAATAAAAATGGTGTTATAGATAAAGTTGTTTTTCAAAAAGCTTTTAAATTCTTTCTTCTTAAAGCTCATTTTAAAGAAACAACGTTATTTTTATTGATATCTATAGTTGTTATAAACTCTGTATATCCCTTGATATACTTTGTCAAAATTACTACAACTCCTATCATACCAATTAATAATTTAATTGTAATTAAAATAACTGAATTGTAAAATTTTGAATTTATAAAATTAATTGATGGAAGTATGAAAAAAATTGCAAATAATAGAAAAATTGCACTATAAATTATTCAATTTGTTCAATCTTTTTTCATAACCCTTAGTTTCATTTTTTTATCCTCGTTATCTATATTATAAAACAATAAAAATATTTTGCAAACTTTTTATATTATTGTTCCAAATTAATTAGAGACTTTTTTGCAAAATTCTTATTATTTATGCTTTTTAATGATATTTCCTTTTTTTTTTTTTTTTTCAAAAAAAAAAAAAAAAGACAATAATTAATATCAATTATTGTCCCTTTAAACTTGTTGATTTAGTGCAAAATTGCACTTATTTTTATTATTTAAGAATTTTTTATATAAATTATTAAAAATAGTCTTTTTAAAATCTATATAAATTTTTTTATGGATTCTTTACTACATTTAAGTAGTTATTTATGAAATAATTACATGATAAAATACTTTTTAAAGAGTATTTTATATTTATTTGCTATTCACTGATATAGTTTAATTTCTATAAAATTAGACAGTATTTATTGTTCTACAATAATATTAATTGTAAAAACTTAAGTGTTTATTTTATTTTCCACTAATTTTTAAAGTATATTTTTTAACTTTTGAAATTAAAGAATATACTATAATTATTATTTTCTTACTTTAAATTGTTGCTGTTAACTTCATCTGCAACTTGATCTTTAATAGTAGAAATTTATTAGATCATTTGATGAGTAACATTGGTTCCTCCATTTAAATTAGGAGTAATTTCAACTTATTTATTGTTCAAAATTATATCAGCTTTTTTAAGCTGTTTTTGCTTTAACATTAACTGTAAATGCTTTATCATTTATATTTGTTCCTTTAATTGTTAAATTGTAATTTTGAACAGTGGCATCTTGAGATACTGTAACTGTAATTTTTTTATTACTAATTGTTGTTGTTACTTTATTTGCTACTTGACCTTCAATAGTCATACCTGTTAAATCATTTGTTGAAGTAATATTAACTTCACCTGTTTGACCTTGAGTAATTTCAACTGTGTTTTTATCTAAAGTTACATCAGTTTTTCCAACTGTCTTTTCTTTAACTTTAACTGTAAATTCTTTTTCATTTATATTAGTTCCACTAATTATTAAAGTATAGTCTTTAATTTCAGCAGTTTCAGATACTGTAATTGTTATTTTTTTAGTCTCGATTTTTGCTGTTACTTTATCTGCAACTTGACCCTTAATAATCACATATGTTAGATCATTTGTTGAAGTAATATTAACTTCACCTGTTTGACCTTGAATAATTTCAACTGAATCTTTATCTAAAGTTACATCTTTTTGTACAGATCCTTTTTCTTTAACTTTAACTGTAAATGCTTTATCATGTATTTTAGTTCCAGTAATTTCTAAAATATAATCTTTAACTTCTGCAGTTTCAGAAACTTTAATTGTTATTTTTTTACCTTCAATTTCTGTTGTTACTTTGTTTTCAACTTGACCTGTAATTTTAATACCTGTCAAATCGCTATCTGATGTAATTAATATTTCACCAGTTGAACCTTGTTCAATATCTATTGAACTTTTATTCAAAGATATATTTGAACGATTTTCTTGTCCACATGCAACAACTGTTGCACTTGTAGTTGCAACTAATCCTGTAGCTGCTAGTAAACTCAATAATTTCTTCATTTTTCTCCTTTTAAGTATTCTTTAAAAGCGCAAATAAGTGAACTCTTTTTGTTGAAAAACTCATTATTATTTTAAGTATATTTTCCATAAAACTTTTATTTTTATAAATAAAAAAACTAGTTTTATAACTAGTTATATAAATAATATTTAATTTTAATTTTATTTTTAAAAACAATTTATAAAATATATTTTTAAATATTGAAAAAATCTAAGAATATATGATCATATATTCTTTCAATTCAAAATAAATTTCTAACTTTACCTTTTGAGAATTCTAACATTGAACTTTCCTCTAATAAATCATAATAGTTTTCTCAATTTTTTTTATATACTTCCAATATTTTTTCATTTACTTTTTTAATTTGTGATATTTCTGAATCACTTAAATCTTTTTTATTTGTGAATATAAACAATCCATTTTTAGAAGTTAAATCGTTTTTTGAAAAACTTACATTTAAATAGTGATCTGAAAATTTTGCATCTTCAAATAAAGATTGATTTGAAAAATATTGTGTTTTAATTAAATTTTTATAATTTGATTCTATTTCTACATTAGATTGTGCTAATTTTTGAAAAGAATTTAAAAATGAAGGTATTAATAAAACATTTAACATTGAAGTAACTAAGGCATTCATTACTGGTGTATTAGATAAAGAACTATTTAATTCATAGTTAATAAAAATAACTGTAGTAAAATTTACACAAATTATATAAATTCAAAATCAAATTGGTATAAATTCAATAGCTCTTTTTGCTCTAAATTTATGATTTTGTAATTTTATTGTGTAATCAAAAACATCAATACATCTAAAAAATTTATTTTTTGCAAACCAGTTTGTATAAGTAAATTTTAAGAGTAAATAAATACTTCCCCCAATAATTATATATGATATAGAATTTATTTGATTTTTTAATACTAGATTTAAGATAAATAATATAAAAGTTGCACCAAAAATAATTTGATCAATTAAGAACATAGTTAAAACAAAATAATTAGTCTTAAAAAAAGTACTTATTATTTTATTGTGTTTTTTAAGTAAACTACCACTATTTTGTTTGTTCTGATTTTTTTTCTTCATTTTTTCTTTCTCCTTTATTTCTCATATTATTTGTTTTTTGTCCAATAAATAAATAAAGACTTCCTAAACCTATAATAATTCCAATTATTGTTATTATTGCAATAAAGAATCATGCTAAACCATTATTTATAAAACTTTCATTTCTTAAACCTAGAACGTTTTTATTATGTATTTCTAAGAAAAAATACGGATAGGCTTTATGTTTTCCAGCTAATGCTGCATTTGATCCATAACTTCTATAAATTAATTCTCCACGAATTAAAATATAAACTAAATAAGCAAATGGATAAATTGCTATTCTTCAAAAATCTTTTTTAATAAATTTTTTAAAGTTAAATTCTATATCTTGTTTCATAAAAAATAAAAAGTAGATAATTGCAGCAATTGGTCCTAATGTGTGAACTATTATTTGCTCTACTCATAAAATTGCTTTAAAATTATTATTTGATGATGCTAATACTTTTGGCAATAGCATAAAGTTAAAAATCATAGCAGTAACTGTTATATAAGTTATGACACTTAAAGAAAATGTTTTTTGCAAGATTTTTATTTGCCCCTCTTTATTATGATTAAAAAAACCAACTAATAGTCATACAACAATTAATATATTTGATTGAATAGTAAAGTAACTAAAACGGTTGATTACATAACCAAAATAATCATAGCCAATTACATTTCCATCTTTTGATCATATAGTTCAAATACTTGGTTGATTTTTAGAAGTTTGACTACTTATATTAAGTAAACCTCTTATAAGCATTTCAACTATAAAAGTCAAAATTAATAATGCAACTACTAACTTATATCAAAGTTTTCAATCTTTTAAATTTTGCTTTGTAATAAACATTATTTTTTCCCCTTTTTCTATAAAAAAATTATAGACCTTTTTAGTCTATAATTCATTATTTTCTATTTGCTTTTTATGTTCAATATCAGAAAGTTTATCAATTTTAGATGAAAATACAAAATAAAATAATCCTCAATCAAGAGCTGATTTCTTTTGTACCTTTTGCAATTCTTTTCAATTCTTGTTAGCTTTTAAAAAGATAAAACCTCCAATCATAGAAAAAAGTGCAAAGATTGCAATAACACCTGTTACAACAGCAAGGCCTAATCATAATCATGACATTTGTATTTTTAAAGTATGTATTACAAGTAAAGTTACAAAAATGCTAGTTAAAACTAATGAGATAATAAATAAAATCATTGAAGAAACAGCTACTTTAAATATGCCCTGTTTTAACTTTTCAGTTTTTTTGTTCATATTTTTCTCCTATTTTTATTAATAGTATTATTATAAACTAATTATTTTAATTAAAGAAAATAATTTATACTAGGTTTTTTGAAAAAAATGAAATTTTTTTCAAAAAAGAGCAAATTATTATTTTTTAATAAATATAGTAGTTTATTAAAAAATAATAAAAAGTACTGTAATATAATATTAATTATATTTTTTATTAACTTTTATAAAATATCTTTTTTGTTTATAATCTATGATTTTTGGGACTATAAAAAACATAAGTAATCCAAATAGTGTTGAAAACTCAACATCAGTTCACCAATGTGTCATTGCAATAACTAAAGAAAATTTCATATTAAATAAAATTAATGAAAATCAAATTCAGATAATTGAAATTTTTTTATTTGTTAATTTTCTATTTTTTTTATTATTTATAAATAAAAACATAATTGAAATAACACAAAATGATGATATTGTATGTCCAGATGGAAAATCTTGATTAATTCACCCATTTGTTTGATTTAAATGTGCTGTACTACTAAATCAATATTTTAAATTTTTTCAAAAATCATTTATTTCTCATCAATTTTTATATTGAACATTTTCAGTTCCATCAATTCCAGCACCTCAAAAATATTTGCTACTATCATAATTTCAATTTTCTGGAAGATAACTATTTAAAATATCATTAAAAATAACTGAATAATAATAAGGTCTTCCAAACAATGGTTTAAAAATTAAAATCATAAAGTAACATAAAAAAATAAAAAGAATACCTTTAATAGAATCAATTCAATACTCTTGAATAAAAATGTCTTTTCTTTTAGAAAATTTAAATCTTATATAATATGCAGATAATAAAATAATTAAAGTAGTAAAAAAAATTACAATAATTGAAATATTAATTCTGTATTTCATTGGTAAAAGTAGTAACGCATCATTATTTATCCCAAAACCTTCGTCTTTTTTATATAAATTATTTACAAAAGTAAAACAAAAATAAGATCATAATATTAAAAACAAAAAATAAAAAAGGAATAGAATTAAATAATATTCTTTTTTTCTTTTTATTTTTATAAAAAGAAAAAAAGTTTCTATTAATATTGCTAAAAAAATAAATAGTACTGGAAAAAATTGAAAATTCCCAAATACATCAAAAAAAATTATTCAAATTTTTATACTAAAAAAATGAAATCCTTTAGAAAGAAATTCTTCAATTTCAAAATCATAAATGCTACCTAAAATAAAACTAATAAAACTCAAAACAAAAAACACTGTTCCAGGAATAAAAATAAATTTAAATTCTTTAGTTTTCATAATTAATTTCCTTTCATTTATCTAAAAAATACCTTTTAAGGTGAAAAATTCGGTTTAATAAAGGCTTTAATTTTTTTTGAAATCTTTTTATAACTTCTGTTAAATTATTTGCTAATGTAATGCTAATTTCACTAAGTTTTCCTTGAAAACTTCAATTAATTACTTATTCAAAGTTACATTTATCTTTTTTGTTTCCTATCTGCATAAAATAAATGCTGCACTTGTAGTTACAATAAATTTATTTTTTATTCATTGTACTTTCTTAAGTAATTTTTAAAAAAATTAAAAATGAACAATTTTTTTAAAAATTTATAGTCATTATATATAAAAAAAAAAAAAAAAAGTCAAGAGTTTTTTTATTATTTTTTGTGAATAGTTCTAAAGAAATTTTTATAAAATTGTTACCTATATAAATAAAATAAAAAAACTACGTAAGAGTCTAGTTATATAAAGATAAAATTCAATTTTAAATATAATTTATAATATACTTCTATTAAATATTAAAAAAATCTAAGAATATATGATCATATATTCTTTCAATTCAAAATAAATTTCTAATACTTCCTTTTGAAAATTCTAGCACTGAACTTGAATCTAATAAGTCATAGTAGTTTTCTCAATTTTTTTTATATATTTGTAATATTTTTTCATTTACCTTTTTAATTTCCAATATTTCAGATTCATTTAAATCTTTTTTATTTGTAAATATAAACAATCCATTTTTAGAAGTTAGATCATTTTTTGAGAATTTTACATTTAAATAGTAATCTGAGAATTTTGCATCTTCAAATAAAGATTGATTTGAAAAATATTGTGTTTTAATTAAATTTTTATAGTTTGATTCTATTTCTACATTAGATTGTGCTAATTTCTGAAAAGAATTTAAAAATGAAGGGATTAAAAGAACATTTAACATTGAAGTAACTATAGCTTTCATTATAGGCGTATTAGATAAAACATTATTTAATTCATAGTTAATAAAAATAACAGTAGTAAAATTTACACAAATTATATAAATTCAGAATCAAATTGGTATAAATTCAATAGCTCTTTTAGCTCTAAAATTATTATTTTCTAATTTTATTGTGTAATCAAAGACATCAATACATTTAAAAAACTTATTCTTTGCAAATCAGTTTGTATAGGTAAATTTTAAAAGCAAATAAATGCTGCCCCCAACAATTGAGTATGAAATTCAATTTATTTGACTTTTTAATACTAAGTTTAAAATGAATAAAACAAGAGTTGTTCCAAAAATAGTTTGATCAATTAAAAATGTGATTAAACCAAAATAGTTAGTCCTAAAAAACTTACTTATTATTTTATTGTGTTTTTTAAGAAGATTGCCACTATTTTGCTTGTTATGATTTTTTTTCATTGTTTTTATTTTTTCAACTTTCTCTTATATTACTTGTTTTTGAACCAATAAATAAGTAAAGACTTCCTAAGCCTATAATAATTCCAACAATTGTTATTATGGCAATAAACAATCATGTTAAACCATTATTCATAAAACTTTCATTTCCTAAACCTAGAGCATTTTTATTATGTATTTCTAAGAAAAAATATGGATAAGCTTGATGCTTATGTGCTAAACTTGCATCTGATCCATAACTTCTATAAATTAGCTCTCCACGACTTAAAGTATAAACTAAATAAGCAACTGGATAGATTGCTATTATTCAAAAATCTTTTTTAATAAATTTTTTAAAGTTAAATTCTAAATTTTGTTTCATAAAAAATAAGAAATAAACAACTGCAGCAATTGGGCCAAATGTATGAACTATCATTTGTTCTACTCATCAAAGTGCTCCAAAATTATTGTCTCCTGATGCCAATACTTGTGGCAATAACATAAAGTTAAAAATCATTGCAGTAATTGTTATATAAGTTATAACACTTAGAGAAAATGATTTTTGCAATATTTTTATTTCTCCCTCTTTATTGTGATTGAAAAAACCAACCAATAATCATACAACTATTAATATATTCGATTGAATAGTAAAGAAACTAAAAAAATTAATTACATAACCATAATAATCATATCCAATAATCTTTCCAGCTTCATCTTTTGATCATATAGTTCAAATACTTGGTTGATTTTTAGAAGAATCATTACCTATATTAACTAGACCTTTTATAAGCATTTCAAATATAAAAGTTAAAATTAATAAAGCTACTATTAACTTATATCATAATCTTCAATCTTTTAAGTTGTTCTTTGTAATAAACATTTTTATCTCCCTTTTTCTATAAAAAAATTATAAACTAAAAAAGTCTATAATTTTTTATTTTAATTTGATTTTCATGTTCAATATCAGAAAGTTTATTAATTTTGCTGCAAATACAAAATAAAATAATTTTCAATCAAGAGCTGATTTTTTTCTAACTTTTTGCATTTCTTTTCAATTCTTGTTAGCTTTTAAAAAGATAAAACCCTGAATCATAGAAAAAAGTACAAAGACTGCAATAACACCTGTTACAACAGCAAGACCTAACCATAATCATGACATTTGTATTTTTAAAGTATGTATTATAAGTAATCTTACAAAAATACTAGTTAAAACTAATGAAATAATAAATAAAATCATTGAAGAAACAGTTACTTTAAATATGCCTGTTTTAACTTTTCAGTTTTATTGTTCTTATTTTTTGTCCCATTTTAATTAAAACTAATATTTTATACAAAGTTTTTTAAAAAATATTAAAATTTTTGTTTAAATATAATTTACTTTATACAATTAAATAAGCATTTTTATTATTAAAAACAAAACTTATATTGTTTTATTTTGATATAGTTTTCAACTAATTATTTGTTTATTTTTCCAGCTTCATATAAATTTTTAAAATGTCCTGGTTTTTTAATTAATTCATTAAATGTTCCCTCTTGAACAATCCCTCCACCATTTGCACCAAGTACAATAATATGATCAACGTTTTTAATGGTTGAAAGTTTATGAGCAATAGTAACACTTGTTCTACCTTTCATTAATTGATTCAATTTTGATTGAATTTCTTTTTCAACAATATTGTCCAAAGCACTTGTTGCTTCATCAAGAATTAACAATTCTGGATCTTTTAAAAACATTCTTGCTATAATTAAACGTTGTTTTTGCCCTCCAGATAGCATAAATCCACGTTCTCCTAAAATTGTTTTATAACCTTCAGGTCAACTCATTACTAATGCATGCAATTCTGCTTTTTTACATGCCTCAATTGCATCATCATCAGTTGCATCAAAACACCCATATTTAATATTATCTAAAACAGTTCCAAATAAAATTTGAGGCTCTTGTTCAACATATCCAACATGATTTAAATATGTAGATAAATTAAGCTCTTTTAAATCTTCTTTATTATTAATCAAAATTTGTCCTTCTGTTGGATCATAGAAACGAAGTAAAAGTTTAGCAATTGTTGATTTTCCACTTCCAGTTTCTCCAACAAAAGCATATGATTTACCATATTGTAGTGTAAAGTTAAAGTTTGGTAAAATTAAATTTTCTGGTTTTTCAGGGTATCTAAAATTAATATTTTTAAAAACAATATCACCTTTTAAATCCTTAATTTCAATTCCTTCATGATAGTGGAAATCTAAAATAGATTCTGCATTTAAAGTTCTCAAAATCCTAGCTGATGAAACTCCTGCCATAGCAGCTCCTCCTGAAATTACAAATAATGTAATAATAGGTCCTGTTAACATTCCTTGTGCCATTACAAATGAAGGAAACAATTGAAAGAAAGCTTCCATTTTACTAGTGTCTGCACTTCCTCCAAAAAAGACTGCAGCAAACATTGGAGCTGTAAATAATAATAAGAAATCTCCTGCAAAAACAATCATTGAAAAAATACTTAATCATTTTCCAATTGGCTTAGCTTGTTTATAATAATCTATATGTTTTTCTTTAAAATGCTCTGTTTCATAATCTTCTGTTCCAGTTGATTTAATCAATCTAATAGAAATAACTCTATCAATTACATTACCATTAGTTTTTTCCATTGTTAATCTTACTTTTTCATATTTTGCCACTAAAACTGCATAACTTACAAAGAATGAAATTAAAATAAACATAAAAATAACAAAACCAACTAAAGCAATTCTTCATTCAAGTATAAAAGTTAATGATAAACCAATTATAGCTTGAGAAAATGCACTTGCAACGTTCATTGGAATATCAACAGCTTGATTTCCAACAATTTGTGAATCAGAAATTACATTAGTTAATAGTTCTCCTATTTTTTTATCTGAATAATATGAAATATCTTGTCTTACTAGTTTTTCAAGAATTTCATTTCTCAATTTAGTTTCAATTTGTTTTGCAAATGTATTTGATCATCAATTAAATAAAAACGAGTTAATTAAATTCAAAAATAAAAGTACGACTGAAATAATTATTAATTGAATTGTTGAAAGTCCTCAATAATCAAGTAATCAAAAACCATGATTTACAGTTTGATGTGTTAAAGATAAATTAATTTGATTAGTTAATAAAGGAGCTAAAAATAACATGAAAGCTCAAAATAGAAAATTAGGAATTATTCATCAATTTTTTTTGAAATCTTGTTTGTAGTATTTAAAAAATAAAAACAAAAAAGCTCTATTATTTGATATTTCTTTTTTCTTTTTCATAAATTTCTTCTCCTTACTAATTGTTTTGTTCTAATAGTCCAGCTTCATATAAGTTTTTAAAATGACCTTCAACTTTGATTAAGTCAGCAAAAGTTCCTTGTTGTACTATTCCTTGTGCATTTCCCCCAAGCACAATAATGTGATCAACATTTTTAATTGTTGAAAGTCTATGAGCAATAGTAAAACTTGTTCTACCTCTCATTAATTCATTTAATTTACTTTGGATTTCTTTTTCAACAATATTGTCCAAAGCACTTGTTGCTTCATCTAAAATTAAAACCTCAGGGTTTTTTAAAAACATTCTTGCAATAACAAGTCTTTGTTTTTGTCCCCCACTTAGCATAAATCCACGTTCTCCCAAAATAGTTTTATAACCTTCTGGTCATGATGAAATTAAATTGTGAATCTCTGCTTTTTTACATGCTTCAATAACTTCTTCATTTGTTGCTTCAAATCTTCCGTATTTGACATTTTCAAATACATCACCAAACAGAATTTGAGGTTCTTGTTCAACATAACCAATATGTTTTAAATAACTTGCTAGATTCAAATCTTTTAAATCTTGATTTTTATTAATTATAATTTGTCCATTACTTGGATCATAGAATCGCAATAATAAACGTGCGATTGTTGATTTTCCACTACCAGTTTCTCCAACAAATGCATATGATTTACCTTCTTCAAAAGTAAAATTAAATTTAGGCAATATTAATTTTTCTGGTTTTTCAGGGTATCTAAATTCAATATCTTTAAATACAATATTTCCTCTAATATTGTCAACTACAATTCCACTATTGTAATGTGGATCTAACCTTGTTTCTGCATTTAAAAGTTCAGAAACATGAGTACTGGCAACTCCAGACATAGCTAAAGAGAATGTAATTCCCATTAAACTATTAAATGTTGATATTAAACTTGCTTGATTAATCATATAAGCAGGAAATGTAATTGCAAAAAATAATGTAGCTGCTTGAGGATCACCTTTAATTGAATAAATAATACCTGCAATAATTGGAATAGCAAATTGCAAAATCATTGATCCAGCATAAACTGTTGTTATTAAAAAAGATAAATTTAAGATAGCAGGTTTATGAGCTTTATAGTTTATTTGTTGTTGTTCTTCAAAATAAGCTTTCTCATAATCTTCTGTTCCTGATGATTTAATTAATCTAATAGTTGCAACTCTATCAGTTACATTACCATTTACTTCTTCGTAAATATCTCTAACTACTTCATATTTTTTAACTGTTTTTGAATAAAATACAAAATATAAAATTAATAGTGCAAAATAAATAATTGATCCAAAGATAGCAATTTGTCAAGATAAAATAAATGTCATTGTAAATGCAACAACAAATTGAGAGATTGCAATTCCCATGTTTGTTGGAATTCTAACAGCACCCTCACCTAAATTTTGTGTATCTGCAACAACACTTGTTAAAATTTCTCCTATTTTTTTATCTGAATAATATGAAATATCTTGTCTTACTAGTTTTTCAAGAATCTTATTTCTTAAATCAACTTCAATTTTTCTACCTAAAATTCAAGAAAAATAGTTAAATACATATGTTCCAATTGCATCAATTAAAATCATACAAACACCAATTATTATATTTGCTTTTGAACTTCACCCTCATCAAATAGCTTGTTCATTTTCACTAATTATATTATTTTCACTTTTAATAGATAATGTTATTTGTTGTGTCAACAGAGGAATTGAAGCTCTTGTTAAACAAAATGACAAAATTGTTATAGTCAAAATTAAAGTAATTCATCAATATTTTACATAATATCTTGAAATTATCTTAAAAAATTCCATACTTTTAGATTTGGTTTTTTTAGTTTTCATAAGTCCTCCTTAAGTGCAATATATTTATAATATCATTTTGTTTTAATAAGTATTAAGAATTATTTTATTATATTTTCCAAGTTATTTTTTTAGTTAAAAAAATAAAATAAAACTTTCTACTTTTGAAAAATTTAGAAAGTTTATTTTATATTTATAATTATACGATTTTTTTTAGTATTTTTTTATTTTTTTTAAATTTATCTTAAAAATAAAAAACAAAAGATATGTGTTTTATAACATATCTTTTTAAAAAAAATATATACTAATTAAGATATTTATTTTCTGTTTAATAATAGAGATATATTTTTTAGTATTTTTATTTTTATTTGTGAAATTTTGTGAAGTATTACTCACTAATTCAAAATTATTAATTTAATACTTTTTTATTAATTGGCAGAAATTGTTTTTCCTGATAAAAGAAATAGAGGATTCATTTCTAATAGAAAAACAACTATAAGAGTTTAAGGCCAATTACATAATTAATAATCATTGAATTAGTTTTATTATTTTTACATTAAATTTATAAGAATTTTTTTTACTAGTTGCACATTGAATTAAAATATACACTTACTATATTTTGACTGTTTATTATTATTTTTTAATCCTAAATCATCTTTAAAATTTTATTAGCATAATTAGCAATATTATTTAATGATACTAGAGATATTGATAATGGAGTTTAACCTAGTAAATTTATTCCAAGTAGTTTTAGTAAAAAGTTTATTATTTTTACCCTTTCTTTCAACAATCCCACCCTACCGACCAAAAATTAAATATTCATTTACTTACAAATTTATCTTATTTAAATCTCTAAAAAATTAGCATAAAAAAATAAAGAAAAGTCTTTATTTTTTGAAAGTTTTCTTTATTTTTATCATTTTTGTAGTCTTTTATATAATTTGTTAATTTTAAATTTTTAAATTAAGTTAATTTCTGAAATAAGTAATTTTGTATTGTTCTTGTTATAAGTTAACTTAATATTAAATACATATTCAACATTTCCATCTGTTACATTATATTGGAAATCATTTATTGAATTTTTCTTTGTTGTTACTTTTAAAGTTTTTAATAAATCACTAGCTTCTTTTTCAAATTGTTTTTCTAATTGATCACTGTTTTTTATTCAAGATTTAATTACTGAATTTGCTCCTCCAATAATTTCTTTAATATCTCCTAAAATTTTAAATAATTGTTCCAATACTGATCCTTGTTTTATAGTTCCATTACTGTTATATCCAAGAATTTCAAACATTTTATCTAAGTTATTTAAAGCTTTTTCAAGAGTGTTGTCTTTACTTAATCTTGCAACTAATTCTCCAAAATCACTGAAGTTAATTTTAGCATTTGTAGTTATATCAAAAGCAGTGTTAAATTCATTTACAATATCTTTAATTGATTTTTTATTTAAATAATCTAATAAACCTGCTCTTGATTGATTGAATTTATTATTTGATTTTGAAGATGCTCCTCCAAATAAACTTGAAAGATTAATTTCATTGATAGGTGTTGACATTAAATTTTTAATTGAGAAATTTAAAAGTTTATTTGAGTTATTTCATAAATATCCCATTCAATCTGCAGAAAATTTGTCACTATCATTATTTTTTACAATTTTTTCCATAAATTCTTTTATTGGACTTGGTAACATATCTGTCATTTGAGTTGCAGCCATTAAAAATATTGTAAATAAATCTCCACCATACTCTTCTGCTAAACCTCCATTAATAATTGATCTAATTAAAGCATTTATATATATTTTCATTTTTCCTATAAAAGGAGCATCAACTTCTATAAATTCTTTTCCCATTGCTTTTTGAGCAACTTTAGAAACTAATCCCATTAGTCCATCATTTTTATTATTTTCAAAATCTTTGTCTAAACTAAAACTATTTGAATTTGTAGCAAATAAAACTCCTATAAAGTTTTTAAATGAAACTCCTGTTTCATCTTTGTTAACCATAAAACTTAATTTTTTAAATAATTGTTTTAAGTCAATTGTGTTTGATTGAACTTTGGCAGTTCTTTTTGCTTCAATTTGTTCTAAAGTTAATACGTTTGAAGTCATTTCATCATAACTAAATTGTTCTATATAAATTAACAGTGTTCTTACAAATCTAATAATTTCAGCTATTGAATCAATATTTTCTATATAGTCAATATTTAATGATTTTTCTCCTAAAATTAATGATTTAATATTTGTTCCTAATTTTTCTTTTGCTGCTTCTTTATTAGAATCAACTTCACTTTGATTAGAATATTTTAATTTTTGAACGTTTTTTCCATTTAAAATTTTATCTAAAGCATTTGAAAGACCAATTACACTTGAATCAAGTGATGTTTGATAACTCATATCTTTGTAAATATCATTGCTAAATGCATTTTCAAGATATTTTAAATTTTCTTGGTTTATTACTTTTCCTAAAGTTTTTAGAATTTCAGGAGTAATTATTCCTGAAATAGCTCCTGGATCGTTTGCAACTAATCCTAACATATCTTTAAGTCCTTCTGGATTTGATAAAAAATCCAAAATTGTTGGTAACATACTTTTAATTTTTCCTAGGATACCTTCAGTGCTTTTACTTGGATCAACTACATAACCTTGATAAACGTTATCAGATAATTTTAAATTATCTGATAAAAGATTTGTATCAAAATATTTTTTAGCAACTGTATCATATTTAGTGTTACTTTCAACTTCTTCTGATTTATCAAAATCAGTTAAACCTAAAGTAGATAAATATTCATATTTAACTTTATTTTCCATTGTATATTGTGAACTAAAATGTGATTTACCATCAGATAAAGTTTTTTGATTTATATAAAGTGTTTTTGAATATTGAGACAATAACTTAGATATTGTATCTTGTTTGACATCATTTTCAGTTCCTTTATTTGTTGAATTCTTACCACATGCAACAACAACACTTGCAGTTGAAGTAGTCATTGTAAGAGCTCCCATTATGCTTAATAATTTTTTCATTTTATATTTCCTCTTTTCTTATTTTTTAATTCATTTTTTTTCAATTTCTTTAAAGATAAAATCTTTTGCGAATTCATGACCAACTTTTGTTGGATGAACAAAATCTATAAAAAAGAAATCATCTTCTTTACCTTTATTACCAGATTTAACTGTTGCTTTAACTTCTAAGTTATCAAATTCCACATCAGATAAATTTGGCATTGTTGAATCACACAATTCATCACTAATATTTTTTGATGAGTTTAAAGATTTAAACTCATTTAGCATTTCTTCAAATCTGCCATATAAATCAAAATGAAGAATTGAGTTATTATAATTTTTATTTGCATTAATAATCATTTTTGTAATCTCATAATTAAAATCATCTCCGATAAATTTAATTATGTCTTTATCTGATTGTGATTTTTTATTGTATTTTGGAATAAGTGTCATGTCTGGAGGTGAAAGAAAAATTATATTTCTAGCACCATTGTTTAATAATGTATATAATGCATTTTTAATATTTTCCAACGCACCTTGCATTATCTCTTCTCTTTTTTTAGAATCATTTACATTATCTAAAATAGCAAACATGTCATTTCCCCCTATCTCTACTAGAAATAAATCATCTGAATGAATTATTTGTTGTTCGATAAGTGCTTGAGCTTGTTTATAAATTCCAGTATTACCCATTAATAATGAAGCAAGTCCACCTTGTTCATAAGCAGTTGCTCCCCCAATTGAGTAATTTTTACCTCAAACTTTTTGATTATTGTGATCAATATCTGCTTTATGAATTAAGTTTGATGAGCCAAATTCTTTAGTTGAGAAATTTAGTTTATTGTTTATCAATGCTGCGGTAGTTGGCCCATTGCTAAAGCCACCTTTATATTCACCTGACATTTTAACATTCACATTTAACTCATCTTTAGCAATTGTAACTAGTCCACCTTGATCACTTAATGAGTCACCAAGTGTAAAAAAGTTTGAAAAACCCATGTGTTTATTTTTATCATCGCTTGTATCTTTTGCATTTCTTTTGTCAAATTGAGTTCCTATGTTTTTATCAAAATTAAAATTGATCTCATCAGATTGAGGAATACACGAGACAACAGCAGATGCAGTTGTTGTTATAAAACTGAGTGAAGCAATTATAGATAATAATTTTTTCATTATTTATTAGCTCCTTTCTTTCAATTTATAATTCATAAAGTTAAAAAAGTTAAAAATGTTGGAAGTATAACTATTAGAAAAATAAAGAATAATATTACACCTGCTCTAAAAACTTCTAAAGTATTTGTTAAGAAAGGATAAGATAATTCTTCTTTGGTTACATTTTTCTTAGTCATATTTGATTCATTTAAATCTTTATTTTTAAATATGCTGTGTCCTAAAATATTAAAACCAAATTTAATATTTTCGATTTGTTTATTTAAAAATCAAGTTTTATTATTAATAATCATTGTTCCTAATGATTTGTCTATACTTATTCCTTCTAAGCCTGGACCTTTAGATTTCATTCATGAATCATAAACATCTTGATCAATAATTGTTTGATCTCTTTTAACTTGTTTATAGAAACTTGAAGAAAATGCTTCTTTAAGTCCTCCACTTTGAAACATTCATTGAATTCCACTATGTACATAAGCATAGCTTAAAAATTCAGTTGCCACTGCTTTGTCAAAATTTATTAAGTCCAAACCTAAATCATAAAGATCTACATCTTTTTTGTTCTTAATATCTTCACTTCACCTTTTTTCAAATCATTTTTCTGCAAATTGACTATACTTTTCTTTTTTCTCAACTAAATCTTTATCTTCATAACTATTTAATGTTGAAAGCGCATCAGTTGTATAGGCACTTTTGATAGCAGAGTTCATAACTTCTTCAAAAACAATATCTTGACCATCTATTACATACATACCCTTGGGCATAATCTGCTTAATTTGCTTTTCAATACTATTTATAAATTTTTGTGATTCTAAACCAATTCCTGGAGTTATCATTAAAAAACTTAATAGAAATAGAAATGAAGTACTTATTGAAGCTATAATTATTTTCATTTTTAATTTCTGTTCAAAGAAATTTTTAAATTTCAATTTCATATTTTCATCCTTTTGTTAAATATTTATTACAATTTTATTTAGAATCTAACACTTAAAGTATTAAACTCGATAAAGGAAAGTTACATTTTTTGTAACTACTTCTCACTTAATGATTTTTAAAAATATTTTTAAAAATATTTTTAAAATAATATTAAGCTTATATAGAATATATTCCTTTCTTTTTTTCATATCAATAAATTAAATAATATGTAAAAACTTGACTTTTTCTTTTTTTCTTTACTTAAAAAATAATAATTTTTGATTATAACTAAAAAACACCTATTTTACTGTCTTTTTTAAAGAGTTTATTAATAAGTAAATTGTAAAAAAAAAAAAAAAAACTATAAAGAATAGTAAAAATATAAAAAATAATATATTTTAGATTAAAAAAACACTATTAATGGGGTTTTTTAATGAGAATTTATTAAAATATAAAATATTTTTAAAATATAAAATGTTTTTACAATTTCATATCTTAACAAGATATATCTGAATTATTTTTTTCAAGTAAACTAAAACTATAAAAAATATTTATTTGAAATGTATTAATATTATTTTTATTATTAATTATTGAGTTTTAATTTTTTCTTTTATTTAATGTTTAAAAAATAAAAACATCTAAAATAAAATTAATAATATTTTTTACTATTAGTTTTATTTTAGATGTTCAATTATAAAAATAATAATATTTTTTATAGAGTTTATATTTTAAAATTAACTATAAAAAATTTGAAAATATTTTAATTGGATAATTAATAAGTCATGAGTCATGTATTTCTTTAATTATTTAAAAGATACTGAATAGTTTTTATTTTTTTTAAATATTTTGAGAAAGTAAAATAAAATTAAAAATATATTGACATAATGAAAAAAGAAAGTTAATTTTTTTGACTTTCTTAGTTAAATATAAATATTTTAATTTTTTAAAGCTTTTTGGATAGATTCAATATTAATAGGTAATCTTACAATATTTTTTAATGGTAGTTTATTTTTTACTAAATATAAAAATAAGAAATTAATCTGCTGATAAGTATCAAAAGCAACAATAATTGAGTTTTCAAATTCATCATACTTAAATATTTTTATATTTTTTTCTTTTAAAAATACTTTAAAAGTTTCTAGATCAAAAGTATTTTTAATATAAACTTTATATTTTTCATAAATATTTAAACTAGATTTTTTACCATTAAAAACACATTCACCATTATCTATTATTATTAAATCATCAACAATATCAACAATTTCATCAATATTGTGAACTGTAATTATGACAGTTTTCTTATTTTTTTTGCATTCCATTAAAAGTGTTTTAATTTTATTTCTTCATAAAGAATCAAGATTAGCTCCAGGTTCATCTAAAATTAAAATGTCAGGATCTTTTATGAAACACAAAATTAAATTAACTCTATTTTTCATTCCTCATGAAAAAGATTTAATTTTTTTATCTTTTGATTCTCAAAGTTCAAAATATTTTAATCAGTGCTCAATTCTTTGAATTGAATCTTTTTTGCTTATTCCCATAGTAATGCAAATATCAAATAAAAATTTATAGCAACTTATTTCATATAATGAAAAATCCATTTGTGTATAGTATCCTATTTTTCTGTTAATAGTATAATAATTTCCCTTTTTACGACTAATATTATCAATTGAAATATCACCACTAAATCTTTTTATAATTCCTAAAATAGAATTTAAAATAACAGATTTTCCACTACCCGATGGTCCTAAAATAGCTGTAATTTTTGATCGCTCTATGGAACAGTTTACAGGTCCTATTTTTTTGGCTTTAAATTTTTTAACAAAGTTTTTAAATATAATTAAATCATTCATATTCTCACCTCTAACCATTTAGATCCATTCTTTTAAATTTTAAACAAGCAACCAAATTATTTATTAAACCTAAAATAATTTGTGCTATTGCATAATAATATGGAGGAACAAAATTATTATATGTATCTCCAACAATTTTATTATTTGTATCTAATTTAAATTTATAGCCTGGCTTTGTAATAAATAAATTATCTTGTTTATTAAAAAATATTTTATTTCTTGATTCAGGTTCAAATCAAATATCATCATAACTTTCTCCACCAAAGTATCTATAGTTTTGTAAAACGTTTGCTGTAAAGTTTACATTTAATAAAAGATTATAAAGATTTCTTGATTTTTCATACTCTTCTCATGTTTCATCACCTGTTGCAATTGTTGAATCTTCAAGTACTGTTAGATTATCTGTATAATTTAAAAAATAATTTTCTAATAAGTGCATTGATAACATAGTTTTAAAAAATAGACTATTTTCTATTAAATCTTTTGAGTTATCTATATCTAAACCAAGTTTATGATCTGCAGGTGAATAATGATATTGATAAATGTCTGCAAGATATTTTGCTTGAAATAAAACTTTTTGGTTTGTGCTTTTATTTTCAATTCAATTTATATCCTTATTATCTTTATCATCAAAGAAAATAAAATGCTCAAATAAATTACTTGTAAATGATTTAAAGTCAGTTTTATATTTAAAAATATAGTTTGTATATTCTACAAATTGAGTTAACACTTTTTTAGTTTTTACATCTTCTGTTCTATTTATTTTTTCTTGTATTTCTTCGATTGATAAAAATTTATATTTCAAATTAAATTTAAAAGTCACATTATTATTTTTTCAATCTGATATTTCTTCAAAATTTTTATTCATTGAAACTATTCTTGTTGGTTGATCTAATGAAAAAGAAGATGACTTTTCTTCAATTACACCAATTGTTTTTCAAAAATTAATTCTTTTTTCAATACTTTTTGAAGTTTCAAAACTTGTTGAAGATCTTGTATCAGTTAAATATTTATTCTCAATAAAGTTATTAAAGATTTCTAAACTTAAATCTGGGAATCTTATTTGTCCATTTAAAACATGCTTTTTTAAATCATATGAGTCATAAATCATATTTACTTTTTTTGATAACGTTACTGGAAATCCTTCATTTTGATAATTTAACTTTAACAATTTATGATCTTCTCCTTGCTTTAAAAATAAATAAGGTAGATTACTGATAAAAGTAATAGACATAATTAAAGTAGCCATAATTGTTGAAACTTGTATATTTGAAAACAATGTTATCATTGAGAAAAAACCAATAAAACACAAGCAACTTGCAAATGAATAAGCAAAAAAAGTTAAACTTATTTTAAAAATAAATCAAGAGAATTTTAAAGAAGATAAATAATTAATAGAATTCAAAAGTATAAATGGAATTAAACAAATAATAAAAGTTAATAAAATAAATGTAAAATAGTTATATAAAAATAATTTTCTTCTAGAAATTTGTTGAACAACTTGAATGTTTAAAGTTTTGTCATTTACTTTTGAAATATAAAAAAACTGAACAAGTCTTAAACAAATAAGAAATAAATTTACAAATACACCAATTAATAAATAGTAGTCATAAAATTTTAAAAAGAAAGCATTATTTTTTTCAATAGCTGAAAAAATACTAATAAATAATGTAAAAATTAAGAAAATTAGATTTAAAACTATAAAAGATTTTTCTTTAAATATCATTCTCAAATTAAATTTGATAATTCATGTTAAAGGTATTCTTTTCTTTAATTCTTTCATAATAACACAAACCTTCTATTTTTTAAGTTTAGAAACACTAAAATATTTTACTAAATTATGAAATTTAATAAAATATTTTAAAGGAAACATAAAATTATTTTTATAAAATAAAATTATTTTTATAACTTTTGAAAAAAAAGTCATAAAGTGACTTTTCATTATTATAGATTACATTACTTATTTAAGCTTTATTTTTTCTAGAATTATAAAGAAAAGGAGCTTCTTTATATCTTGATTTAAAAAAATAAATATTAATATATTTTCCTCTAAATTATTTTTTCATGTATTTTTATAATTTTACTATTGCTTTTTTACATTAGAATTTTACTTATTTAAAAATATTTCTCAACCCACCCACCCACTTTAATATATTTATATTTTATTTATAAATATAAATAAAATATTTTTCATTTGTGAGTGTAAAACATTTTAACTAAAAATAAAAAAAAGAAAAAATGTTTTCTTTATTTTTTCTTAGTTTTTCTTTTTTGTTTTTCCTTTTGAATATCTAATTCAACTAATTCTTGAGCTAGAATTCTGTTTCTTCTTCATGGATCTGGTTTATAGTGATAGACTGTAAATACAATTCCATCTAAAGTTAACATACATAATACAGGTATCATTGAAATTGCCAACGCTCCTGGAATTAAGTATCAGTTTGTTGAATTATAACTGCTTAAATTATTTAAGTTTAATATTTTTTCATTAAGTCCAGGAATACAAATTGAAATTAAATTTAAAGCTATTGCTAGCATACTTGCAATTCAAAGTGGTTTATTAGTAACTATATTTAATTTTTTTTGAACTTTTCAATTTGATAATTTTATAAAGTTTGCATACAAACATGGAGCACAAGTTATTACAATAAACATTGCAGTTCTACCATAATCTCCTATTTCAATTTTATTTGCAACTGAAATATCTTTATTTCTTAAAGCTTGATATCAATTTGTATAACCGTGATTTTCTCCTAGAATTCTGTTTAATTCATTTTGATTTACAAACATCATTCCAAAGCAATAAGCTCCAATTGAAGCTAATGTTGTAAATAAAATTATTTTAAATAGAGTATATCCCAATCCTTTAAATAATGAATTTTTACCTTTAACTGGTTTTATTTTCATTAGAGTTGAATCGTTTGAACCCATTCCCATTGCAAGAGCAATTATTGACTCAACAATTAAATTCATTCATAAAATATTTGTAGCTTCTAATGGAGAAACTGAGTTTATAGTTGATAGAATAAAAATTGATAAAACGTTTGCTAAATTCACACCAATAACAAAAGCAATTGCTCTTTTAATTTTTTGATAAACGTTTCTTCCTTCATTAACACCTTTTATAATTGTTTCGAAGTTATCATCAGTTAAAATAATATCACTAGCTTGTTTTGCAACATCAGTTCCTGTTATACCCATTGCAACACCAATATCTGCTTTACTTAAACTTGGAGCATCATTTACTCCATCCCCTGTCATTGAAGTAATGTTACCCTTCTGTTTTAAAGCATCAACAATTCGCACCTTATGTTCTGGATTAACTCTTGCAAATACTTTAATTTGTTCAATAACTCTTAACAGTTGCTTGTCATCTAAACTATTTAAAGTTTCACTACTCATAACTTCATATTCTGAGTGCGCTAAGTCTAAATCTTTTGCAATCGCAAGAGCAGTTACAGCATGATCTCCTGTAATCATAACAACTTCGATTCCAGCATCATGTGCTAATTGAACAGCATTAACTGCAGTTTCTCTAACTGGGTCAATCATACCTACTGCACCTAAAAATACTAAATCATGTTCTAAGTCATCTTTATCTTCTAAACTATCATAGTTTAAGTGATATGCAAATGCCAAAACTCTTAAAGCATCTTTTGAAAGTTCATCTGACATTTCAAGCAGTAACTTTTTGTCTTCATCTGTAATGTCTCTTAAGACATTATCTACCATTATTTTTGTACATCTTTGAAGTAATTGATCTATTGCACCTTTTGTGAAAGTAGTATTAACTTTGTTAATTTCATTAACAGTTGTCATCATTTTTCTTTCACTGTCGAAAGGCATTTCATCAATTCTTTTTCAAATATCTCTTGAATCTTGTTCATCATAGCCAATTATTTCAGCATAATCAACAAGAGCCAATTCTGTAGGATCTCCAATTCTTTCAGTTCCTTCAGTAACAGAGTCATTACATAAAACTAATGCTTTTAAAAATAAATCCATATGATTGTCATTTTTTTCTTGTGCATATTCAGTTGAAGTAATAATTTTATTGTCCATTATCATTTTTTTAACAGTCATTTTATTTTGAGTTAATGTTCCAGTTTTATCTGTACAAATAAAATTAACATTTCCTAAAGTTTCAACTGCTTGAAGTTTTTTAATAATAACGTGTTGCTTTACCATTTTTTTGGTACTAATACTTAATGTTATTGATACAACTGCAGCTAAACATTCAGGAATAACACCAATTGCTAAAGTAATTGCAACCATTAAGTAGTTTGCTCAAGCTTTTTGATCTCCACTAAAGAATAATGTAGTAAAGATTAAAATTGCTAAAATAAAGCTCAATCCACTTATTCAGTAAGTAAATGAGTTTAATTTTTTTTCTAATGGAGTTGATTCTTCTTCACTTTCGTTAATTGATTTTGCAATTTTTCCAATTTCAGTTTCTTGACCTGTTTTAATTACAACTCCAATTGCTCTTCCTGAAGTAATAAAAGTAGACATAAATGCTATATTTTTCATTTCAGCCAATATTGTTGTTGTTTCTTTTAAAGGTAAATGAGTTTTTTCAACAGGCAATGATTCTCCTGTTAAATTTGCCTCATCAATTGTTAAGTCACTTGATTCAACAATTCTTAGCTCTGCAGGAATATATTTTCCAGCTTCTAAAACAACAATATCTCCAGGAACAAGTTCTGAAGCATCAATCTCTTGTTGCATATCATTTCTAATAACAACAGCTCTTGGTTTAGAAAGTGATTTTAAAGCATCCATTGATTTTCGTGCTTTAATAGTTTGTACAGTTTCTAAAATAGCATCAATTAAAACTATTGAAAGAATAACTGCTGCATCTATAAATTCAGATGCTTGAATATGACCACCATTTGAAATAATTGGAGCAACTATCGATACAACTGCAGCTCCCATTAGTACTAATAAAATTGGCTCTACTAGTGTTTTTAGAAATATCAAATATCAAGGAGTTACTTTTCCTTGAGGTAGTTCATTTAATCCATATTTAGCCTTTTTTGATTCAACTTGTTCAGTTGTTAAACCTTCTTTGATATTTGTTTCTAATTTTTGTTCAAGTTCCGTTTCAGAACTTAAGAGATTTTCGTCCATATTTGATTCCATTTCTTTGTTTTTAAATATAATAAAATTATAACAAAAATATTTATTCTGAGTAAAAAAATTATATAAAAAAACACTTTAAAAAGTGTTTTACTTTAGAATTATTCTCATAATTTAATTCCATTAGAATCACTAATTTCTTTAAATCATTTCCCTGAGTTTTTAATTCTTCTTTCCCCAGAACCTGTTCCAAAGTTATCTAAATCTACATATATAAAACCATAATTCTATTAATTTGTGTAAACTTATTCTAATATTTTTATAATTGATATAGATTATTGCTTCATTTTAGTAAGAGAACTAAATGCTTGAATAAAAGAAGTACTTCAGATGGTCATTTTAAAATCTTTATAAAAATGGTAAATTTGTTTTTTTATAATTGAACCCATTTTATATCAAAAAATGATTGGTCCTAAAAAAGGAATAAAAATTATAATTACTAAGTTTCTTTTGTTTATAGCAGTTATAACTTCATTTTCTTTATAAAAACTTATTATTTTATACATTGTTACTCTTTCCAATATTGGATATATTAACCAAATAATCATTGCAATTATAAATGCTATACTTCATGGATTTTGAAATCCTCTCTTTTCAATACTGTTAATTGCAACAGAATAGATTATTGGCATAATAACCAATTTAAAAATACTTAGATAAAAGTTTTTTTAAATACTAATAAAGTACTTAATTTATTGTTAAAACCTATCTCTTGTTTTTCGTTCTCTAAAATCATATTATTACTCCTTTCATACAGGATCATGCAATTTGTTACAACAAAAGCATAAACTATAAAAAACTTTATTTCCTATCTCAATATATACATTTCTAAGTCAACTTAATTATATTACCTTACTAATATGTAGAACACTTTGCTGACTACTAATAAAAGAATTTTTAAAAAAAAATATTTCTTTAGGAAATATTTTTTACATCTTATTTTTTTATTTAAAAGTATATTCCTAGAATTTAATTTTAAATTTTGACTAAAGTTCTTTTGTTTTCATAAAGTTTTTAAATCAATCAAATGATTTTTTCTTAAATCTATCTCCACTGCCTTTGTGATAATCATCATAATCTACAAAGATTAATCCATAACGTTTTGACATTTCATTTGTTGATAAGCTTACAACATCGATTGGAGTTCACATAGTATAGCCAAATACATCAATTCCATCAAGAATTGCTTCATTAATTTGTTCAAAATGTTGTGATAAGTACTCTATTCTATAATCATCTTCAACAGTATTTTTCTCATTTAACTTTTCAACAACACCAATTCCATTTTCTGATATGAATAAAGGTATTTCATATCTATCTCAAAGTTCATTTAAAGTAACTCTCAATCCTATTGGATCAATTTGTCATCCTCATTCAGTTGCTTGTAAGAAAGGATTTTTTCCTCCCATTAACAGATTTCCTCCAGCTGAATCAATTAATTCTTTTGAAATAGTTGAAGTCATATAGTAACTGAAAGTTATATATTCAACTGGATTTTTGGCAATTACTTCTAACTCTTCTGGTGTAGTTTCAAACTTAATATTGTGTTGTTCAAAATATCTTTTTGAATAAGTTGGATATTTTCCTTTAATCATTACATCATAATAGAAGTATCTTTCCATTTGTTGAAATTGTAAATTTTGCATTACATTAACTGGATTACAATCAGCATAGTAAGTTGTAATATTTGCAACCATGCACCCCATTTTAATATCTTTTGAAATAGTTTTTGCAATTTCAATAACTTTAGCTTGAGCATAAAATTGATTGTGCAATCCTTGATATGATGCATTTCTAAATTCTTCTTCACTTTTAAAATCTTCTCTAAAAATTCCTAATCCTGTAACAGGAGATAATGGTGCAACATTAATTTCATTAAATGGCAATCAGTATTTAACTAAATCTTTATATTCGTTCATAATTACTGTTGCAAATTTGATATATAAATCAATTACTTTTTTGTTAACTCATCCTCCATAATTTTTAGCAATTGGATAAGGAACATCATAGTGTTGAATAGTTAACATTACTTCCATTCCTGATTTTTTACATTCTTTAAAAACATCTCTGTAAAATTCTAATCCTTGCTTATTTGGTTGTGCTTCATCTCCATTTGGAAATATTCTACTTCATGCAATTGACATTCTATAAATATTCATTCCTGCTTCTTTGAATAAAGCTATATCTTCTTTATATCTGTGGTATTGATCAATACCATATCTTTTTGGATAATGTAATCCTTCCTTATTTTCAATTGCTTTTTCATAATCTTGTTTAGTATAAGCACTCAATTCAGTTACACTTTTACGATCTAAATTTGGGTTAAAAGGTCTCATTTCTGAAATAGTTAATGATTTACCATTTTCATCATATGCACCTTCTACTTGTGTAGCTGATGTTGCTTCCCCTCACAAGAAATCTTTTTTTACAAATTTCATAATTTGCCTCCTTAGTTAATAGTTAATAAATTTTGTTTTTCTTGTTTTGTAAAGTAAATTTTTTTCTTTTCTTCAAAACCATAGCCTACTTCAACTGCATTAATTGCATTTCAGTATAAATTTTTATATTGTAATAATTCAACTTTATCTGTTTCTTTTGAAATTTCTTCTACAAATTTCTCTGAAAGAGTTTCCAATTCTTTAATTGTTTTTTGATATTTCTTAACAAGTAATTCATTTTCCTTAATTAAGTTATCTTTTTCTAAATTTATAGGATTAATTTTTTCTGATAAATTATATGAATTATATTTTTCAACAATTATATCTATTTTTTCTTGATCAAGTTTTTCATTTTTTTGAGCTTTAATTGCTTTTTTATAAAGTGATGTTTTATGTTTTTCTTCAGCACCATTTAATCTTGCAAGTTTAGCTTCTAATTTTAAAAGTTTTTGAATATACTTTTCATAATCTTTAATAACTTGTTCTTGTTCTTTGATATCTAAGCTTAATTTTTTAGCTCTTTGATCAAATGAAGTCATGTTCTCAAATTTTATTTTTCTCAAAATATTTTTCATTTTATTTGAGATTTTAACTGAGTATTTATATTCATTTTTTCTTTCTTTATAGAATATAAATGTTAACAATATTCCAACTCCAATTGCAATAACAAATGAAAGTAACAAGAAAACTTTATCTAAGGTTTTATCATAACTTAATAACGCCAATATTCCTTGTGGACCAACAGTATTTTGTACAACTCCTGTTGCTCCACACAATAGTGCTCCAGCAAATGATGCTACACAACCAATTAAGAAAGGTTTAATTTTTGGTAAATTAACTCCATAAATTACTGGTTCTGTTATTCCAAATACACCTGCAGGAATACTACTTAATGCAAGTTGCTTTAAGTTTCCATTTTTTGAAAAAATTGCAATACCAATACATGCACCAAGTTGTCCCATAACAGCTATAGGCACTGCAGGTAACATTTCTGATGGAACAGGACTTTGAGATATCATTGGTAACATTAAAGTCATAGCAACAGCAACGTGAACTCCTGTTAAAACTAATGGTTGTCACATTAACGCAAATAGAGCTACTCCAAGTCCTCATGGTAATTTTTGTCCAATTAATGTTACAAATTGAGCCATTAAGAATTCTAACAATGATAAGATTGGTCCTGCAATAAACATAACTGGAATTATAGTAAGAATTATAACTAATGCACTTCTAAAGACAATATCAATTGCAGAAGGCATTCAAGTTTTAATTCATTTATCTGCATAGAAACAAATGAAACCAGATAAAATAAATGGCAAGACACTTCCTTCATATGCTTTTACAACAATTGGATAATTTCCAATTTTAAATAAGAATCATCCTGTAATACCATAGTTAGATTCTGACATTAATTCTCCAAATTTTCATTCATCTGAAGAACTGACTCCAACACTTGCAAACAAGAATCTTGATGTTAGAATCAAACCTATTAATATTGCAACTATTGTACTTCCACCTAAATATTTAACAGTGTTATAAATAAAAAACACACCAATTAAATTTAAAGATACTTTAGATAAAATATACATTAGTACTGAAAAAATATCAGCATTTGCAAAACCAGCTTCAGGATTTACAATTGCATTTGATTGTAACAATATTGCATACAATGCTCCAAATATACCAGCTGCCATCAATACAGGAATAATTGGAACCATTATTCCAGCAATGCCTTCAACAACAATAGTGCCAAGAGATTTTTTAACTTTCTCTTTTACTTCTTGAGTTGATCCTGAATAGTTTTCTTCTTTTTCTATTTCTTCTCTAACTTTGTAACATTCCCCCCCCCCGATAATAATTTGTAATTCATCACCTGTTCAATTAATTCCTTTTACAAGCTCATTAGTTTTAATTTTTGCTTCATCTACTTTAGTTTTATCATTAATATTAAATCTAAGTCTTGTCATGCAATTATAAACTCTTGAGAAATTTTTTCTTCCTCCAACTGCATTTACAAATAATTCACTAGCTATTTGATACTTGGATTTAAACTCTTTTAACTGAGTGTCTTTTTTTTGTGCTACAAGAGGTTTATAACTAATTTTACAAATTAATTCACCCTTTTTATATTTTCCTTCTTTTAAGTTAATAACTTTTATATCTTGTGCACTAGTTGGATCAAAAACTATTGGTGTTTCACTTGTTATGTTATTCTCTTTTAAAATTTCTAAATCTACTTCAAATATTGGATCATTTAACTTTAAGTTTTGCTCAAGCTTAACTTTTTGAGTAAAAGGTTTTCCATTTAGTTTAACAGTATCAATACCACAATGAATTAGTACTTCTATTTCATTGTTAATTTTAAAACCATAAGCGTGTTTAGTATCAAAAGTCATTTTGCACTTGGCTTTATCAAATGGTAATACAAATCTGCCATTATCAGGTACAATAACTATTCCATCACCCAGCATTTTTTGTGAGAAAACTTCATCACTACATTTAGTAATACTTTTAACTTCACAATCAACTGGAGCATATAAATTTATTTCCACTTTTATTCCTCCTTATAGTAATATTTTCCATAATATAATAAAAAAAAGAATAGATTTTTCTATTCCTTCAAGTACTTTACTAATTGCATAGTTTTTAAAGTTTATTAAATATTGTAAAAAAAAGTACATTTAAAGCAATTACTCTAGTGCTTACTTGAGAATTGTCTAAACTATAATCTATTAAAATTTTATTGGTAAAATTAAATTCTAACTTATCAGCTTGTTTTTCAGTTGCTATTAAAAAATTTGTATCTCTTTCATTGTAACTTTTTGAAAAATTATCAATTAAAGTATCATTATCTCTTCCTGTTAAAATAATTAAATTAAAACTTTTTTCATCAGTTTGTCTCGGTTTAAATCTAAATTCATTATTTAAAAGAACTACATTTTTTCCATAATCAATTAATAAGTTTGCAAAATATTTTGAGCAATCATAAGATTGATAAGATGAATAAATATTTATTATATTAAAATTTTTAATTTCTTCACAAATATTATTAATAAAATTTTCATTTCTATTTATTCAAGTTTGAATAGATTCAAATATCTCTCCTGTATCTACTTTTTTTTGTCTATCTCAGTTATATTTTGATCATTCAGTTTTCATAACAAAAATAAATTCTCGATAACTTGAAAAACCTAGTTTTTTTGAGAACTTTGTCAATGTTGAAATTGATACAAAAGTTTGATTTGCTAATTCCTCTTGATTATAAAATTTTCCATTTTTAGTATTCTCTATTATTTTTTTAGCTATTATTTTAAAAGTGGTATCTTCAAAATCTTTGCTCATTATCTCCAACTTTTCAAATACAGATGTCATTATTTTTACCTCTTAACTAATTATAAATTTTTTTTCTTTTAATTAAGAAAAAAAAAAAAAAAACCTTTTTTTATTTCAAAATAAAAAAGATTTTTTATAAATAATTAAAATTCTTTGTTTTTCATAAAATTTTTAAATCAATGATAAGATTTTTTTAAATATCTATTTCCACTACCATTGTGGTAATCATCATAATCTACAAAAATTAATCCATAGCGTTTTGACATTTCACATGTTGAAGCTGAAACTACATCAATTGGTGTTCACATAGTATAGCCAAATACGTCAACTCCATCAAGTATAGCTTCATTTATTTGCTCAATATGATCTTCTAAATACTTAATTCTATAATCATCTTCTACTGTTTGATTTTTATCTAAAGTTTCTACAACACCAATTCCATTTTCTGATATGAATAATGGTACTTGATATCTATCTCATAATTCATTTAAAGTAATTCTTAATCCAACTGGATCAATTTGCCATCCTCACTCAGTTGCTTGTAAGAAAGGATTTACACCAACATTATGAAGATTAGCATTAGCTTTTTTAATTTCATCTTTTGAAATAGTTCCTGTCATATAATAACTAAAAGTTATATACTCAACTGTATTATTTTTTATCACTTCAAGTTCTTCAAAAGTTACATCCAACTTAATATTATTTTCTTCAAAAAATCTTTTTGAGTAAGTTGGATATTCTCCTCTTACCATTACATCATAATAAAATCATCTTGAGAATTGTTGCATTTTTAAATTTTGCATAACATTTGTAGGATTACAATCAATTGAATAGGTAGTTGAATTTGCAACCATACATCCCATTTTAAATTTAGAAGATATTTTTTTAGCCATTTCAATTGTTTTTGCTTGAGCTACAAATTGATTGTGTAAACCTTGATAACTTGCTTGAACAAGTTCTTCTTTTTTTCCTTGATAATCAGAATTAAAAATTCCAAGTCCAGTTTCTGGAGCTCAAATTGCAATATCAATTTCATTAAATGGAAGTCAATAAGTTACATAATCTTTATATTCATTCATAACAGTTTGTGCATATTTTAAATATAAATCAATCACTTTTTTATTAACTCATCCTCCATAGTTTAACATTATAGATAATGGTACATCAAAATGTTGAATAGTTACCATTATTTCCATTTCATTTTTTTTACACTCTTCAAATACTTTTTTATAAAATTCTAAACCCTCTTTATTTGGTTGTGCTTCATCTCCATTTGGAAATATTCTACTTCATGCAATTGACATTCGATAAATGTTCATTCCTGCATCTTTAAATAATTTTATATCTTCTTTATATCTATTATAAAAGTCAATTCCAAATCTTTTTGGATAATGATTATTTTCATTACTCTCAAGAGCTTGTAAATATTGCTCTTTTGTTTTTGAAGAAAAAAGCATTTCTTTTCTATTAATTTCTTTATTGTAAGGTGTTAACTCTAATAAGGTTGGTAATTTCCCCCCTACATTTCATGCTCCTTCAATTTGTCCAGCACTTGTTGCTCCTCCTCACAAGAAATCTTCTTTAATAAATTTCATTGATACACCTCAATTTTCTATATTTAATTACTAATTGTTAATAATTCTTTTACTATTTTCTTATCTTCTTTAGAAAAGGTAAAATCCTTTTCATCTAAAACTCCAAAATTAATTTTTACTGAATTTATACCATTGTATAAATTATTTTCAAACTTCATTATATTTTCAAAGTTTGATATTTTTGCTAACTCTTTTAAAGTATCATTATACATTTGTGTTAGTTTGGCAATTGTTAAATCATATTCTTTTATAACTTTTTCATTTTCAATATTTCATTCATTAATTTTATTATTTAATTCAGCTTTTTGACTACTTAAATTATAATCATTTGATTTTATAATTGCTTCGTTTACTTTTTCTTGATCTGCTTTTTCATTATCAAGAAGTTTTTTTGCTTTTGCAAAAAGAATTCTTTTATTTTTTTCTTCTTTTGCAAGTATCAGATTTAATTTTGCTTCATATTTTGTTTTTAAAATAAAGTACTTATAATAATTTTTAAATATTAATTTTGAATTTTCCAATTCATCAATATATTGTTTTTCTATTAAATTTATTTTTTCTTTTGCCTCTTTTTGTTCAAGTCCATTTGCTATTAATATCTTTGAGATAATTGAATTAATTTTACCAAATTGTTTTTTGCTAAATTTAATTTCATCTCATTTTTCAGAATAAAGTAATATTGTAAACAATGCTCCCCCACCAATTGCAACTAGTCAACACAATATAAATAATAATTGATTAACAAAACCAGTTACAGCTGTAATTGAAAACACTCCTAATCCTGAAACAATTGAAGCTTTAATGTTTAACAAACCAAGCATTAGCCCACCTAGTCCAGCTCCAATACAACCTCCTATGAAAGGTCTAACTTTTGGTAAAGTTGCTCCATATATAATGGGTTCGCTTATTCCTAACATTCCTGCAGTTAAACAACCAATTGTATAATTTTTTAACTGTGAATTTCGTGTCACAACAATAAGTCCTATTGCAGCTCCAACTTGACCAAATGATCCAATTGCTGTTGCTATATCTAATGAAGTTGGTATAACAGGATTTTGGAAAAGTGTTCCTATCATAATACTCATAATAACAGCAACGTGAACTCCTGTTAAAACCATTATTTGTCACAACATTGCAAATAAAGCCACTCCTAAACCTAAAGGAATTTTTTCAAATAAAATACATATTTGACTTAATCCAAACTCAACCATTCCTAAAGCTGGTCCAAATACAAATAATGTAACAACACAAATAATTGTGTAAACCATAAATGGTCTAAAAACAATATCTACTGTTGGATTTATTCATGACTTAATTCATTTATCTAAATATACCATCAATATTGCAGCTGCTATAAATGGCAATACACTTCCTTCATATCCTTTAACAAGTATTGGAAAACTTCCTATCTTAAATAGTAATCATCCAGGTCCTGCTAAATCTGAAGATGTTCAATTTCCAAACTTTGCTTCCTCAATTGGTATAATGTTTCCAGAAAATAACATTCTTGAAGTAATAGTTAAACCAATTAGAGCAGCCATCATTATGTTACCTTTAAAATATTTAGCTGTAGAAATACAAAACAATACTCCCATTAAACTAAATCCAATTTTACTTAAAATATACATTGTTGCTGCAAACAATCCTGCGTCCGCTACATTTTCAAATTGAGATGCATCTACAATTGCATTTGTTGAAACAAGCAAAGCTTGTAATGCTGCCAATAATGCAACAGCCATTAATGTTGGAATTTGAGGAGTCATTATTCCTGTGATAGCTGCCAAAAATCTTTTTGAAAATTTTGGTTTTATAAATATTTTTGTCTCTTGAGTTTCTTGATCATAAACTCCAGCTTGAATATTTGAAATTTCATCTTTAACTTTATAGCACTCTCCCCCAATAATAACTTGTAATTCATTGCCATTTCACACTGTTCCTTTAACAAGTTCATTATTAGAAATTTTTTGTACGTCAACTTTTTCTTTGTCAATTATTTTAAATCGTAATCTAGTCATACAATTATAAACTTCTTCAAAGTTTGAAAAGCCTCCAACATTTTTTATAAATTGTTTTGCAGAAGTTAAATATTTAGATTCAAAACCAATTAACTCTATTTTTTCTTTTTTAACTTGGCTTTCCTTTTTAATTTCATATTCAATTAAAGCAACCAAATCACCTTTTTTAACTTTTCCTGTATTTAATTTTTTTATTTTAAATGTAGATAAATTTGATTCTTCAAAAACTATTGGAGTTTCAGTTACTAAATTTTTTTGAGCTATTTGATTGAAATCAATAGTCATTATTTTAGTATTCAAATCAACTTTATTGTTTTGTTCTACATTTAATTTAAAAGGTTTCCCATTCAATGAAACAGTATCAATACCAACATGAATAAGCATTTTTAGATTATCACTTTCTAAAAAAACTGCATGCTTTGTATCAAAAATCATTGCAACATTTCCCTTATAAAATGGTGAATAAAGTTCATTAGAAGTTGGTACAATTAAAAAACCATCACCCATCATTTTTTGAGCAAACATTGAATCAGAACATTCCTCAATTTTTTTAATTTCTCCATCCATAGGAGAAAATATTTTAATTTCCATATAATAATTTCTTTCTAGAATTATTTTCTATTAAAAAAATTAAAAAAATGTTTTTTAAATAAAGTAGATATTTATTTCCAAAAAGGGAAATTTTGTTATTAAAGATCTTGAAAAATAGTTAAGAACAAAATACTTAATGCAATATTTCTGTATATAGACTTACTATCATCATATTGATAATTAATAACCAATGATTTGTCAAACTTTAATTTAATTATTGATTCTTGAAATTTTGAGACAATTAAAAAATTTTTTTGATTTTTATTAAACTTACTATTAAAGTTTCTTATTAAAGATTTATTATCTTTTCCACACACAACTAAAATATTTACAATTTGTGAGTCACTAAAGTCTTTATTTAAATAATCATAATCATTGTTAATTATTATTGGATTTTTATTTAAAGCTACTAATGAATCATATAAATATCTAACTGAGTTTTGCACTTGATATGAACCATATATTTTTATACATTTAGAGTTTTTAATTTCATTTGTTAATGTTTCAATAAACTCTGAATTCTTTTCAATTCAATTAAAGATTGAAAAAATTATTTCTTTTGATTTAACATTATATTTTACTTCTTGATTTCCATACTTGTCATATTCATTTTTTAAAGTGAATAATAATTCTTTATACCCTGAATAACCAATTGCTTTTGAAAATTTGGTTATTGTAGAGTTTGCAACAAATGAAAGTTCAGCAATTTCTTTTTGATTAATAAATTCACCCTTATCAAATAAATCTATTATATTTTTAGCAATTATTTTAAATGAACTATCTTTACTATTATTAATAAAATCTTCTAATTTATCATAAACAGATCACATATTTTGCCTCCTATATTATTATATTTTTTTAAAATTATAAAAAAAAAAAAAAAAATTATTGTAAAATAATTTTTTTTATAAGTGTTAAATTACTAAAATGTTTTTATAACTTTATTGTTTCACAAACTTTTTTAAATAGTTGAATATAAGTACTTTTATAAAAAACATTTTGTCTTGTTAACAAAGTATATTTAGACTTTTTTAATAAAGTTGTATTTTTATTTTAAATATTACCTTTTTTAACTCTTATTTCAAAACTTATAGAACCTTTATAATTGCCTATTCCCGCAATTGTTTCAATCTCATATTCTTCATTATTTGTATCTTTTTTAGATTCATAGTTTGCTTTAAAATCTTGTTCAGTTAAACCAAAAGTATCTTTAATCATTTTTTTTACTTTTGCTTGATCTCCACTAAAAGAATCTACATAAAATATTTTATTTTCAAATACTTTATTTTTTAAATCAATAACCTCTTCAATATTTTTTTGCTCAATTTTTACATTTTTAGAATCTTTAATTAATTTTGAAGTTTCAATTGCACTAATTTCAATTACATCACCTGCAGCAGTTTTAACAGTATTGCTTAATATTTTTGATTTATTTTCTTTATCTTTAACACTAATTTTATAATCTTTATCTAAAACTACATTTTTATCAATTTTTATTATCTCTTCTTTTATTATATTTTCAATTTCTATTTTTGATTTATTAAAATCTAATTTAGGAGAAATATTTGCTATACTTTTACGTGTTTCTTTATAGTTTAATATAAAAGTAGCTGATCCAATTACTTTTGTTGATGCTTTAACTGATTTAACTTCAATTGAGCCTTTTTCAGTTGAAGTTGGTTCTTTATAATTTTCAAAACTAATATCAGTACTTTCAACAACATCAATACTTAATTTAGATTTAATTTGATCAATAACAGCTTTTTTAGCACTTAATTCACTATTTTCCAAAGGTGAAATTTCTAAACTCTCACCTTTAATTTTTGATAAATCTATTCTATCTTCTTTATAGTTTAATATAAATGTAGCAGATCCAATTACTTTTGTTGATGCTTTAACTGATTTAACTTCAATCGAACCTTTTTCACTTAATGTTGGTTTTTTATAATTTTCAAAACTAATATCAGTACTTTCAACAACATCAATACTTAATTTAGATTTAATTTGATCAATAACAGCTTTTTTAGCACTTAATTCACTATTTTCCAAAGGTGAAATTTCTAAACTCTCACCTTTGATTTTTGATAAATCTATTCTATCTTCTTTATAGTTTAATATAAATGTAGCAGATCCAATTACTTTTGTTGATGCTTTAACTGATTTAACTTCAATTGAACCTTTTTCACTTAATGTTGGTTTTTTATAATTTTCAAAACTAATATCAGTACTTTCAACAACATCAATACTTAATTTAGATTTAATTTGATCAATAACAGCTTTTTTAGCACTTGATTCACTATTTTCCAAAGGTGAAATTTCTAAACTCTCACCTTTGATTTTTGATAAATCTATTTTATTTTTAATATCATTTTTAACAATATAATTAACTTCAACTGAACCTTTTTCAATATATTTTTTTGAATCTGTTTTAACAACAATATCGGCTTTTACATTAGTAATATTTTTAACTTCAACTTCTGATTTTATTAACTCTTTGTTTTTAGCAAATGTAGCATTTAAAATAGTTTCTGAACTCGGTTTACCCGTATTTCCATCTTGATTTAATTCTCCTAAATTTTTATTGATTATTATTTTAGTTAATTCAATTTTTTTTACTTCACTTTTACATGCTACAACTGTTGCACTTGTAGTTGCAACTAAACCTGTAGTTGCTAATAAACTTAATAACTTTTTCATTTTTCCTCCTTTTATAAGAGCTATTAAAATACAAATAAACAATTCAAATTGATATTGCTAATTATATAAAAAAAAAAAAAAAATCAAGTTTATTGACTTGACAGAGGTTAGAATGTTCCCCCCATTTAGGCAACAATTTTTATACAATAATAGAAAAGGATAAAGTATATGGCAAAAAAAGGACAAAAGTTTAGAAAGTGAACTCAAGAAGAAAAAGAAAAAATTATTGAATTAAGTTTGAATGGTTATTCTCTAAAGGAAATAGCATTAAAATTTAACTCAACTACAGGATCAATTGGAACAATAATAAACAAATACAAAAATACAGATATTGGTGATTCAAAAACTCGTTTACCTTATAAAATAGATTACAGTATATCTCAAAAGGCAAATGATCTGTTTGTAGGAATTCTATTTGATTACAATAAGGAATTAATTAAGGAGAATGATATTTTAAAAAAGCAATGAGCCTCCAAGGCCAAAACCAAAAAGAAATAGTTCAACAATTATTGATAAATACCAAGAGCAATAGAACAATGATTTGTAAAATTTTAAATATTAATAGAACATCAACATATAAAAAAAATAAAACTTTAATGAATTTCCTGGATGATACAAGAATTATGAATTTAGTTATTTCAGAAATTGAAAGGAATAATTTCCTTAGTGCTTATAGTGCTAAAAGATGAGCCCTATATTTTAAATTAAATTATATTGACCCTTTCAGAATTAATCATAAAAAATTAGAACGTATATTTAAAAAATTTAATCATATTGCATATTACATTAAGAAACAATCTAAACATGAGATTAAAAGATATAACGAAACTATTAGAAAGAATTATTTAAAAGAAGCAAAAGAAATTGGTTTTGAAAATATTTGAACTAGTGATATAACTGAATTTTCAGTTAAAACAAAAAAAGGTTATATTTGCACAGTTCAAGATAATTTAACTGGAGAAATAATAGGAAAATCTAAAAGAATTGATAATCAAAAAACAGATTTTGTTCTTGAAGCTGTAGAAATGGCATATAAAAATAAAAAATATTTAGGTTCAATATTATTACATTCAGATAATGGAAATCAATATACCTCTCTGGATTACATAAGTTTATGTAATGATTTACAAATTATTAGAAGCTATTCAAAACCAGGAACACCTCATCATAATGGTAAACATGAAAGTTTTCATGGTCGTTTAAAAGATGAAACTATAAGAACATGTCATATTGAAAACATTAATCAATGTATGGAAATAGCATGAGCATGATTGGACTTTTATAATAATGATAGAATTAGAATGAATAAAAAATGATAAAAAAAAAAAAAAAACGTTCCCAATTTGGGGGGAACGTTGTCACTTTATAGAATGAAAAAATAAAGATGTCTTTTATGGAATAATAACTATATAAATAAAAAAGCAGAAACTCTTTTATTAGTTTCTGCTTTTATAGTATTTTTATTTATATTTTCTAAAAATATTATTTATTTTTTAATTTACCAAATGAATCTTCATATCATTTAGCATATGATCATCTTTTTCATTCAACTTTTGCAACTGTTGATCCATACTGATCTGGAATCATTCCCTCAAATCCATCTCATAAAACAGATCATGTCATTAAACCTCTAATATGTATTGAATCTTCTTTCAATAAATTGAATGCTTTATTAATTGCATCTTTTGTTGCAGCTCCTCGACCAGCTGGTTCATTTGTTGCAGCTCCAATAACAAATTTATCAGGAGAAATTTGGAAATAATTATCTACTCCCCCTGGTCTTGAAGTCATATATTTAGTTACTAAATAAAAGAACTCTCCACGTTTTTCTTTATTATCATTTGAAATAATTGTTCCAGCTGATACACCAACTTTAGCTGCATCTTGGGCATCAACTGTTGGTCCATCTCCTCAACCATTATAATATTGTGGATTTATTCAATCATAGTAATCTTTTAACTCATTTAAGAAAGTTCCATAACTTTTACCAGCATAACCAGCTTTACGCAGATAAGGTAATTCTGGTGCCATTGTGATTATAAAGTCTCTATTTTCTTTTTTATACTCATCTTTAATTTCTTTTAATGCATCTGATGTAACTTTTTGTGATTCACTACTTGCTAGTGAATTTCCTTCTCAGTCAAGATCAAGTCCATCAAAACCATATTCTTCAACAGTTTGTTTTATTGCTGCTTTAAGTTCATCTTTTTGATTACTTCTAAATAGCATTTCTCCCCCTGTTGCTCCTCCCATTGAAATTAAAACTCTTCTTCCTTGACTTTGCAATTTTTTAATTGCTTGTTTAATTACACTAGGATTATTTGGTTGATATGTTGGCATTGCATAAGGATGTTGTGAATATAAAAATGAAACATCTATAACATTGTATCTAGAATCAATTTGATCAAGAGCCATTTTATTTTCAAATGCTCCTCCTCACTCATATCAATAACCTACAAGTGTTTTTACTTCAAAAATAACATCAACACTTCCTTTATATTTAGCAGGATTCGTAGAAACAATTGTTGCTTTTTCTTTTGAAATTTGTGTTGCTTTTATTGAACTCTCATCTAATGAAGAGTTTAAATATTTTAAAGTTCTTTTAATTGAAGATTGATAACTATCTGGAATACCTCCAAGATTTGTTTTAGAAATTACTGTTTTTAAATCTATTGCATTAGAATTATCAACACTAAATGTTACTCTTACATTACCTTTATATTTAGCAGGATTTGTAGAAACAATTAAAGCACTATCTGCTAATATATCAATAAATTTGATACTGTTAATGTCAAGTTGTTGATTTTTATTATAAACAGCTGATTTTAGTGCATCTTGATCATTTGAGTTAATTAATCCTAGTGTTCTGTTTGTAACAACATTTGCTAAATCCATAGCATTTGATGTATCTATTGTGAATTTTACACTAACTTGACCTTTATACTTTCTGATATTAGTTGATTTTATAATTGCTTGGTTATCACCAATATTAATAACTTCCACATATTTTGTTTCTAAACTAGAATTTTTTTGTTTTACAACTTGCAATATTGTATTTTGATCATTTGAATTTATCATACCTAAGTTTGTATTTGTAATCACTTGTGAAAGAGGTGTACTTTCTAATGACTCATCTACAGTGAAAGAAACATCCACTCCACTATCTTGAACATCTATATAAACTGATTTATCTAATGAATATACATTTCCTCAACCATTTCCTCCATTTGCACCATTTCATCTTACACCAAGAAAATTAGTGTCAATATTTGGATTTTTTATTTTAAGTCCTTTTAAAATTTCTTCAGGTTCTGATGAAACAATTGTTCCTAAATTAGTTTGTTTTATTGCTTCTTTTAATTGTATTGAATCTGGTTTAACAGCTGAAAGTTGAAATAAAACATTAACTTTTCCTATATAATTGTTAATTCCAACTGCAACAGCTGAATTCATTGAAATAGATTCTAACATAAAATCATCTTCAGTTAAATTTTGATTTTTTTCTATAATAGATTTTTTAATAGTTTTAGAATCCTTGCTATTTAAAACTCCTAAGTTTGTATTTGTAAGAATTGTACTTAATTCAACTCTATTCCTTATTGAAAAACTCACTGTTACATTTCCATTATATTTATTTATTCCACTAACTATAGCAGAACTTTTAGTTATTTGATTAATTGTAAAGTCATTTTCACTTAGACCACTATTTTTTTGAAGAATAACTTTTAAAATTGTAGAGCTTTTATTATCTTCAAGAATTCCTAAATTAGTATTTTTTAAAAGTGTACTCAACTCTATTTTTTCTTGTTTTGCAATAGCAAAAGTAATTTTAACTTCTCCTTCATAATCATTCTGTCCCTGTACAATAGCAGAATTGCTATTAATATTAGTTAAAATAAAATCACTTTCCTTTAATTCAAGATTATTACTAATAATAGCTCTTTTAATAGTTTCTTGACTATTATTATTTATTTCCCCTAAATTTGGATTTTTTAAAACTTCATCTAATTTTCTTATAACTTTAAATGTTACTTTAATATTTCCTGAATATTTACTAATACCCTCAATAATTGCTGAATCATTTTTAATATCTTTAACTATAAAATCATCTTTTGATAAACCGCTATTCTTTTTAATGACAGCTTCAGAGATTGTTACAGATTCATTATTTTTCAATGTTCCAATATCAGTGTTTTTCAATAAATTACTGATATTGTTATTTAATAAGCTACATGATGTTGTATATGTAGCTGGCACCCCAATAAGTCCTAAAACAGATAATAGATATATTTTTTTTCTCATAATTACCTCCTTTAAATATTTTATATTAAAATTGACAAAATATAAAATATCCACTATTTTAATGACAGAATTTTAAAAATAAGTTAAAAAATAAACTTAATTGCTTTTATAAGCCAAAAATTCATTAATAAACATGTAAAAATAATTCTATACTCTATTTTTTAAAAGATGTGGAATTTTTTTAAACTAAGTTTAAAGAAGTAACATTAAAATTTATTTAAAATATTTAAAAGAAAGAAAATAAGCATAGTAAAACTTGATCAAAAATCCCTAAATACAATGAAGAGTTTAAAGCAGATTGTATTACTATATGCAAATGAAAATAGTATAACAATAGCTTATAAAAAATATAAAGTTCCAATTGTTTCTATTGGAACTTCGTAATTATAAGTAAATGCTCAAGATAATTTTTAAACTACATAAATTTAATAAATGCTTTGGTCTCTTGACTTTCAGATAATTTAAACAGTTTCTCATACTTAAAATTAACTGCTAAATAACCTAATTTAAATGTAATAGAATCTGGATTTTTATCCTTTGCTCCACTTTTTGCAGGAATAAAAGATATATCATTTTCATTTAAAACATATTCAATTTTATTATTATAATAACTTCCTTTATTTGATGACTCTAAATCATATAAATTGTTTGAGCTGTTTGAATTAATTAAATATACTAATGATAAATTTTTATTTAACATATTATAAATATTTAAATTATTAATAAATTCCTTAGAATTTTGTGAAGATTTAAAACTATCTCAAAGACTTCAAAATATTCTATTTAAATTTCCTCCACTTTTAGAAGGTTTGGATCTAATATCATCTTCTTTCATTTGAGAAATAATTTCTTTACTTCCAATGTTCATTAAGTAATCTTGATTGGAATTAAACTCAGGGTATTTAAAATTTGAATCTATTTCATAAAAATTATGCATTCCTTTTATTATAACTTTTGAAGTAAACTCACTTAATAATTCAATTTTCTCTTCAGTTTTTGAAGAAGCATTATATGTTACAGATAAATTAAAATCAGATAACTCATGAATATATTTATTATTTCCTGAACCTATTGTAATAGTTGCCCCTTTCAATTTAAGATTTCCTATTGAATCTGCCTTTATATACTCATTGGAGTTTTCAATTAAGTTGCTTTGTTGATCTGTTAACTTTAAATTTTTAAGATAATTACTTTTTAAAGTAGTCAATTCTTTATTTCACTTATTCATATTATCATTTGTAAAATAAAGCTCTTTTAAAGTTTGAGTATTTAATTCACTATTTGGATCATTTCTAAAAATAGTTTTAAAAATTTTCTCAGAACCTTGTTCTGACTTTGTATAATCTTCAAAAGACTTTGAACTTTTAGTTTCAAATACATTTAGTAAGTTAGTTTTAAAAATTGAATCAACATAAATACTGTTTTTATTAAACTCTAAAGTTAAATTTTCAAAGCTTGTGAAATAATTTTTTTTAATAAAGTTAATTAAATTATTCTTATACTCATTATTTGAATTTATATAATTTTTTATCTCATTTGAAAATTCTCCATACCCTTCATAAAAGTTTTTATTATTTTTTATATTCTTTCATTCAAAATTAGAATACTTTTTCATTTCATTTGAAACTAAAAAATCCTTTTCAATATTTTTTGCTAGATTATCTCCTGCTAATTTAAAAGTTTCACTATCTGTTGAAGTATATTTTAAAGTATCTCTAATTTCAAATTTCTCAATATCATTTTTTCCTTTATATTTTATATTTACTTTATATTCATTTATAAAGTTCCCTATATAAACTCCCTGAGATAACTCTCCTGATTTTATTTTAAAATTATCATTGTAAATAACTTCTATTCCTTCAAAAACTGAGTCAACTTCATCTAAAATAACTTTATATTTATTTACTTTTTTTAACTCATTTAATTTTTCTGCCAATAATTTTGATCTTAAAATTAGATTTTCATCATTTTCTATTTGTTTTTTATTCTCTGGTGTTATATCTTTTTCTTTATTTGAAAAAGCTATTATATTATCTTTTTTAATAAACAAATAGTTATTCTCTGTTTCTTGTAGACCTATAAGATTTTGAATAACTTCATTTTTCATATGGGTGTTGTAAATTTTTGTAACTTCATCTTGAAAATCTTTTATAATCTCATTTAAGTCTTCTTTTTGAGATTCTTCTGGCTTAGAGTTATCTTTTGATTTTTCTTTTGTACCACAAGCAACTACACTAACAGTTGAAGATGATACAAATCCAATTGTTGCCAATATACTTAATAATTTTTTCATTTTTCCTCCTTTTTTAAAAGCTGTTGAAATACAAATAAACAATTCAAATTGATATCAATGATTATAAAAAAAAAAAAAAAAGTCAAATTTTTGACTTTTATTCGAAAAAATAGGCAAAAAAATGCTTATTTACTTTATTTTTTAACTATACAAATTTCACAAATGTTTTTGATTCTTGTTTTTCAGATAATTTAAATAATTTCTCATACTTAAAATTAACTGCTAAATAACCAAATTTAAATGTAATTGAATCAGGATTTTTATCCTTGACCCCACTTTTTGCAGGAATAAAAGATATATTATTTTCATTTAAAACATAATCAATTTTATTATTATACATAGTTACGGAATTTGATTTTTGCAAGGTAACTAAGTTTGTTGAATAGTTTGGTAAAATTAAATATACTCAAGATATTTTTTCATTTAACATATTGAAAATATTTAAATTACTAATAAACTCTTTCTTTTTTTGATACTTTATATTATTTCAAAGACTTCAAAAAGGTGGATCTATATCTCCTGAAAATTTTGAAGTAGTAGATTTAATATATTCTTTTATATTTAAAACTATATCTCTACTTTCAATATTCATTAAGTAATCTTGATTAGAATTAAACTCAGGATATTTAAAATTTGAATCTATTCCATAAAAATTATGCATTCCTTTTATTATAACTTTTGAAGTAAACTCACTTAATAATTCAATTTTATCTTCAGTTTTTGAAGAAGCATTATATGTTACAGATAAATTAAAATCAGATAACTCATGAATATATTTATTATTTCCTGAACCTATTGTAATAGTTGCCCCTTTCAATTTAAGATTTCCTATTGAGTCTGCCCTAATATATTCATTAGATTTTTCAATTAAATTAGTTTGCTGATCTGTTAACTTTAAATTTTTAAGATAATTACTTTTTAATGTAATCAATTCTTTATTTCACTTATCCATATTATCATTTGTAAAATAAAGCTCTTTTAAAGTTTGAGTATTTAATTCACTATTTGGATCATTTCTAAAAATAGTTTTAAAAATTTTTTCAGAATTTTGATTTGATTTTGTATAATCTTCAAATGACTTTGAACTTTTAGTTTCAAATACATTTAGTAAGTTAGTTTTAAAACTTGAATCTATATAAATATTGTTTTTATTGAACTCTAAAATTAAATTTTGAAAACTTGTAAAATAATTTTGCTTAATAAAATTAATTAAATTATTCTTATACTCATCACTTGAATTTATATAACTTTTTATCTCATTTGAAAATTCTCCATACCCTTCATAAGAGTTTTTATTATTTCTTATGTTCTTTCATTCAAAATTAGAGTATTTTTTCATTTCATTTGAAACTAAAAAGTCCTTTTCAATATTTTTTGCTAGATTATCTCCTGCTAATTTAAATGTTTCACTATCTGTTGAAGTATATTTTAAAGTATTTCTAATTTCAAATTTTTCAATATCATTTTTTCCTTTGTATTTTATATTTACTTTATATTCATTTATAAAGTTCCCTATATAAACTCCCTGAGATAACTCTCCTGATTTTATTTTAAAATTATCATTATAAATAACTTCTACTCCATCAAATATTGAGTCAACTTCATCTAAAATAACTTTATATTTATTTACTTTTTTTAACTCATTTAATTTTTCTGCCAATAATTTTGATCTTAAAATTAGATTCTCATCATTTTCTATTTGTTTTTTATTTTCAGCTGTTATATCTTTTTCCTTATTTGAAAAAGCTATTATATTATCTTTTTTAATAAACAAATAGTTTTTCTCTGTTTCTTGTAAACCTATAAGATTTCCAATCACTTCACTTTTCATATGGCTATTGTAAATTTTTGTAACTTCATCTTGAAAATCTTTTATAATCTCATTTAAGTCTTCTTTTTGAGGTTCTTCTGGTTTAAAGTTATCTGTTGATTTTTCTTTTGTACCACAAGCAACTACACTAACAGTTGATGTTGATACAAGTCCAATTGTTGCCAATACACTTAATAATTTTTTCATTTTATTCTCCTTTTTTAAAGAACTGTTAAAATACAAATAAACAATTCAAATTGATATCAATGATTATAAAAAAAAAAAAAAAAGTCAAATTTTTGACTTTTCTTCAAAACGTTCCCCCATATTGGGAACCTTGTTCAGTTTGTGCTGATTAATTTTGGTAAGTACTTTAGATTAAGAATGTTGGATAATAAAAATAACTTTAAAAAACTTGTTGAGAATATTATTTTCCAGTTTTCTTTTTAATCGTTTTTGTGTTTTTTGTGTTTTTCTTTTTCTTTTTCTTTTTCTTTTTCTTTTTCTTTTTCTTTAATTTACATTTATTATCTTTTTTTCTATCTTCTTTCTTTAAATAAAATTTACTTCTTATAATTGTGCCTGTAATTAATAAAAGAATAACTATTAAAACTGAATGAACTGATAATAAAATTATTAATCAATTTGGCAATGAATTGGGTCTTTTAAGATTATAAAGTTTAATTTCTATTGTTACATAATTATAACTATCTTTATTGTTTGTCTCTAAGGATTTTAGAGTAGAGTTTACTTTAAAAGCTCTATCAAAAATTCTAACTTTTATTTTTGTAGAATCAGGTTTAAAAGTAAAATAATTATTATCTTTTATATTTATTAAAGCAATTCCCAATGATGGATCTAATTTTGAATTTTTATTTAAAAAGTTTTGAATTTGTACTCTATTTTCATAAGTATTTTGAGTTGTTAAATTATTGGCTTTAAATACTATTTTAGAGATATCTTTAATTTTTGAATTTAAATCCAATTTATTTTTTTGACTCAGAGCAACTCTATTTTCTAATGTCGTACTTCTTAAATTTACTATTGCAATTAAAGGTGGCAATTTTACATACTCATTACTTTCAGATTCAAAAGAATTGCTTACATAAAATAAATTATTATCTTTATCATTAACAGGTTTGATTTTTATCCCATCAAGAGTTATTTTAGTTTTTCCATTTTCCAACTTTTCATATTTTGAATTTGTACCAAATAAACCCCATCCACTATTAAATCTCTTATTAGTATTTCCTTTCTTTCAATCATTAATTTCTCAATATGAATTATCTAATTCTTTTCACATTACTTTATTTTCAAAACCCTTAATTTTTTCCAAACTGTTTTGAATTTGATTATAAACTCAACCTATAACACTATTAAAATCATTGTATTTATCTAAAATATAATTCTCATTTCAAACCTTATATTCAGATTTTTGATCTGCTATTTGAGCTAAATTAAACTTATTATTATATTTTGCAATAACTAATTGTCTTTTAGAGCCTCTAAATCTTGAAGTTATTTCATCTTGACTTTCAATAATTGCATATCCTGAAGTTTCGTTTTCTCCATATTTATCTTTTGCCAATATTTTATTTTTTTGTTCACCTTCAATTTTAATTAAGTAGTCTTCAGTTTTCAACTGACTAAATATTTTTTTAAGTTTTAAACTATTAGATATTAAATTTCCAGTTTTCAAATTACTTTTAATTTCTTTTAAAATTTCTTGTTCATAGTTATCACTGTCATTTAACATTTTTTTAGGTTTAAAAATAAAGGATTGTGTATTTAAATTCTCTAAGTTAAATTTTTCAAAAACTGAACTACTAAAATAGCTATGTTTTTCTTTTACTAAACTATAATTTAATTGTTCATTTAAATATAAAAAAGTATTTTTTACAATTGAAAATATTGGTTTTGAAGTCTTTAAATCACTGTCTAGAAATAAAATTTTTCTCACTAAAGCATTTTTTGAAATACTTTGTGCATTCAAATAAGAATAGTTATAAATAGAGTTTGGTGTTGAAACTACTAAATTATAGTTTTGATTTATTTCATCAAAATAAGAATAAAAATTAATAACTCTATTAGATTCACTAACGAATTTATTATTGTATTTTTGAGTAAAACTTTGAGCTTGTAAATCAAATAAGGGTATTAAAGTATCTTCATTTTCTCCTCCAATATAATAAATTGTTGATTTATTAATAAATTTTTTATCATGTGCTGCTATTAAAGTATAGTTTCTCTCATCTAAATTATGAAAAGAATTTATAATATAGTCTATTGCTAAACTCTTATCTTTTTTGATTTCTTTAAAGTTAGGATTTATTTGTGTTCCTTGTTTATTGCCATTTAAATTTAATAAATAAGATTTTAAGTTTTTTGAGTTAGATAAATTTAGTTGAACCAAATTGTCTTTTGATAAAGAAAATTCAGCATATTCAAAGTATTGTGCTGTTGAAATATTGAAAATCAAATTAGATTTTATTTCATATGCTTTTTGATTCAATTTAAATTTTCCATGATTGTTTGAATCAACAATATTTGTTAAATCATAGTGAGCTACTTTTAACGTTGTAATAGAATCATTTGTCTCATAAAAAACATAAATACTATTATTCATTTCTTCTAAAGTTTTTATAGGTGAATATATTTTTTTAACTTCTTTATAATCATCTGGTAATTTTAAACTTACATTGTTAACTTTTATTGAAGTTTCCAAATCAAAAAAATTAACTTTTGCTTTATTGCCAATCGATGAATTAACATAAGCCATATAGTTTACTTTCAAAGTTAAAACTCCAGTTAATTGATCATTGTAAGAACTTAGAAAACTTGATGTAAAGCAATTATAATTTGTAATTCCATTATAAATATCGCCAAGAACTATTTCTGTTAATTTACCCTCTTTATTTTTTAAGATTCTGTTAGTTCCTAATCCATCTGCAGTTATATTATAAATAATTTCATTGTTCAAATTATCTTCATCACTGTATTTATAGCTTGCAACTGTTTGATTAAGATTTAAGTTATTAAATTGATTGTTAAAATCAATTGACGTAGCATAAGAAATACCAAAACTTTGATTGCTCCTAGCTTTTAAACTCTCTTGATTATTTTCAAATAAATTAAATGTTTTAGTTTCATCAACACCTTCTACATTTAAATTATTATTGCTATTAAATACTTTAGTAAATTCACTTTGTTCAATTAATAAATTTACAGGTGGGACTGCAATTAAAATCCCACTAAATAAAGTTAATAATGTTTTCACTTTAATTTACTCCTTTTTTTCTTTTAATATTTAATAAAGTTGTAAAGCACTATTACTTGCGCAATACAAATAATTATAAAAAAAAAAAAAAAAAGATGTTTTCACATCTAAAGAAAATAATATTTAAATTTTATTGAGTAAGATTTTTTGTTTTCTTTTCTATTTTAACTTTCTTTGTTTCATAATAATCTATACTTGTTTTTGCAAAAATTAAACCAAGTGTAGAGCCTATTAATAAAACAATACTGTGTAATCCTACAGTTGCTAATAATAGCCCAAATATTAATTCAATTAAAGATGGATCTATTTTAATAGAGTTTTTAGCCATTAATGGTAAAAATGCTATAATAAATAAACAAAGTCCAATTGCTACACCAAAAGCAAAACCAATTCTTTGTATAAATCCTCTTCTTGAATTAATTAAAATTAAATTAATAATTAAAATAATATAAAATACTAAACAAATTGTTGATACAGTTCAACCAAATCCTTTAATAGTATCTAAACTAGCTTCACTTACTTGTTGTAATCATGTACCTAGTTTTCATAATAGTTCATATCCTTTGAACATTAATGATTTCAATGCAATCATAAAAATTCCTATTATCATTATTGGTATTAGAGTTATTAATAATAAATATATACTTACATTTGATGATGTTTTTGAAACTCTAAGCATAATATCTCCTTAATTATTTAAATACCTATAACAACCATTAAAAGTATAACATTTTAAAATTAAAACTAGACAAAAAAAGCCCAGAGCTAACTCTGGACTAAAACTATTTAAGGGTAAAATAATTTTAAATTTAACAACTTGAATTGTTCTAGGTACTTATTTGCTTTTTTCAAAGCTCTTTTACAAGTAGCATTAACTTGTAGTTTCCTGATCCCACCCTTACACCCTTTACTTTTATAAGTAACTGGAAACTTGGAGATTTTATATTTAATATTGAGTTAATAAAATCAATACCTTCGATTAACTATTTTTTTATTCCCTGTTTTCTATAATTAGAAATTTACTATCTTCGTAAGTTGATTCGTAACCTCTTACGTTTATTATTATCAATTATTAATAAAAATAATCAATAATAATAAGTTAACATAAAATTATTTTTACTTTTTTATATTTCTTTTATATTTTAAAATTATTATATTTTTAATAATTTTTTTGATATAAAAAATATTTAAATTAATTTTTAATTTCTGCATTTTTGTATAAAAAAATAATTCTTTTATAAAAGTAATTTTTGTATACAAAAAGTTATGTTTATTCAACTTTTCAGATAATTTTAAATTTTAAATAATCTATTTATATTTATAAAAATTTAATTAAAACTTTGACTATGAGTTTTTAATATAAAACTTTAATTTATATCTTATTTACAAAAAATAAGCTTCTTTTTCTGAAACTCTCTATAGTTTTTAAATTAAACTAACTATTTTGTTTATTCCCGAACTACATCAAATGATTACACTTTTTTTATATGTAATACTTTTGACTTCTTTATTTTAATACTTTAAATTTAAAATGCAAGTCTTTTTTAAAAATATTTTTAAAATATTAAAATATTTTTAATTATAAATAAAAATAGTTATTTAATAAATAACTATTTTTCAAAATTATATGGAAAATTTAGCTTTAAAAAGGCCTTTCACCCTGGATTTGGTGAGTGATTTGGATATATTTTTCAATATTCTTTTTGAGCTTGTTCATAATTATCTGCTTTTATTATATTATTTCTAACTAAATACATAAATACTATACTTGCACTTCTATTAACTCCTCAAATGCAATGAACATAAATTTTTTTATCTTTAATATTGGTTTCAATTTCTTTAATTGCATCAAGTATTAAATTTTTATCCATATCTTCTAAATATGGATAATCTTCAAAGTTATAAAGTATTCTCTTTTTTTCATGTTGTATAAGTTTATTTAACCCTTTATGGGGATTTTGATCTTGAAAGATTTCTTGAGCACAGCTAAGAATTAAGTCAGAATCTTTTGGAACTGAGTGCATATCTCCTAAATATAAATTATCCACTATTTTTTTGCTCATATCATATCTCCTATCTTAAATTCAATTTTCTAAAAATGCATTAAAAAATTCTTCTTCATTATCTATGAACAAACAATCATAGTCTGTAATACTTTGATTTTCCAAATTTTTGTATTTCAAAATATTTACAAATATATGATTACTTTCATCAATTACTTGTTCTAAAAAAACAATTGGTCAGTGTTGTAAACTTGTTTTTAATTGTAATAGTCCTATTTTACTTGATTTATCTAGATATAAATTAATTAATTCATCTTTCTCATAATTTTCTTTACCTGTTAGGTCACAATAATATGATATGTTATTTTGATTACTTGCTTTTATTAATCAATCATTTTCATCGAATTTTATATATAAATTAACAATTTTATCTTTTGTATTTAAAAAATGTACTTTATAGACATTTTTCAATTCATAAGATTGTCCCTCATCATTTAACTGCACATCTTTTGAATCAAAAAATTCAATATGATTACATTCTCTTTCTATTAATATTGTATTTAGTTTCTTTAAAAAGTTAACATTATTCATATAATTACCCCCTTTTAATTATAATAAAAAACTCGCTAATAGCGAGTTTAAATATTATATAATTTAATCTTAAATCAGTTGGCTAATACTATTTTAAGATATCTAAGTAAAAATGTAATCTGTATGTGTTAAGCATTAAGCTATCTATATTTAAAAATTAATACCATATTATTTTATAAAACAAAGAAAACAAAATAATATAATATTTTAATCTAATACTTCAAAAAATATTGGTTATTTTTATTTTTTCAAATCCCAAGTACCAAAACTAATTCTTATTCTAAATGCAAAATTATTTATTCCCACCTTTGATTAAAAGGCTCTTTTATTTTATCAATATCAAAGAAAAAGTATGTAGTTTTATGTAAAATAGAAATTATTTTAAGAAATAAAAATATATTTTATTTATTTTTATAAACAATTTTAGTAAAAATAAATAGAAATTTAATTTATAATTGTTTAGAATAATTTAAAAGGAATGATATTAATGAATTACAAAAAAAGTCTAAAAAAGTTAAAGAGATATCACTATAACTGATTTAATTTAACTTTAATGATACTTTTATTTCCGTTGGTTTTACTTTTATCAGCACTTTGTGCAATTATCTTCGTACCCTATTTATTTAAATATCCTAGAAAAGGTTCTTATAAAGGTGTTGTTGAATTCAATACCTATGAACATTTACTCTATGATCTAGAAATTAAAAAAATGAGCAATTTTAATATAAAAAAAGAACAAATAAGAGATTTCAATATTGGAGCACTTAAAGAACAAATAAGTGCTTTAATGGTTAGAAATAAAAATAGTAAAAAATGAGTTGTAGGTCTTCATGGTTTTAAACGAAATAAATACATGGGTTTAAGGGGAATTTATCACTTCTATGATCAAGGTTATAATTTAATTACTTTTGATGCTTTTGCTCACGGTTCAACCTATGGTAAATACTCTGATTTTGGTTTAACTAACGCAAAAGTTTTAAATGAAGTTATTAGTTGAGTTAAAAATACCTTTGATGTTGAAGAAATTGGGGTCTTTGGAACAAGTATGGGAGCTACTAGCTCACTTTATTTTGCAAAAAAATATTATCAATCAAATAAAATAGATTGATTAATTGCAGATTGTCCTTTTGCGCAAGCAGTTCCTCAAATTAGATTCTTCTTAAAAAAATATATGAAGTTGCCTTGATGACTAATGTCTTTAGGGATTAACTATAATTTTAGAAGATATGCAAAGAAAAGTATTAAAGAAGTTAACTTACTATTAGGTTTTGAAAATATTGGTGAATTAAAAATCTTATTTATTCATGGTAAAAAAGATGATTTTATAATGTATCAAAACTCAGTTGTTATGTATCATTTGAAAATAATGACAGAAGAAAATAAATTAAGTGAACTAAAATTATATGAAAATGCTAAACATTCAAGTAGTATGCACAAAAACATGGTCAATTACATAAATACTACTACTAGCTTTGCTCAAAATTTACAATCTTTATAAAAACGAAATAAAAACACAGGTTAGACTATAAACCTGTGTTTTTATTTAGCTATTTAATTTATATTAAACAATTGATTTTGCTCCACTATTTATTTCATGAGTTGTACCTTGTGGCAACATGAAATGTGCATTTCAATTTTTTGTTTTATTATAGAAAGTTAAAGTACATTTATTTCAAACGATAATAATTTGATCATTTTCATCTGCTGGACCACCTTGAGTATTTCACTTTTTAAGTTTTGTGTTAACTTGGTTATCTCAAACTATTTTTTTATTTTTTAAACTAAAAATGAATTTTTTGTTATCAAAGTTTAAAACATATCCATTTTTAAGATCATTTCCTTTTAAGTAATAAACTGCTGTACCATTATCAGAAAAACCTGCAATTTTATCATAAGGTGAAAATTCAAAGTTTGAATGATCTTCATTTCATTCAATTTTTTCACTACCAAACAGTCCACCTTTTCAAGACCATATATCAGTATCATATGCTCAATTAGAGGCCATAGAACGAGCTATTAATAAGTTTTTAGACTTTATTTCTGCACTGTCAAACTTTTTACCACTGTTAAGCAATTCTTGAACTTGTGTTTGATAAGGATTTACAACTCTTTGTGCATATCCTTCTGTTCCATATTCATTTGGAGTTCAAGGATTAATAAGGTGCTTTTGACTACTATTTTCTCAATCTAAAACTTTATTCTTTGGTTGTTCTTTTTGAACTATTTTTTCTGCTTCAATATTTTGTAATTTATCAAGATCCATTCTTTGATATTTTCCGTTTTCATCTTTTTTAACAGGTATAAAACCTTGTTTTTCATCTCACTCACATAATGCTCATCATGCTGATTGAAATGGTCCACCAAAAGGATTATCTTGAACTGAAGCTGATACATATCAAAGATTTTCATCAATTCTTACTACATTGGGAACTTCAACACCAATATTTCTTACATAAAGTTCACTCACTTTAGTAATTTTAGGCTCATCTTCTATTTTTTCTTTATCTGAAAAATAATTTATTTTTCAAAACTCTAATCTATTGTGAGCAGATATTGCAAAATAAAGTTCATCTTCTACTTGAAAAAGAGCAGTATCTCTTCAATCCATTGTTCCATCATCATTTAAACATTCTTTAGATAAAACCCCAGATGTATAAAAATCTTTTCCTAAACCGTGTGAAACAAAATAGGCAATTCCACTTTCATCTGTTGTCTCATATCCTGATGAATAATTACTTCCATGAGATACTGATTTTTGTGAATCTAATGAGTTTTTTTTACCAATTTCTTGTGATTCATCTTGATTCAAAATTGTTGAAGGTTGCATTGATAAAACAAATACAACATCACCTTTTTCAAAGTATCTTCCTTGAGTATCAACTCATACAGATCCACCCAATGCTGAAGTTGATCCTTTACCATTTATAGTTGAAAATTCTCTACCTTGTTTTATTCTATATTTACCTTGTGTTCATTTATTTAAATCAGGTGATGTCATTTCAATTCACCCTGCTGGAAAGCCTTTTCCATCTCTAAATAGCATTCAACTATAAAATAATTGTTGCTCTTCATCTCATAAAATTGAACATGAATCATTTGCAAAAGCATTAGCATTTCCTTCTTTAGAGTTAAAAGGACTATATCAGTTCATAGGTCTATCAAAATAATTGTCATTACTATAATTAACATTAGTTGAACAAGACATTACACTCAATGGTGCAACAGTCATTAAAGTGGCTGCATTAATTCCTAAAACAGTTTTAAATCAAGTCTTTGTTTTGTTAACTTTTTTAATCATATTTCCTCCCTTATTTTTATTACTAAAATGTAAATTTTTAAAATCACTAATAAAATTATACCACTTAGCAAAAAAAATAATAAATTTTCCTTATTTTTTAGATTTGAGAAAATAAAAAAGTAAGTATAAAAGAGATATTTATCTTTTTTTGACTTACTTTTATAAATTTTTTAATTTCTCAAATTCTAAAACACTTATTTAAAATGGTTATTTAAAATAAACTATCTTTAATAATCTTTTAAATTTAATAAAAAATTACAATAAGTTTAATTAAAATATTGGATTTGCATAATTATTCCAATTTTGTTCACTTCAAAAAGCATTTTTAGATATATTGTAGTAATTCAAATATAGAGGAAATTGGCATAAATAATTAATATCGTTTAATTCAAGATTATAAAAATTAAACAACATTATTTGTTAATTTAAGTGATCAACTGTTTGTTGTGCTTGAAAATATGTGCTATATATAGCAATAATATTCATATTTACAACAAAATAACTACTGTTTTTAATTAAAATATAATACATACTTTTTGAATTACTTTCTTTTGATAAAAAATAAATATTTTAAACTACTTTACGTCTAACTGTCTAGATTCTAATGCTTTATGAATAGCTTCCATATTTATAGGTAAACTATTAACATTTGATAATGGTAAATTATTCTTTATTAAATATAAGAATAAATAGTTTATTTGTTTTTGATTTTTAATTCCTATAATTAAGGAGTTTTCAGTTTCATCATATTTAAAGGATTTAATATTATATTTAGCAAGAAAATTTTTAAGATTTTCTACGTTAAATTTCTGTTTAATAAATAATTTATATTTAGGATATAAATCTAACTCTTCTTTTGAGCCTTCAAAGATTTTTTCTCCCTTTTCTAAAATTATATAATCATCAATAATATCTGCTATTTCATCAATATTGTGAACTGTAATAATAATAGTTTTGCCCTGCTCTTTATAATTTATTAGCAGTTTTTTTATTTTGTATCTTCAAACAGAGTCTAAATTAGCTCCTGGTTCATCCATAATAATAATTTCTGAGTCTTTTATAAAACAAAGAATTAGATTTAATCTATTTTTCATACCTCATGAGAAGTTACTTATTTTCTTATTTCTTGCTTCTCAAAGATCAAAAAACTTTAATCAATACTCTATTTTTGAATTAATTTCTTTTTTATTTATTCCAAAACTTAAGCACATGGTTTTTAGAAAAAAAGTTACTTTAATATCATAAAGAGCAAAATCAATTTGAGTATAAAAAGTTATTTCTCTATTTACTTTATAATTAAATAATTTCTTTCTAGAGATATTTTTTATTAAAATATCTCCTTTAAATTTCTTTGTAGCACCAATAATTGAGTTAATTAAAACACTTTTACCACTGCCACTTGAACCAAGAATAGCTGTTACTCTATTTTTCTTTATTTCACATGAAATTGGCCCAACCTTATTTTGTTTAAATTTCTTTAAAAAATTCTTAATAACTATTTGCATTTTATCTACCTCAAATCAGCTCTGCTAAATTTATAACTTCCAATCAAAATGAAAATTAAAGATAAACAAGACTGAATGGCTAAATAAATTCAAGCTTGTATATAGTTTTTAGAAGAGTTTTTGTTAATAATATTTTGTTCATTTAGTTTAAAAGTATAATTTTTATAACTTAAAAATAAATTTTTTTGTTCATTTAACTCTATTTTAGATTTTGAGTAATTTTTAAATCAAAAATCATCATAAGAAAATCCAGAAAAGTTTGCATAATTTGTTCAAATTCCATTAAATATATTTACATTGTTATATCAGTCAAATTTTTCTCTAGCTTTTAAATAATTTATTCAACCTTCATTGTTTACATCTACTTGATAATTTGTAGCAACAATATACTTACTTGTATAATTTATAAAATACTCTTCTAAAATTCTGGCAGCTAACATTAAAGGTAAAAATAAATCCTCTTTAACAAATTTATTTTCATTTACTCCAGGTTTCAATGTTAAACCATTTTGCAATGAAGAAGTTGCATTTAAGTTATATTTGTAAAGATTAACTAAATAATCTTTTCTCATTGTTGCACTTATTGTTTTATTGTCTTTATAAATTTTACTTTTTGATTCATCAACAAAAACAAACTCATTAAAGTAATCACTTGATAATTCTTTAAAATTTGAAAGTTGATTTTGAATTGTTTTTAAAAAATTGTAAAGATCTTGTAATACTAATTTCTCTGATTGACTTTTATCTTGTGAATTATAAGCTAATTCTTTTAAAGCAACTTCATCTATAAAAGTTTTATTTAAATAGATTTTAAAATCAACTGAGTCATTTGGTTTAAAAGCTGCTAAATCTGTTAGAGCAGCATCAACAGGTAAAGTTTTTAGATTTAAATTATCTTTCAAAATCAGCATTTCTGTATTGTTTATAACTCCTAAGGAAGTTCAAAAATTATTTAGTCTATTTGAAATTGATTCATTAGTTACAAAACTTTCCTTAGTAAATTGATTATCTTCGACCATAAACTTATTTAAAGCAAAAGATAAATAAGGGTATTTAACTTTATAGTTTACAATATAGTCTTGTAAATCAAATGAGTCATATAAATCAGGGATTTTATACAATTGCCCTCCATTATAGTTAAATTTTATTGTAGATTGCTCTTCTTTTGTAGTTATGAATTGTCTTGGAATGTTTGATAAAAAAGTTATAGAGATCAATAAGGTGCAAATTATTGTTGTTACTTGCAAAGAAGTAACTAGCAATAAGAGCAAAATAAAAGATATTAAAAATAAACAAGACATAAAAGAGTATGCTAAAAATGCTAAATTAAGTCTTAGCACTAATTTAAAATTATCTGACATGAAAGTTGATGCAGCTATAATAACAATACAAGAAAATAATATATTTATAAAAGCAATTCCAAGTATTAATATAAATTGACCGCACAACATTTTTAGTCTAGAAATTTGATTTGATAAGACAAGATAAAGCAATTTATTATCTATAATGTTAACCAGAAAAAATTGTAATGATCTTAAAATTATTAAGAAAATAAACAATGAAATGTAAATAATGATATAAAAATTAAAATAAGTTACAATTTTTTCTCCTGTATCTAAAAATAGAAAAGTTAAAGAATATATTATTGGAAAAGTTAATAAAAACAAATTTAAAATAATAAATGATTTTTCACGAAAAATCATTTTAAAATTAAATATTAATATATTCTTAAAAGAGATTGTAGATGCTAATTTTTTATTTGTAGTTAACAAATTAACCTTTACTTCTTTCAATAAAAATTGACTGTAGTGAACTATCTGCTTTATATTGTTCACAAACAAAAGCAATATAAATGAAATTCATTTTTATAGCTAATGCAGTAGTTCTACTTGTGAATCCACTAAATAATCTTGTTTCTTTATAACCTTGATCAGTTACTTCTAAGTCTGAATAAATACCATACCATTTCTCAATATCATTTATTGAGTTATTTGAATTAAAGTTTGTTGTTGCTAATCTAAATGTTGATTGATATCCTTCCTCTAATAATTTATCTCTGAAATTAATTTGATTCTTATAATTTAATGATAAGGATTCATTAAGATTTCAAACAAAGCTTCCATCACTATTTTTCAATTTGTCTCAAATATTTTCTTCAATTTGACCATCTCTTACTTTACCACTAAATGCAAATGGTGTTCTAAATTGCTTGCTTCCACTATTGTTTAAAATTGTTGGTTCTCTTGTATCAAAAACATTTTGAAATGATTCAAGACCTTTAATTACATTAAAGTAAATTGCATTTCCCAAAGATGTGTCTTTTATCATTGTGTCATTGTTATTATCACTGCTTTCACTATTATCAATAGAAGCAGAATAGCTTAATTCAAAAGCATTAATTGGTAAAACATAATTTTCATTTATTCTCATTAATAAACCTTCAAGTAAAACATTTCCATGCATAAATGAATTAGTTTTTTTGTAATTTCCTTCATAACTATTTGCTGTTAAAAACTTACTAAAATCAGTTTGATAATTAGAAAGCATACCTTTTAAATTCTTATTTAATAAAGAATAAATTGCATTATTTACTTGTTTAGTTCCATAATCTTTAAAAGCAATTTGATCTCCATATTGTTGAATTTTTTCCATAACAGCTTTAGTTATTGCAGAATACTCTTCACTGTTTTGTTTATCTAAAAAGTAATCATGTTTTGTTGTTTCTATTTTTTTAGTTACAGTATTTGATTTAAAATTAACTTTGTTATCTTCATACTCTAAATTTATATTAATATTATTTAAATATTTTGATTTAATAAAACTTGAAAAATCTGTTTTAAACTCATCAGAAGTATAAATTTTTTTAAGTGCTTGCATTCTTTTATTTTCATTAAATAAATCAAACATTTCATAAGTTTTATTTTGAGAAATATTTAATGCACTATTTTTATAATCCAATCATGAGTATTTAGAATCAGTTGCTAAGAAATCTTTTTTAATATTTGTTTGAATATTTTTAATAATTTCAACTATAGTTTTATCATTTGTATAAGTAAATGATAAGGGTGTAGTTGTTGTAAAGTTTTCTTTTATCCCATCTTCATTTTTATATTGAATTGCTATATTTATTTTAATAATTGTTGATGATAAAAAGTAATCATCATTAGCTTTTGTTAATTGTTCTTGTTGTCAATCTTTATTAGTATATTTTATATCAATAGAGCTTTTATCAAAGTCAATAGAGTCAACAACTGAACCGTTTCAAAGTATAACATCATATTTATCTGATGTTTTGCTTATATCATTTAATTGTTTTTCTAAATCTGAAGTGTTTAAAATATTGCTGAAATCTTTTGCAATATTTTCTTTAATTTCTTCTGTCATTTCTTCTTTAGTTGAATAAGTAGAAATATCTGTTGATTTTCCATACTTTTCAATGTTTTCTCTATTAAAGAAATTATATTGAACTCCATCATTTACTAATCCCAATAATTTATCTTTTTTTGAATTTATATGAGAACTTATAATATCACTTGCTTTTGTTTTAAGTTCTTTAATAAGTTCAGAAATATCTTCATTAGGTTTTGAAGGATTTTTATCTTCATCCTTTTTTGTTCCACAAGCAATAACTGTAGTTGTTGCTGAAGCTACAATACCAAAACCTGCTAATAGGTTTAATAAAGCTTTCATTTTTCTTCCTTCTTTCAAATAAGTACTTGAAAAAAGTCAAATAAGTATCTATAAATTTTTATTATTTTTTAATTCAAATTATCCTTCTTATGATATTAAAAAAAAAAAAAAAAAAGCAATAGATAAATGTAATTATTTATTATATACTTTTTTTAAATTATTTTCTTTTTAATTCAATATTAATTTTACTTTTATATAACTATATTATTTCTCAATTTCTTGAATAAAGTTATTAATTTCTCTTGTTGTTAAGAATGCATTTGGATCTTCTTCTGCATCTCTATAGATTATTTCAGCTTTTTTAGCTCTTAATTCTTTAATTTCTGTTCTTAGTTTTTCAACTTCTTGATTATTTTCAAAATCAATAGTTTTTTGCTCTTCTAAATCTTGTTCTAATCTTCTGATTTTTTGTTTTAACATTCTTTTTTCTTCAGAACTTAATTCCATGCTTTCATTTTCTTGATTTTTTAAAGCATCTTCTAGTTTTTTAATTTTTGCTTTTAAAGCTTCTTGTTCTTCAGATGTAGCTTCTAATTCTCTGATTTTTTGTTTTAACATTCTTTTTTCTTCAGAAGATAATTCATCTCTAATATTTTCTTGATTTCTTAAAGTTTCTTCTAATTTTTTAATTTTTGCTTTATATGCTTCTTGTTCTTCTAAAGCTTCTTCTAATCTTTTGATTTTTGCTTTTAAAGTCTTTTTCTCTTCTTCTGCAGCTTCATCACTTAAAAGTTCTTGAGTTTTTAAAGCATCTTCTAATTTTCTAATTTTTGCTTTTAAAGCTTCTTGTATTCTTAAACTATTTTCATCTTCTTTTTGCTTATTTTTTTCATTTAAAGATTTTTCCAATTCTTGAAGTTTAGCTTTTCAAAACTCTTCATTATTGTTTTTATCTAATTTTTTATTTCTACGATTATTAAGTTCATTTATTTCATCCATTTGATTAATTAGTGGATTATTTTTAATATATTCATCATAAGTACTTTCATCTGGTTTTAGATACATATTTTTATTTGGAATTGGTAAATTAAAATTTTTTACTTTTCCAGAGAAACCATCATAAGGCAATAAATTATTTATATTATTAATTGGTAAACCACCATTCATTCTCATTGGAAAATGAGTGTTTATAGAACCTTGATAATTTAGAAATGATGCTACTTGTTGAGCTTCAACAAGTGTCATGAATTTATATATAACGTTCATAAATCTATCTACAACATAAAAAACACGCCCATTTGAAAAAACATAATACATATTTTTTGCCTCCTCTTAATTTAAAAGAATACATTTTTTTATAAATGCAGTAATAGATTATATACATTTCTAAAAATCTTTCAATATAATAATACACAAAAAATCAAATAAAATCAATGCTTTTGGTCTAAATAGAAAAACTTCTCACCTAAAAGAGAAGTTTTTTATAAATTATTCTTAAATAAAATATTTTAATAAACAATCAGCAATTTAAAATAAAGACATTTGTAATAATAATACTAAAACCTCTACCTCTAATTCAAATGACAGCTATATTATTATTTTGATACTCTTTTTAATGATAATTTAGCTTGGTCTTTGCTTTCATCAGTTGAAATTACATAACCTTCCATTTGTTGACCTACAGTTACATAGTCAGCTACATTAGTAACATAAGCGTCAGCAATTTCAGATATGTGAATTAAACCTTTGTAGATTTTTCCATCAATTTCAGCATCACAGAATGCTCCAAAATCAACGATTTTAGTAATAGTAATATTTACAATTGTTCCCATATTAAATTCTCCTTACTCAATTAACTATAAACTATTTTTATAATTTTGATAGGTTTTTTTGAATAAAAAATAAAATATTTTTATAATTGAATTAAAAAAATATTTTATTGATAAGTTATAAACATAATTTTTTTGTTATTTAAATAAGCTAATTTACTAATTTAAAAGTACGATCTTTTTTTTGGAATTTTCTTTTTCATTGCTTTATAGTGCTTTTTACAGATTCTTCCAGTTAAAAAAGGTTTATATCCCTTTCTTAAATACCCATTTATTGGGCAAGAACTAATTTCCATACAAATATATCTTAACTCCTCCAAATTGTGAGAAATTTACATTTTTTTTAAAATTATAGGTTTAATAAAAATTTTTAAGATTTATTAATATTTTATTTTGGATTTTTCAATAGTTAAATAAAATTAAGAACTTAATGACTATATTAGAACTAAATATTGATCTAATAACACCATTTTTTCCGTCTATTACCCTTTCATAAAACGTATACTTCTTACATAGTAATTTTAAATCCAGTGGGAGATAAAATATTTTTATCTAGAAACAGGAAAAAATTTTACTGAAAAAAAGTAATTTTTAAAATATTTTTCCCTTTTTATTATTTTATTGATCTGTTATTGTTTTTTTCTGCTTTAATTTGATTTTTTAAAGCTAATTTTGATTGTTTATCTTTTAATATCAATTCTTTAAAGTCTTTTTTAGAGATTGCTTTTAATTCGTAAATATCTTCATTGTAATCTTCTAATAATAAATCTCTTGTTCTTTTTTCAAAAAATTTAATTTTTCCTAAAACTAGGGTCATTGTAAAAGTAACGCTACAGCTTACAAGAATAGAGATTCCACCCCATACATAACCTCCTCCAATTCAAGTAGTTGCTCCTGTTAATTCTGGAGCTTTGTGTTGAAACATTAAAAATCCAAAAATAGAACTAGCACCTTGTACAGCAAATGTATTTGAAGCAACTAAAACTAAACTTCCACAAAAGACACCTATTGAACATGCAATTAGTGGAAATAAATGCTTTAAATTTACTGTAAATAGAGATGGTTCAGTAATTCCCCCAACAATAGCAGAAACTCCATTAGAAACACCCAATTCTTTTAATTGTCTTACTCTTCTGTTCAATACAACAAAAGCAATAGTTGCTACACCTTGTGAGATGTTTGAAAGTGTACAAAGACCTTGAATAATAGTGGTTCCATATGCTGCTTGTCCTTGTAAAATGATTGGAGTTAAAGAATGATGTAAACCTGTAATTACAAGTGGACCATAAGCAGCTCCAAGTAAAGGTAAAGCAATATATTTGGCAATACTGTTAGTACTCAATCAATTTACAGATATAGATAAATAATTTGTAAATAACATTCCAATTGGTGCCACTACAAAGATTGCAAATAAAAATGTAACTCCAATAATAGCAATTGGCCCTACTATGTTTTTTGCAGTAGTGTTTTTTATTTTTGATGTTCATATTTCCATGTAAGCACCAAAAATAGCAATAAATATCATTGGAACCATTAAACCATTAAAATTAATTTTTCAAGGATAAGTGATTCCTTCTCCGAAAAGAGTTCATCCTGGATAAACACCTAAAATTGTTTGTCCAGATTCAGGTTTTACATCTCCCATGGCAACTAATCCTGGTGCAGTTAATACAACTCCAATTAAAATTCCATAGATTGGTGTACACCTCATCGCTTTAAATACAGTATAGCTTACAGCTATTGTAATAAACAATGAAAATGTGCTTGTTAAAACATCTAAAATGCTTGCAAATTCGCCAAAGAAATGTACAGTTGAGGCAAGTGAACTGTCTTTTCCACTTCATTCAACTGTCATCACTGATCAAAGAGTTAAAAGTAGTCCATATCCTATTAGAGGATAGACGATTGGTGAAAATACTTTAGAAATAAAAGATAGACATTTATTTGTAAGTCCTTTTACTTTAAATTTATCTTTCATTTGTTTAATATCTTCAATTTGTTTAGTTTTAAAATTAGTATCTTTTTGTGAAATCTCTTTAAAGATAATAGTTTTTCCATCTTTGTCAAAACCATTTATTTCACAAAAAGTATCATAGAAATCTGCTACATCCATACCCACTATTATTTGATATTCATCTCCACCTTGATTTTTATTAATACCTGTAGCATAACTGCTAGCTTTAATTTTTGCTTCATTTACTATACTTCAATCTTTTAAGTGAAATCTCATTCTTGTCATGCAATGAGTGAAATAATCAATATTGGCATATCCACCTAAATCTTCAAAAAGTTCTTGAACTGAATCAATATATTTTTTCTTTATCATAGCTTTATCCCTTCTTATTTAAAATTAAATCTTTGTATCAATACGCAGATTTTTTAAATTTTCTACTCTGATCTTCTAAATTAACTTCAATAAGACCATATCTATTTTTAAAAGCATTTCTAAAACTTCAACAATCAAGTGCAGCTCAAATGTGATAACCAAAGCAATTTGAACCACTGTTAATTGCTTTTTTTATTTGAGACATGTGCTCAAATAAAAATTCAATTCTATAATCATCGCTGATAACTCCATTTTCATCTCTAAATCTATTTTCATTTTCAACACCCATACCATTTTCTGCAATATATCAAGCTATATTGTCATATTTTTCTTTTATTTCCATTCCAATTTCATATAGAGCATCAGGATATATTTCTCATCCTCGATGAGAATTTATTTTAGCATTTTTTGGAATTTCAATAGTAAATTCATCCATGATTCATCTTTTTTTACCATTACTTTTTGCTTTTACTCTACAAGGGAAATAATAGTTAATTCCTAAAAAATCTATTTTAGTTTTTTTAATAATTTCTAACTCTTCTTTGCTATATTTAGGCAATAATGAATATTGTTTTAAAGTATCTATTAAAATTTGATCGATTGTTCCATTAAACATTATATTTAAAGGACCTCTATTCACATAAGCATCATAGATTTTTGCAGCTTCTTTATCTTCTTGAGAATCAGAAAAAGCATAGGTATAATTTCAATTAAAAACAAGTCCAATTGGTGATTTTAAATTATACTTTCTAAAAGCTAAAAGTGCTTTTGAATGAGCCAAAAAGATTCCATAAACTTGTTCTACTGCTTGTTTTGGATCATCAATTGCAGGATAGTGTTTATCATTTAAATATCCTTCATATACTGGCACTAATGGCTCATTAAATGTTACATAGTAATCTACTTTATCACCATATTCTTTAAAAACAAATTCACAATAATTGATAAATAAATCAATTACTTCTCTTGAAGCTCATCCACCTTTTTGATGCGCTCATAGGGGCATATCAAAGTGAAATAAAGTCATATAGATTAATATATTATTTTTTCTGTATTCATCTAAATATTGATGATAAAACTCAACTGCTTGTTGATTTAAAGTTTTTCCATCAGGAAACAATCTTGCTCATGAAAAACCAGTTCTTATAGAATCTAAGTTAATTTCTTTAAACATTTTTATATCATTTTTATAGTGTTTTGTAATATCACAAGTAATTTCTGGACCAACATTGTTATAAAATAACTCTGGTCTCTCTTGAAAATACTTATCAAAAGTTAATTCTCCTATTTTTGTTATTCCTTTTCCTTCAGTTTGCATAGAGCTCATTGATGCTCCTATTTGAAAGTTTTTGGGAAATTTAATCATGTTTTGTTACCTCCAAATTAATAATATTGTTTGGAATATTTTTTTACAATGAATTTAAGGTAATGGAGAAATTTTTAGGAAAATAAGAAAAAATTCTTATTAATGAGAATATAAGTTAATATAAAAATAGGAGATAAATTATGTTTAAAAGTATTAAAGAGAAATTAATTTTAATAAAAAATAATCCAGAGAATCAAACTCATGTAAGTATTGCCAATTACCTACTAAATTGTATTGAAAATAAAAAAACACCCAAAATTAATGAGTGTTCAAAAGAAAGTTTTTGTTCTGAGTCAGTTATCACAGCTTTTGCAAAAAAATATGGCTATGATGGTTTTAAAGAATTGGCTATAAGAGTAAAAGTTGAAACAGAATATTATGATTGATCAATTGCTAAAAATATAAAAAATAAAGATAGTAACTCTTATAGAAATTTAATAGATAAATCTTTAGATTTATTAGACAGTCAAAATGAAAAAATTCAAAGCTTGATAACTTCTTTAAAAAAATCTGAAAATATATTTGCCATAAGTTCTTATCAACAATTGTTTAACACAGAGCTTTTTATAAGTGAATTAAATTTACTTGGATATAACGCTTTTTTTAATTATCAAAGAAAATTAAATGAAACTTGAATAAATAAAGTTAAAGAAAATGATACATTTATTATTGTTGCTTTTGGTTTAGACAATCAATATATTATTAACTTCTACAATCTTTTAAAAGAAAAGACAAACAATATTTTTATAGTCTGTTCACCTTCTCAAAAACATAAATTTGATAAGTATCAAGAAATAATTATTGTTGACTATTATGATAGAGGAACAATTTTAGAATCAACTCGCTCATCTTTGATTATGTATCTATTTAGTTCAATTGTTTATAAATTATAAAAATCCCTTTTAAAGGGATTTTTATAAGAAGCATTAAGATTATTTATCTTGATCTGAAAAGATAATATCAAAAGTAAGATCTTTTTTTGTTAAATATTCAAAACTATTAGTTTGAGTATTAACTTTTACTAAAAATTGAGCTTCTACTACTTTCAATTTAAAACTACTGTAAATTTCAAAAGTTCTAGAGTTGATTCCTTTTGTAACAGAAGTTCACTCTTTTGATTCTGAAGAATAAAACTGAAATACAAATTTAGCTTTTTTAAAAGTTACTTGTGCATTATCTAAATATCTTTTATCAACTCCAAGTTCATTTATTAATAATCCAGGGAATCTATTTATTATTTTCTGCATAGACATTTCAGGTAAAAATGAATTCATTGCGCCATTTAATTTATCTGTAATTGTTGATTTTATTAAAGGAACTGCTGCTTGAATAATTGGTTTTCGAATTGTATCAAGATCCATTCTTTCAACTATTGCTTCTAAATTAATATCAGAGTTTTCAAAAAACTCTATTTTTAAGTTAGGACTTAAAAATAGTTCATCTAATTCAAGAAAGTTTTTTCCCTCAAAATTAAATAATCTATTAATAATTTTTAAAACCATTTCTCCAGGAACTACTTTAATATCTTGTAATACTTCATATAAATTATCATCAAATACTTTTTTTGTTCCTCCAATAACTGATCCACTTAAATCTAAATTTAAATGTATATATAAATTTAAATTTTCTGTTTTTCTGCGATTTTTGTTATAATCTAACATTAAATTAAATAACAATGAATCAACTCCACTTTTTGCATTACTTGCACTTAAATGATCTGGATTATTTTTTTCATTAATTTTTAATAAATTTGGATCCATATCTGTTATTAATTCTTTTAATAACATGTAAAGTAAATTGTGACTTCCTCCAAATTCAGGTTTGTAAGTTTTTGGATTTAGAAATTTTGCAAATATATGAACAATATTTGGAGCAACATTTGCTAATAGATCACCTAAAAGAAGTTTTTTATTTTGACCTTTTGAACCAATTTTGGCAGTCATTTTCATTGATAACCCCATACCCAAGTCTTGATTCATTGCAATACTGTCTGGATCAAAATTTACAATATCAAATATATTTGTATCTAATAATTCTGAGATTTTTATAACAACTTCTGGTTTAGTTTCACTTGCAGGTATTTTAATACTATCTTGCATACCCAAAGTTTTCAAAACTCCTCCAAGTGCTCCAAAAAGATCTTTAAAATATTTTCTAAAATTTTTATCAAATTCATTATAAATATATTGACCATTTGCATCATTTGGATTTGCATCTGCTAATTCTTGAACATTTAAATTAACTATTTTTTTAATTGGAGTTAAAATAGCTGTCATTCAATCAGTTGAGGTTCCACTTTTAGTTGAAGAAAAAGAATTAGAAGAGTTTGTGATATTCAATAAAGATATAAAAGTATGAATTGTACCTAAAGTTATTTTTAAAGGTATTCCCATTCCTGATAAATCAGCTAAGGGAATATCAATCTTTTTGGACTTATAATCTCCTACATTTGCATAACTATTTACTTGTAATATATTAATTACATTTTCAATAACTTCATATTCTGGAATAGTTCATTCAAATACTTTTGTATATATTTCTTTATCTAAATAATTTAATCTTAAAAAAGCTTGACCATAGACTAAAGAAGCATCATTGTCAAATGTAATTCCATCACTGCTTAATCCTTTTAATTCTGGAAGAGAAAATGAGTTATTAGAATCAATTGTAATTGTAAAACCATTTTCTGTTATATTGGCTTGTTCTTTTATATTACTAATTAACTCTTTTATTATTTTTTCCTCTGATGCAAAATTACTTTTTTGAATTTTATTTGTAGCACTTTTAACTGACACATTTACAACAACTTTTTTAGAAACAATATTTTCTAATTTTTTAATAATTTGATCAGGTCCATCAACTATAAAGTCACCTTTATTTTCATCTTGAGGTTTATTTTGATCAAATATACTATCATAGTCATTTTTACTTGTACAACTTGTAACTGAAAGTACTGAAACAGAACTTAACGTCATACACGACAATACTGTAAGTAATTTTTTCATTTTTTTCTATCCTTTCTAATTGTTAATTGCCAATGAATCAACTGCTCTTATTTTTGAAAATTGTTTATATGAAATTAATATTGTTATTAAATACATTAGTATTAGAATTGAAAGAACAGCAAATGGTTCTCACCCTAAAAATTGATAAGGAATTGCAAAAGAGTAATTTGAAGAAATATATTTTATTACTCTCCCTATTGCAAATCATGCTGTGACAAATCCGAATATAAACATTAAGAAGATTGGCAATATATATATTGCTATAATTTGAGACATAATATATTTATCAGAGTATCCCAAGATTTTCATTGTAGCAATAAATTGAGTATTTTCTCCAATAATTAAAACTGTAGTTATAACAATAATAGAAACTGAAATTATTAAAGCAATTGCTGTTACTAAATAAATTATGATTCCAATAATTGCTTGAACTTGAGCTAATAGTTGTCTTTTAAATTTTAATGAGTCAACTTTTTTTAATCCATTTTCTCCATAACCTTGAATATAAGTTATTTTTGAAGTTCCTGTATCATCAGTTTCTAAATTTGATTTACCCATCATACCAATTGTTCCATAATCACCAAATGGTTGAGTTTTAGAAGTATTTATAATTTGATCATTATAATCATCTCTTATTGAATATTTATAATTAAATATTGGATATTGATTTTCAAATAACTGTCATAAATATTTTGAAGCATATTTGAATCCATTTGGATTATCATAATCATCTGATAATTTTAAAAACATGTTGATATATTCATCATAAGGATTATCAGCTCCTGTAATAAATCTATCATTGCCCCCACTTGCTCACTTAACTAATAAGAAGTTATTGTAATAATTTATAAAACCCTCTCATTGAGTTTTGCTAATTTTGCTCATAATACTTTGATCATAGAAATTTTTTAAAGCATTTCCATCTCTTCACTCATTTAAAAAGAAATTATTGAAGAAATATTTTTTAACTTTATCATAACCTAAAATTTTATTAGCATTATCATTTGATACTCAAGCTTTTGAGTCACCATAGTTTTGAGTAATACCTGCAATAACAAATTTTTTATTCTCTCCCGTTTGTGCTTTTTTGATTTCAGAACTATCTGCTGCTTTTTGAATATCTGTTTTTTGAGATATACCAGCTAAAGTATTTGAAGCAACATTATATCCATTTATTTTTGCAACTGATATTGTTGATTCAGAATTTCAACTTCTATTTGAATCATTATAGGCAAAATAGTTTTTTTTATGCTCAGAAATATAATCATTTGAAGTTTGAGTAACATAATTATATTTTGACTTAATTCCCATTTCAACTTTGTCTAGCTCAATTGCTTTATTTTCTTTATCAACTAACTCTTTTTTCAGAATTGAAATATCTATTACATCTTTTGCCTTTAAATTTAATTTTTCAGCAATAGTTGCATTAACAACTATTGGCGTATATTGTTTGTAATCATTTGTTAATCTTTTAAATAAATTTTGACTTAGATCATTTCCACTTCTATCTAACAAATTAACAGCTTTTGAACCTTTATTTATTCCATAAATTTTAATGTTTTGCAATTTACTATTTGAAAAATATGTACCATTAATCATTGTTCCCAGTTCGTCATTTTCTTTATTATAAGGAACAATGTTTGTTGTAATATTGTAGTTTGTTCCTTCCAACAATGCTTTTTTAATACTTTGTTGAGCAACACTATTTGCTTGTTGATAAGTAGCTTCAATTAACATGGTTCCAATTTTTGATTCAAAATTTATTCAGTATCATAAGATTAAATTAGTGTTAAAAATTTTAAATTCTTCAGTTGTTCAATCAACAGTTTCTAAATCAATTGCATTAACATCTTTTTCTTTAAAGAAAACTTTTTTACTTTGCAATTCAAAATTTTTATTTGCAAATTCTAAAACTTTTGAATTTCATTTTGAATTGGCATCTGTTGAATTTTTATCATACCCATAAAACAATCTATTGTTTCCTTTTGCAGCTAACTTAAAAGGAGTTTTTACATTTTGTTCAGAGTAAATGTTATTAGTTGAAGTTGCAAATAATTGATTGTCAAAATTTATTTTTTTAATTTCTTCAATGTTTAATTTGTTCTCACTGCCAGTTAAATATTTTTTAGTAACATTTAATGGTAAAGCATTTACATACTTTTTATAAAAATTCTGAAGTTCTTTTGATATCTCTACAACATTTTCTTTGTTATCATCAATATTTTGTTTAATTGATTTTATTGCAACTTTTTCAATGCTATCAACTAAATTTGAAAAATCAGTTCACTGATTAATAATTGAAACAATTGCATTATAAGGAACTCCTTGTGTATCTCTTGAAGGTATAGTTACTTCATCTAATTTTCTTAAATACTCTAAAGACATGTTCTTTCAATTACTATAATTATTTTTTGTTATTTCTTTATATAAATCAAAATTATTACCTATTACAGGAATATTGTATGAATAAAAATTAGAACTAATATCATTGTTCATTAAATCTTTAATTATTTTTTCTGTATCATAACTGTATTCTGTTTTAGAATCTTTTAATTTTAATGGATAAGCTGTTTGATATTTTTGTTTTGAATTTGTAGCTTCAGAAATATCTGTTACATTATTTTCTTGTTTGTAAGTTCAATTATCTTTTTTATTAGGATTATAAGTTTTTAAAAAAGTAGAAGGATTATTTGAAATCGGTTCATTAAATTCAACTATGTCATTGTAATTTAATCCTGTAAAACTTGCCGTATTATTTTTTTGTAAAACTATTGGAACTATTACAGCTGAAGAAATTAAACTTATTGAAACAAACAATGTTGCAGAAGTTGCAAATATTTTTCCTGTTGAACTCATTAATAAAGCTGAATGTAATTTTACTGTTGGATTTGAATTTTTAAAAAGATATTTAAATCCTCTTCCAACTTTTGAATTTGTTTTTGCAAGATTTCCTGCCAATAATTTTAAAGCACTTTCTTTAATAACAAGATAAGCAATTAATAAAGTTAAAGACATTAATATAAATAACACAAATGCAAATATTAAAATTGATTCTCCCACTACTGGATTAAATTTTAAAAAGTGAATATTAAAATAAGTTGCAAAGAAGTTTACAATTTGATTTTGAAGTGACAGTGTAAGAATATAGGCAAAAATTGAACCAAAAAAACTTATAACTATTGAAGGTGATATAAAGAACATTAAAAGAGAAAAATCAGAATATCCCAATGATTTAAATGTTCCAAGTTTTGTTCTTGTCTCTTCAATTTGTTTTTTTATTATTAAAATAATAATAAAGAAACTTATTAGTACTAGAAGTATTAGTAGAAATGCGGAAAACATTCAATAAACTCAAATTACTTGTCTATAAGTTGCTGTTCTAAAATAATATTTATACTCTGTATCTCTTAAAGAATAAAATAATTTAGTATTTTTTATATTTAAATTTCCATAATTAATTCACTCTTGATTAAAAGCTCTTAAATAGGATTCTGAATTATTACTTTTATTTTTAAACTTTCCTGAAAAATAAACTTCTCTGTCTTTTTCAGATTCTGGATTTAGTTTACTACTTGCAATATTATAAAGATAAAGTTGCATTTTACTTCCATATTCTGATTTAACATTTACTTTGCTTAAACCAAAAATTGAAGGTGCCACATACACTACTAAATTTCTTTTTGTAGAAGGAATTGAGGAGTTAACTTCTGTAACAGGATAAACAAAATCAGCTGATGCTCCAAATCCTATTACTTGAAATCAAACTTGATCTTTATACTCACTTGCTTCAATTCCTAATTTTGAATCATTAATACTTACATCATTTCCAAAAGTTAAATTATTAATATTTTTTTTAACTAATAGTTCACTTCCATAAACATCACTTGTAAGTCTAATAATATCTCCTCTTTTAATATTATTTTTTTTAGCAAAACTTGATTGAATAATAACTTCTCTTGAAGCTAATTTAGTATCTGAAGAAAAATATTTATCTTTTGTTTCATCTTCTAAAATAATTTTGTCCACCATTACTTTTTCTTCTTTTGTTTCTTCAAATCTTTCATCTACAATAGAAGTTTTTGTTAATGCTTTAATACTTAAATCATTATTATTTAGTTTTACACTTGAAAAAGTTCTTCCCTCTGTTCTAGATCAGCTAAAGTAACTATCTCCAGTTACAATACCTTGAGAATTTTTTATTCCCTTTCTTGATAAAGAATTTATTAAGTATTGAGAGTATAAATCTTGATTTGAGAATTTATCAATATCTTCTCCCCCAATTCAATTATGTTCATCAAAAGAGATTCTTGCAGAGTTAGCTTCATCAACTATAAAGTCATGTTGAACAGATTTATTTAATAAGTCAGTATAGCTTTTATCAACTCTATTTTGTACAACAAATATTGACATACCTGTAAGAACAGCTACTGTTACTAAAAAACTCAAAACAAGTAAATGTCCCAAATTTTTTATATTTGTTTTAAAACCAGACTTTATTATTAAAAACATTTTACTTTTCTTTTTCATTATTAAGAAACCTCTATACTATTTACAACAACTGATCATGATGATTGAAAACTACTACATCCTGATCAATCTTGAAGTTTAGAAGATATCTTTATTTTTATTACAAAGTAATCAATTGAATTAGCATTTGTTTTACTAATTGAATAATAGAAATTACTTGTAAATTTTATATTCGTACTTGATGTACAAAAAAATCCGCTTTTAAATGAAACAGGAATTGAGCTAGACTCTCTAAGAGATTTTTCTCCATTTTGATTTCCTTGTGAAAAATCATAAGAAATACTTATATTTTCTTTATCATATTTTTTTAACTCTGCTGCAGACACAGCTGATTTTGCTGACATCTTTTTAGCTTTTGTTGATAAGTTAAAATTAATATTTTTTTTACCAGCATTTATTAAACTCTCATAACTGTCTGGAATTGCATAGCGCAATTCAAAAGTAGAATCATCTGGAGTTTGATACATTGTTGGTACATCTTGTTTTGAATCAAAAGATTCTGCTGTTAAGTTTCCATTCACTGCATTTTTAAAATCAAAGTCATTAATTTTTTTAAACACTGTTTCATAAATTATTTTTACTTGTCCATAATAATTTAGTGATTTTTCTTTTGCTTTTAAATCTATACTTGTATAACTAGGTTTTGAAAAGTCCACACTATCTTCATTAAAATTTGTTCCATTTTTATCTTTGATTTTTTGAATTATATCTGAAGTTTTAATTCAATAAATTTTTCCTAAATTTTTTGTTGTTATTAAAGAAGAAATATTTTCTCTTCTAATATTAAACTTTCCATTTACAGTTCCATTGTAATTTTTTATTTTTAAATTAAATTTTACATCTTTAATTAAAATGTCATTTATTCCAAACTCTCCAATTTCAACATTACTAATAATGAAATCTGAAGCTGGCAGTTTTTTTAATAATGGATTAGATGTTTTAATAGCTTCAACAATTAACTGATCTCTTTTTAAAGTTTCTTCACTATAGTTTGAAATATTTCCAATATTTTTTTCAGTAACAATAACATTTATATCATCAATTTGGAAAGTTAAATTAATTCGATTTGCTAAATTTGGATTTGAAATAATAGCTGAATTTAAATCAAAATCTATAATAGAACTATTTACTTGACTGTATTGAGCAAATATAGGATTTAATTCTTTTACTTTTGATAAAATTGTTTCTTTATCAAGTTTATTTAAAATACCTAAATTTGTATTTTTAATTAAAGCAGCTATATCACTTACATTATAAGTAACCATTAAAGCATTTCCTTCTTGGAAATTAACAATTTGATTATTATATTTAATTGATATGACTGCGTTTTCTGGAGTTTGTTTTGATGTATCAGAAATTATTATTTGATATTGTTGACTAGATAAGAAGGAAGACTCTTTATTAATTTCCAAAATCTTATTTGAGATTCATGAAGAACTAATGTCATTTGTTACTCCCAAATCTGTATTCATAAAAATTCCATCAAGTGAAATTGATTCATAAGTTAAAGTTAACTCTTCTTGTGATTCTTTTGTTTCTTTAGCTCATGTTAATTTAATTTCATTTAGTGATGATACTTTTAAATCAATATCATTAATAAAATCCATACCTGCAATATTAGGATTTAACTCTTTTATTTTTTCAATAATTGTTGTTGATTTAATATTTTTAATTTTTCCAAGTTCTTTATTTTTAATAAGTCCATTTAAACTTGTAATTTTAAAATCAAAATCAAAAGTTCCAGTATAATTCTCAACAGTAATTTTTATTTTTTTCAAAGTTAAAGCTTTAATATATATTTTTTTATCTTTTAATGTTGGATTAACTTCTTGTATTCTTTTAATTAATCCCTCTTCACTTATATCTGAAATTGATCCTAAATTAGATTTTAAATTTAGAACGCTTATATTTTGATAACCTTGATTACTATCTTTTACATCTTCTCCTACTTTTTTCGATTCATCTTCATCTACATTTGGATTATACTGTTCTAAACTTCTAACAAACCCTTTTACAACTAACATGCTTGGTGCTAACACTGCACCAAATCCTATTGTACAAACTCCTCCTAAAATAAGTAATTTTTTCATAATTCACACTCTTTCTTAATTTTTTTAAAAAATATAAGCAAGAACAATTCCTTTTTTAAAAAAATTAAGCAAGTGGAATAATACTTTTCTTTTTAATTAACAGTAAAATTTTGTTTTTCATAAATACATAATTTAAAAATATAAAGTAATCGTTAAAGAATTCAAATACTTTATTTATTTGTTTAATAATTTTTTTAGTTTCTTTTTTAAATATTGGTCTAATTCGTCTAATAAAAAATAATGGCAAATCAAAAATAAAGAAATTAATTGGTTCAAAATCAATTAAAGGATTTCTTTTCTTAAGTATTTTGTAAATAATCATCATTATTACTAAAGAAACAATTAGAATGAAATTCATTGAAAATAATATAAAAATAGTTACTAACTGATCATTGTTTGATTCAGCTATTTCCTTATTTTTAAAAAAGAATATAGTAATAAAAAGAACTAAAGGAATTACTACTAAAACAACTTTAAAAATAAAAATTGAATCAACTCTTTTTTTATAAAGCTTTATAAAATTTCTTCAATCTATTTCTTTATTTTTAATTGTGAGAAGAATTGATAAAAGATTTATAAATAAATACGCTAGTAAACAAGTTAAAAAAAAGTTATTAATTAATACTTTATTTGCAAATAAAAAAGAGTTATTTTTATAAAGTAATAAAAATAATATATAAATTACAATTAGTGAGTAAGATATAAGCAAAGAAAAAGTTTGTTTTGGATTAAATAATTTTATCTTCGACAGCATATCTCTTTCAACTCCTATTGCTTTAATATTTTTAAGATTTTAACACTATAATTTTGTAAAACTTTTTTTGTATATAAAAATCCTTTTATATAATTATTTTTAGTTTAAAAATCTTTTAATTCTACTTTTTATATGCTTAAATATATATTTAAAACCTAAATAAAAAAACCTTTGTATTTAACAAAGGTTTTTTTGTTTTAAATTAATTTTAATAAAAAAAGTTTAATTTTTTTTATTAATTTCATTATTATTATTCAGATTTTGCTAAAAATAAACTTTGAATCTCATTTGCAACATGCTCAACATCAGTTCCTATAATTAATTGTAGACCTTGATCACCAAGTCTTTTTAAACCATAAATTCCCAAAGCCTTTAGTTCTTTATCTTCAATTCCTTCTTTATTGTTTTTAAGAGTCAATCTTAATCTTGTACTGCAATTCTCTACTTTTAAAATATTGTCTAATTTAACAATATCTACAATACTTTTTGCCATTTTATTATATTTATTTTTATCTTTTATTTTATTTATTATCTTTTATTTCCATTTCTTCTTCCCGTCCAGGAGTTAGAATATTCATTTTTTTAATAAGTATATTAAATGTAAAGAAATATGTAGGAAATGCTAAACCAGCTAAAACAAACATTCATAAGGGATTTGATAAAATACCATAAATAGGTCCATTTATTATTCTTTCATATTTGCTCATAGCCCATGAGTTTGAAAATGAAATAGCATAATCAATAAATCCTCCACTAAATCCAAATCCAATATGCATGTGCATAGCAATTGCAATAGATGCAAAAATTGCAGTATATAGAGCATTAATCACTAATAAGATAGGTCCAACAAAAATAAAAGAAAAAACCAAAGGTTCATCAATTCCAGTTAAAGCAGCAACTATAGCTACTCCTGCTAAAAATGATATGACCTCTTTTCGATTTTCCTTTTTAGCTGAATAAATCATTGCTAGTGCAGCTCCTGGTAATCCACCTCAAAACATTGGAAAGTAACCTGTTTGAAAATTTCCAGAAACCATAGATTTTTGAAAAGCATTTATATCTCCAAATATTGTAAAACAAGGGACATTATTTGTTGTTGTCAATATTACATTATTTGGAATTGCACACATTTGTATTGAAAAATACTGATTAAAGTTTTGGTTTGTAATAGAAACTTGTCCAAAAATTGAGTTTGAAATTTGATTCATTACATCTAAGCCAGTTGAAGAAAGTATTGTTGAACTTTTTAGTAATGGATTTTCATACATGTTATTAAATAATACTACTTTTCCATTAAAATCAACAATAAAACCATTTATTGGCATTTGAAATCATAGAAAAGTATTAATGATATGATGTAAACCTGTTGGTTGAACAAGTCGATTTAATAGTGCATAAAGAAATGCTCCAGGTATTGGTATTGCTCAAGAATCACCACTTGAAACCAGCTTTCCAAAATTAATTAAGGAATACTGAAATCATGGTCAAATAATGGCAAACATAAATGCTATTGGAATTGATAAGACCATAGCTACTATTGGAGCAAATCTTCTTCCTCCAAAAAATGATAATGCTTGAGGTAGTTTAACACTTTTAAATTTATTATATGCTCAAGCACTTAAACACCCTGAAACAATACCTCCCAAAACACCAATATTTAATATATAAGTACCACCAATTATCTCGAGTTTATTTTTAATTTCTCCATATTTTGGAACATAAAATAAACTCGACAAAGACCCCGCTAGTTCCGGTCCATTATTGCCTGTTTTATAGAAATCAAATGTAATTACATCATCATAAAATAATTTTGGAAGACAATTTCTACCAAGAAGTCCTGTCAAAATTAAGTAAAATCCTGCACCAATAAGAGCTGCTTCACCTCTTTGATCTTTTGCAAGACCAAATGCTATACCTATTGCAAATAATAAGGGTAAATTATCAAAAATAACTAAACCTGGTTTTTGTATTATAAAACCAATTCACCATCCAACATTATGAACTGTTTGACTATTGAGTTCCATTGCCAAAGACCCAAAACGATTTAAAAAAGCAGCAAAAGGTAACAGTGCAATTGGATACATTAAAGATTTACCAAGACTTTGTAATTTAATCAAAAAACTTCCTGCAAATTTTTTTTTAATAGATTTGTGTTTTTGATTATTTACTTCTTGTTTTCTATTAAACGTATTCATTTGTACTCCTTTCTACAAAAATTTTATTTTATTTTCAAAACTTTATTTTACTTTGCTTTAAAAAATGTGAAAAAAAATGGAATTGTTTCCATTTTTTTTCATTATTTGTTATTTCAACTATAAACATCAAAATATAAAAGAACATAATTAATATTAAAAAGATAAATAAATATATTTAATTAGTTAGTTAATCTACTTTTAAAAAATTTTAAAACATTACATTTTTATAAATTAAATTTTTCAAAACTCTAGTAAAAGTTTCTTTAAAATTTTTTAAAAAAGTTTTTTTATCTTTCAATAATATCTACTTTTATTTTTAAATTTGCAATTGGCAACTATATTTATTTAAATGTATTAAACTTTATATATTTTTTATTAGAATTCATTTTCTTGTTCTATCATAGAGTAAATAATTTTTTTAGGTTCTAAAAAATCATTAAAATTATTATTATCTGAAAAATCTGTTACTAGTATATCTATTTCTTTAATATTCATAAAACCAGCTCCAACTTTTTTCATAAACTTTGTTGAGTCTACTAATAAAATTTTTTTACATGACTTTGTCATAACTTCTTTTAGAATGTTTGCCTCTGGAATAAAATTATCATAGATATTTCCTTTGCAATCAACAGAAAAACAACTAAAGAAAGTATGTGAGAATTTAATTCCCTCTAAATATTTCTTTGCATCTTTATTTCAAAAAACTTGACTGTTCTCTCTAAATATTCCCCCTATTAAAAGAATATCTTTTACGTTATCATTTTTTCAACCTTCCAAAAAAACAGGAAATGAATTTGTTACAAGTAGTTTTATTTTTCTATTTATTTTTCTAACAAAAGCTTCAACTGTTGTTCCTGGACCACAAAAAATATTGTCACATTTTTCTAATAGTTTTATAGCTTCTTTTGCTATATTTTCTTTTTTATTAATTTCTTTATATTTCTGTTCAGATCTTAGAATTAAATTTTTATCATCTTCAATGGATTTAATTAATCCAAAAAATATATTTATTTTACATTCATTTTCTAATTCCTTTAGATCTCTTCTAGCTGTAGAAGAGTTTATATTGAAATCACTGATATAATTAAGAATTACTTTAGTTTCAATTACTTTTTCAATATTTATTTTTTTTAATAGTAATTCTTTTCGCTTAACTTTATGCATAATTTCTCCCTTTATTTGCAATTATAGAACTTTATAATTAATTAGATTTCAAACAAAGTGGAAATATTTTAAAAAAAATGAAACTTTTTGCTTTTTTTCAAAAATTAAATTCTGACAACTCTAAAATATCAAATTTACTTTTTAATAATTTTTATAATATACAAATTATTAAATAACTTCATCAATTGAAAGCATTACAAATTTTATTTAACCTTTCAGTTTTATCTACTTCAATTTCATCTTCAAATAATATTTATTTATTTCTTCAAAGTTAAACTTTGCAAGTATAAAAAATTCTTTTTGAAGAGTTTTAATTATCAAGTTTTCTAGTTAAATTTTTTTCTTACTACCCTAAATAATATTTTATTTCATCTTTATTTTTGAAAATCAATAAATATGAAAAAATAATTAATATTAATTATTTATAATAAATATAATCTTTTTTTCAATAAGATAGTAAATATTTACTAAGAAAAAAGTTTCTTTATTAAAAATAAAATATTTTATATCTTTTTTACACTCATATAATTATTAAGGTAGTAATGATTTTAATTTTAAAGAGAAAAAAATTTTTTTAATCAAATAAGAAATTTTAATTTTTAAATTTTATAAAATTAAATCTTAATGTTTATAAATTAGTAAAATTTAAAAAACTTTTTAAATTTAAAAGAAAATAAAAATTGTTTTATGATAAATTTAAATAAATAAAAAAAACTATTTTTTATAATAGTTTTTGATAATTAATTACTATAATTTCATAATTTATAAAACATATTTGTTTTATTTATTGAAAATATATTTTTTTTCATAACTCAAAGGTAAGTTTTCACTAATTAAATATGTTTCTTTTTCAACATCAACTTTAATTTTATTTTTAGAATTAAATTTTGATGAATCCATTAGAATGTAGCTTCTTAATGAATTTTTAATAACTTTTTCTTTTATCATTGCTTCTTCAATATTTGTAGTGTAGAAATCATTTTTATATAAATTATTCATTCCTAAAAAAGCCTTATCAAAATTAAAGTTATCTAGAAATTTTAAAGCTAATTCACCAGCTGTTGCATGAGTTGTAGGAATAATTGTTCCTCCAACTAAACAAACTGAAATATCATTTTCTAATAATTCTAAAGCAATTGAATAACCATTGGTAACAACTTGTATATTTTTTCCAATTAAATAATTTATCATTTTTTTAGTTGTTGTTCCTGTATCAATAAATATTAAATCATTTTCTTCAATTAATGTTGATGCAAAACTAGCAATTTGATTTTTAGCCTCAATATTTAATGATTCTTTTTCTTCATCAAAGTATTCTCTAATTGTTTGTTGATTATTACTAATGGATCTTGCTCCACCATAAACTTTTATCAAACGACCTTCTAATTGCAATTCATTTATATCCATAATAATTGTTTGAATTGTTGAATTTGTTAATTCAGATAATGTAATATTTTTCATAAAGCCATTTTTATTTAATAACTCAACAATTAATTCTCTTCTTTCATCTTTTAGCAAAAACTTAATCCTCCATACTTATTAATATAATAAACTTTTATTTCTTTTAGTAAAGCAAAAAAAATTATAATTATTAAAAAGTAAAATTAAACATATAATCATTCAGTTTTTGGAATTAAATTTATATTCTCCATTTTCATCATTTTTATTTATAGAAAAATATATAAAATAAAAACTTTGTATTATATACAAAGCTCTTCTTTTTATTTTATATATTTTTCTATTTCATGCACTGATTCAATACTATATTTTACACATTCAAATAACTTTTTATTTGTTAACTCTGATTTTATTAAAAATGAATTATCATTAAATAACAACATTTCTTTATCATTTGGTCCATCACCAATTGTATAAATATCTTTAGAATCTATTTCAAAAGTTTGTGCTAATTTTTTAATTCCATAATCTTTTCCTGCATCTTTGTGAACTACTTCTATTGTTTGATTTGTAATCATTAAAACTCTTAAATCTTTAAAGTTTTTTTCAAAATAATCTGTTACTTCTTTTACATCATTGATATGACATGCAATTTGAAAAGATATTACATTTTCATCTTCTAACAGTTCATTGAAATTTTTACAATTATCTGTTCCTAAAAACTCTTGATAATTAAAATTATCATTTCTAATGACTCCCTTTGGCAAGACATTAATCATTTTTCTTGCTTGAGGTGTACAATATGAAACTTCTCATCGATTTAATTCATCTTTAACAAAATTCCATAATTTCTTTCTAGTTTCAAGATCTATTTCTAAAGAATAAAGTACTTTATTTTCTTTTCTAGAATATCCCATTGTTCCATCACAGCAAACTAATAAATCTAAATCAATATCATTTAACTCAAATAATTTATTCATTTCTCTAGGAATTCTTCCTGTGTTTATAATAAATTCATTGCCTTTTTTTTGTCATTCTTTTACAAATTGTAAATCTTGTTGAGTGATTTTATCATCTCGTGTTTTACACAAAGTTCCATCATAGTCTGAAAAAATTCATTTTCTAGTCATACTTTAATTCCTTTCAAAATATTTTTTATAAACCTATTTAATTTTATATAAAATTAAATATTATTGTGATAATTTTACTTTAAATAATGGAATTAACACTAATGCAGCAACAAAACCAGATATTGCAACAAAACCAAATACTCAGTTATAACCTAAATGCATTAAGCCCATTCCTACAATTATTTTAGACATGATAGCATCTCCTGCATAACCTGCAATACCAAGTAATCCCCCTGCAGTTGAAACAACTCTTCAATGAGAAACTTCTGCAACCATAATTGGTAAAAAACATTGTGGAATAAAAATAACTCCAGCTATTAGTAAAAATACAATTATTAATGCTTCATTATCATTTGCCAATAGTCAAAAACCAAGCAAAGAACCAGTTGCTATTAAAATAACAATAAATGTTATTGGAGCAAATCTTTTTAAATATTTATTTGCAGTTAATCCAATTACTAGTGTAAATAAAAGTCCTCCTCAATCAAACATTGAGTATAGAAACGCTGCACTACTTTGTTTGTCAAAGTGTTTTTCATTAATTAAATAATCCAATGATCAATCACTTAATGCCATTCTTAGAGTATAAATACACAAATTTGAAATAAACAATAGTCAAACATATTTATTTTTTAAAACATATTTAACAAAAAAGTAACCTCATTTTTTATTATCTTCATTAATATCTTCTTGTGTTTTTTCTCTTTTAGCTCCAATTAACTCCATTTTGTAATAGTCTTTTAATGGAGGCAAACCAACTGTTTCTGGTCTGTCTTTAATAAAAAATATTAAAAAGATTCCCATAAGTATACTAATAATACTTGGTAATAGAAAATAGCCCATATAACTTCCATTTAAATATTTGCTAAATAAAGTTTGTGAACCTAATATTAAAAATGTTGCCAAAGCACTTCCAATATTGTGTGCTACATTTCAGCTAATAATTCTTGTTCTTCTTTGTTTATTTGGAAATCAGTTATAAAAAAACCTAACTGATGGAGTTGCTCCTAAACTGTGAATAAAACCAATTGCTACTTGAATAACACAACTTAAAATAATTGGTGTCAATATCATAGAAGCATTAAGTCAAGATAAACCTAAAAGTAAATTTAAACCCCCTGCTCCTATTAACCCTATTCCTAACAGTCACTTGTTGGACTTTGTATCAGATAATGGTGAAGATACAAATTTTGCAATTCCATATGATATAGCAAAAACTAAACCAACTGTGGCAAATTGAGTACTGCTAAGAACACCATCTGTCATTAAAATAGTTCCAAATATTGTTCATTGTTTTCTAGTTAAATAAAATACCATGTAACTTACAAATACAGTTCAAAAAACTTTCTCTTGATTGTATTTGTATTCTTTTTTTATAACAAAATCATAGAGATTTTCTTCTGTTATTAAATCTCTTTCATTTTTTTCTGCTAAAAAATTTTTAAAACTCTTTTTCTTCATTATTTTTAAAACTCCTTTAAAATTTATTTTACTTGCCTTATATAAGTTTTCTTTTGTAGAAATGATTTAAAAATGTTTTTACTTCTACTAAAGGATTTTAAGAAATAAGAAAATATTGATCCCAAAAATTCTTGATTTAAATAAAATAAAAAAAATGAACAACTAATTTTGTTCATTTATAATTTTATATAATTTCTACAAATATAGATAATGGTACAAAATATGAAATGTTTACGTTCTTATAATCAACTTCAGTATCATTAAAGATTAAGTTCTTGGTAGTACTTTCTCTACCATCTAATCATTTTTTATTCCTTTAATCTACCTTTTAGTTTTTATTTAAATTTCCCTCTTATTTTCAAGAAGAGTTTTAATAAAAAATTATTCTAAAACAATATTTTCTTCATTCTTAATACCATTTTTTCTAGTTTTTGATGTATTAAATATGATTAAGAAAGTTAAATAATTTAAACATGGTATTGCAAGAAATGATAATAATATAATTTGCTCTTTTTTTGAAAATTTTATTTCTTTATCTGCTAATAGAGAAAAAATATATATTATACAAGTTGTATAAAGAAGTGAAATCAATATTATAGTTGTAATCAAACTACTTTTGAATGTTTCATCTTTATCTAAGATAGCTCATATTAATGTTATTCAAAAATAAATTTCTAAAAAAAAGTTAAAGAAAAATTGTCAGAAGCATACTATTTTAAGAGTTTTTATGGACTCAGTTTTAAAATTTGGATCTGAATAATTTATATTTAATTTACGAGTAGCTTTTATATAATAGACAATACTTAGAATATATGTTGGTATAAAAATAATTGAAAATACATCAAAAATTCCTAATACTAAATATTTTGTTATTATTCCTTTATCTATTTTTACTCAAGCATTTTGTATTGCAAAAATAATATAGGCGTATGATACAAATATTGCTATAGTTAAAATAACATCAATTATTCCTCCAAAACCTTTTAATTTAACTAAAAAACTTTTATCATTAGAATTTTGTATGAATAACTTACTAATTAAATTAAGTCAAATAATAAAAGCTACACTACAAAATAAAGCAATTATTGTATAAATAAATATTGTTCTGCGAAGTATACTACCATCAAGTCATTTTTTTTCCATAATATCTCTTTTCTAATTTTTATGTTTTTACATTTGATTTCAATTAACAATTATTACATCAAGAATACCTATATATGCTCCTCCACTATAATTTTTAAAACTCTCTATTGTAAAGTGATACAGTATTGCATTTAGCAATAAAATTAGTCCAATTCCCAGAAGAACTCATCAAAGAATACTTGCTATTGCAGCTGCTCCTGTTATAGCTGCATTTACTAAAATAGTTTCAACTGTAAGAACACTTCCTGCTGAACTTAAAACCTCTTTAGCTGCTTTTAAAAGAACATCAGCTCCAATATTAACTAATATTTCTCTTCCATATTGACTCATTTCAAATCTTTTATATCCAAATCAATATCATTTACTTACTAATCAAAAATCGCTTGTAAAATCGATAGTTCAATATGGTATTTGTGAATTATTAATCATGTAATTTTCATTAAATATAAGTTTATTATTAATAATTAGTATTTCATTTGAATTAATAGATTTAAGTATTTCTTTTTCAAAATCTTTTGATTCAAGTAACTCTATTAAAGATTTTGTTAAATTTAATTTATTTAATTCTTTAAAATTAATTTCTATTTTGTTATTTAAATAAATAATATTGCTTAATATTACATCTTCAATATTAATTTTGTCTTCAAAACTATCTTTGCTTTTAAAATAACTAATATTGTCCATTTTTTTATTATAGTTATTAAATTCATTTTCTAATTTCAAAGAAATATTTGAAAGTCCATTATTTTCTAAAGGAACTGGATTTTCTAATTTCTTTTTATTATTTATTACTGAATAAAATATTAATAAAGCAGATACTATTAAAATAGTTGATAAAAATATTTTAAGTTGTTTTGTAAAGGAAAAAAGACTTTCCTTATTTAAAAAACTTTTTAATTTACTCATATATTTCTTTCTAAAGTACTACAAATCAAATTGTTACTTTTATATTACTCCACTTTTAATATAAGCTTAAATTTTATAAATAATAAAATGTATTTTATAAGTTAAAAATTATTTTAAATTTTAACTGGATTATAAAAAAATCCTTTATAAAAATAAAAGGATTTTTCTTAATAAAAACTTAATTGTTAAATTTAGGTCTCTTTTTTATTCATATTTGTATTTTTTTCATTTATTAAAAATAATGTTTGAACTTCATTTGCAACATGTTCTACATCTGTTCCAATAATTAATTGTAAACCTTGATCTCCTAGCCTTTTAATTCCATAAATTCCTAAGGCTTTTAAATCTTTATCTTCAATTCCGTCTTTATTATTTTTAACAGTTAATCTTAATCTTGTACTGCAATTCTCCACTTTTAAAATATTGTCTATTTTAACAATATCTACAATACTTTCTGCCATTTTTCCATCTCTTAAAAAAATTAAATAAAAAAATAATCTAAAAGTAGATTATTTTTAAAATATTTTATATAAATTATTCAAGATTTTTTAATTCCAAACTATTAATTTGTTCTTTTAATTGATCAACAAGCTCTTTGCTAGCTATTCTCTTTGAATAAGCTGTAGCACTTCCACATATGATTGCCATTTTTAAAGCTTTTTCATAATCATTTGTTAATATATACTCATTTAAAAAACCAGCTACCATACTATCTCCAGCTCCTGCTGCATTTACAAGTTTATGATCTCACTTGCCAACACTACAATATTTCATTAGTTCTTTATTCAAAAAGATTGCACCTTTTTTTCCCATGGAAATAAGAATATTTTCAACACCCTTTTCAAGAAGTTTTTTTCCAGCTACTAAAATATCTTTTTCATTATTTATGACAATACCTGTAGTCAAACTTAACTCTTCTATATTTGGTTTTATTAAAAACGGTTTTTTCTCTATTGCATAATTTAGAGGTTCACCAAAAGCATCAACTATACATTTACATTTTAAAGAATTACTTACCTCTACTATTTGAGAATATATTTTTGAATCAAGTCCTTTTGGCAAACTACCTGTTGCAATTACAAAGTCACCCTCTTTTAAATTTTGTTTTAAATACTCAATCATTTTTTTTAAGTCATTTTCATCAATTGCAGGAGCTTGTGCAGTACATTCAGTTTGATCTGAATCAATTAATTTTAAATTTATTCTAATATTTTCTTTTGCTCTAAATTTTTTGTAATCAATTTTTAATTTATCAAGCTGACTGTAAAAATAATTCTCTAAATCCCCTGTTGTAAAAATAATTGATTTACTCTCTAAACTTAGATTTTTTAACATCATTGCTATATGAATACCTTTACCAGAGGGATACATTTCAGTATTAAATGGTCTATTAGTTTTATCTTTTTTTAAGTCATCAAATTCTAAAATATAATCTATTGCTGGACTCAAAGAAATTATATATATTTTATTTTTCATATTTATAACCTTTCTCTTTAATCATTATCTAATTTGAATTTGATTTTCTTTTATTTGTAAATAATGAATATTATTATAATAATTATTTTTATAATTAATTAATGACTCATTCATTAATTTTTCCATTTTGTTTAAAGTCTCTTCAATCTCAGAATAATATTTTTGTGTTTCTATTGATAAATTTATATAACTGTCATTTATTTTTACATTTTGCTTTTCTATTTCTAAATTTAAATTTTTTACTTTATCTGTTTCTAAATTTTTTTCTCCTGAAGTTTTAATTAGTAACTCTCCAATTTCAACTTTTCCTGGATCCTTGCTTATTATTAATTTTTTTCCTTTATTGAAAAGTTTTACACTCTTCTCTTCATTAATCTCTAAAGTTTTGTTTAAAGAATATTGCAAATTAGATTTTTTAATAAGCAATTTATAATGTTCTTTTGTGTAAGGATTAAGTTTATTTAACTGCTTATTAAAAATAAATAAACTTTTTAAAATATCTCTTAATTGTTTTTGTCTATTAGATTTAATTGAATTTAATTTGATTATTATCTCTTTTTTTAATTCAGCATTGTATTTTTCTTTTAATAAATCCTCAATAAATAAATCAATTTGTTTTTCTAAATTGGAATCAATATCAATAAGTTTTTTTCTTCAAAGTAAAATATTTGAAATAAGCTCTTTATTTTTAATTTTTCTATTAGAAACTTTTTTAAGATAATATATTAACTTTTTAGCTGAAAAATCTGTATCTTGGTTTAAGTAATAATCTCTTGCCAATTTTTTTGTAGTTTTAATTGCTAATTGTTTTTCTGTTTTTTCTTCTTTTCACAAAAAGTAAGTTATAACAATTCCCAAAGCAAATGAAAGTAAATCAATTGCTATTGCAAGTGCAAGATGATTTGTATATGCTAAGAAACCAACAATTCCTCCAAGTCCTGCTAAATTATCTAAACTTACTCCCAAAATACCAATCATTCATCCCCCAATTGCTCCTGCAAGAGTTCCTGTAATAAAAGGCAATCCTTTTGGGAGATTAACACCATAAATACATGATTCAGTTGGACCAGAAATTACTCCTGGCAAGACAGCAGCAAAGGCAGCTGACTTATCAATAGTTTTTTTAGATTTTAATCCTACTGCAACAGTTGCACCCATTTGTGCTCAAGCTGCTGCAAAAGCCGCTGCTAAAAAAAGTGAAGGTCTTCCTGTTGTACTAAGATCTGTAACAGCTGCAAAAAATAAGATATTGTGAACTCCTAAAACAACAAGTGGTTGTCAAGTTAAACCAACTATCATTGTTCCTAAACCTAAAGGTCAATTCATAAATCAATTAAATACATTTAATAATGAATTTTCTACTATTCCCATAATTGGACCCATCACAAAGAATGCTAAAAGCCCCCCCACTAATAAAGTTAAAAATGGATTTAATATAAAATTTGCTACTGGATTAAAATATTTCTCCATTAGTTTTTGACAATAAGCCACAAGAATTCCCATTGCTATAAAAACCAATATTGTTGAATAAAATGGTTTTAAAGCAACTTCTCAACTTCCAATTGTAAATAGATTTATACCTTTTTCAGGTAAAATTGGATTTACCATAATTAAACCTAGAGCAATTGCAATTGGAGTTTTGCCTCCCAAATATCTAACAGTAGATCAAATTGCAATTACACCCATCATTTTAAATCCTGTACTTGATATCACATTTAAAATAACATCAAAGATATTATAATCTTGTCCTAAGATAGCATTTTCTTTATTTGGATTATGAACTAAACCTGTTCTTAACAGTAATTGTTCTAAAGCCATAATTAGTCCTACTCCAATTAAGAATGGAATTAATGGACCAAATATTGCAGAAACAGATTTAATTAATCTCTTTCATATTGGTACTTTTGTTGAATTTAAATTATTTTCAACTTTAAAATTAACTTTATCATCCTTATTTTTAAAACTAGTTAATTTATTTTTTAATAGTTGTGTAACTTTAGAAACTACAGGTCCAATTATTAATTGTAACTCTCCATTGGATCAAAGAGCACCTTTAATATTTGTAATAGTTTTCAGTTCCTTTAAATTGGCTGAATCTTGATTAAATAAGGTAAGTCTCATTCTTGTTGCACAATGATAGACATCTTTAATATTTTCAGAACCACCAATTTTATCAAAAATATTTTCTATTAATATTTCATTTTTTGATTCTTTACTCATTTATTTCTTTCATTCTTCTTAATTAGAGCAAATATTAAAATGTATTTGCTTTACTTATGAAAAATATATATCCTTTCGTAATCAGAAGGCAAATCTTCACTGATTAAGTCAGTTTATTTATCAACTTTAACTTTAATTTTAATTTAATTTCGTTTAATTACAGTTTTACCAATTAAGTATTTTATCTTTTTTTAAATGTTGTTGTATTGGTAAATATTAAATCATTTTTTTTCAATTAAACTTGAAGCAAAACTTACAATTTCATTTTTTGAATCAATACTTAATTGTTCTTTTTACTCATCAAAATATTCCCTAGTTGATTGTTGACTATTATTAATGGATCTTGTTCTCCAATAAACTTTTATAAAGCACTTTTTTAAATGAAGTTTATTATATCCATAATAATTGTTTGAATTGTTGAATTTGTTAATTCAGATAATGTAATGTTTTTTTTAAAAATTACTCTTATTCAACAATCCTTTCCTTTCCTTTCTCTTTTAGCAAGGATTTAACCTTCCATATTTATAATATAATAAACTTTTAATTTTTCTTATCAAAGTTTAAAAAAGTTTAAAAAAGTTTAAAATTATTTAAAATATATACTATACTATTCTTGAGAAAGGAAAAGATATGAAAGCGAGTTTAAAGAAAGAATTATTAAAAGCAAGAAATGGTAAATATGCTGTACCAGCTTTTAATTTTGACAATCTTGAAATGATGAAAGGTATTATTGAAGCTGCAGAAGAAGAAAAAGCACCTGTTATTTTAATGGTAACTGAAAGTGCTGCCAAATATATGGGTTTAGATTTAGTATTTTCTTTTGCAAACACAGCAGTTAAAAATTCAACTGTTCCTATTGTTTTACACTGAGATCATGGTTTTGATATAAATCTTATTAAAAGAGCAGTTGATGCAGGTTTTTCAAGTGTAATGTTAGATTCATCTTTAAAACCATTTGAAGAAAATGTTAAAGAAACTAGAGAAGTTGTAAACTATTCTAGAAAAAAAGGAGTTGAAATAGAATCTGAAATTGGTCATGTTGGAGGAAAAGAAGATGATAGAAATTCTAATTCAAAAGGATATACAAATATTGATGAAGCTATAAAATTTGAACAATTAACTAATGTTGATGCTTTAGCTATTTCAATTGGTACAAGTCATGGACTTTTTAAAGGAGAAGTTAATTTGCAATTTGATTTATTAAAAGACATTGCAAATAAAATTGAAACTCCCTTAGTTTTACATGGATCAAGTCAAGTACCTCTTGAGGATTTAAAAAAAGCAATTGAATTAGGAATAACAAAAATCAATATTGGCACTGATTTAAAAATAGCTTGTGCTCAAGGAATTCAACAATGATTTAAAGAAAATGATAATGGTTTTGATGCAAGAAAATATGGTCGAATGGGAATAGATTTTGTTAAAAAAGAAGCAATTAAAAAAATTAGAGCTTTTAATGCTAATAATAAAGCTTGTTAAAATAAAAATAAAAAAACTTAACTTATGTTAAGTTTTTTCAAATTAACTTTATTTTTTTTTATTATAATTTATAACTATATTTTTTTAAGTTCATATATAAAAAAGATAAAAGATATACTTATTGTCTATTACCAAATAAAGGATAATCTGTACTTAAAATTCTATTTCCATTTCCAAAAATTTCAAAATCAGTTTCTATATTTCTATAAAAAATTATAGTTTGTATTTTCTTATTTTTTAAATAGTTGAATAATAGTTTTTTAAATTCAAAATCAGCATTATCAAATATTGAAGAATCAATAACCATAGGTCCTTTTAAATCAAAAAGCTCTAATATTTGAGATTTTAAATAAATTGTTGTTATTTGTTCTCTACCTTCACCTTGTGTTATTTCTGCTCCTGTTTCTAATCCTTTCATTGAAATTTTACATTTAAGATCATTTTTAATATTAAAAAACTCCACAATCAAATTTCTTTGAATTAAATCTTTAAAAATAAGTTCTCATTCTTTTAAAACTTTTTCCTTAAAGTTTTTCATTTTCATATTCATTGAGAAACTATTACTTTTACTTCTTTTTTGTTTAATATCTTTTTTTTCTTCTTCAAGATCTTTAATTTTTTGAATAACTTGATTTAGATTGCTAATTTTAGATTTAATACTTTCAATATCTGAAATTGCTATCGATAGACCCAATTCCTCTAATATTTTATAATTTTCATTTATTTTTATTTTTGTTTTATTTAAAATTTCTTCAATATCCTCTTTTTTATAAATATTTTCACTGTAGCTTTTTTGCATTATTGAGTAGAATTCTTTCACATCCTCAATTTTTTTTATTGATTCCTCTTTTAAAAAATTTTTTGAGTAATTTTTTAAAAATTTATTAAATAGTTTTAAATCAAAATTTAAAGTATTAGCATTTACTTTCAAACAATTTTTTAAGTATCTATATTCTTCTTCCAATATATTAGTTTCTATGTATAAACTATTTTTAGAAAACATAAATAATTTCTCTTGCTTTTTATTAAGTTCTTTGTTTAAATTACTAATTTCCTTAAAAATATCGCTTTTATTAATATCTTTAATTAATATATCAATTTCTTTTAATCTAACTTCTAAGCTCAAATCATAGAATTGAGTATTAAAATCAAAAATACTTCTTATTGTTTCACTTGTAGTCTTTACACTTTCCTTTGAATATTTTTTAAATAGATCCATTTTATTTTCTAAAGGTATTTTATTTATAAAAAATAAATTCATTTGTGTTTGATATTCTTCTCCAAAAAAAATATTTATTTCTTTTAAATAATCTTTGGAAAATAAAAGTTTATTGTTTAAAAAATATTTATTAGTAAATATATAAAATTTAGCAAAATGTTTTTCATCATTTCTATTAGAACAAATTTCCATTTCAAAAAAAACTTCTTCTAGTTTTCTTATTTTAGTTTTTTTTGATTCAAACAAATCTAAAATTATGTTTTTTATATTATCAATACCTGAAGTTTTTTTACCTAATAAAAGTTTAATGATTGTATAAAATGAAGATTTACCTGCATCATTTGCAGATTCCTTTTGAGAGTTCCTAAAACCTGATGAAATAATTGTAAGATTTTCTGAAAAATTAAAATTAAATCCTTCATCAATATTTGAATTTATATTTTTGATATAATACATATTTTATCATCTCCTTCAAAAATATAATCAATATAACCAAAATTGTATGCTAAACACAAAAAATATTTAGTTTTTGTTTCTAATTGTATTTCTTCTAAATATATTTTTTTCAAATTTTCTATTTGAGATAAAAAATATATAAAAGTATTATTAAAAATGCAGCTCTTATTAGGTAAAAGCGAACTGATCTTGTATTTCTTTTTCAAAAATATCACACTCCACAAACATAATTCATATTATTTTTAAAATAAAATATTCAATATTTTCCAAATTTATATTAGCATTCTTATAAACAATTATAGTTTCTTTTTCTGTTGTTTCTTTTAATAACAAGTTAGATAATAAATTTCTCAATTCCTTAATTATTTTAATATTTCTATCACTCAATTTTAAGTCAAAATTTTCTTGTTTTAATAATAAATAATTTTGATTTAAAAAATTTCTAATATCTTCAAATTCCACATTGCTTTTTTTTAGAAAATCCCTATATATTTTATAATCATTTGTCATTAAATTTCTTATTTGAATATTTATAAAAATTTTATCATCCTCATGAAAGCTGTTTATATCCATTTTTTCTTTATATTCTATAGTTTTATAATTAATTTTATCCTCAAAAATATCTTGATCAATTTTTGAAATTAATTCGTATATGATTTCTTGATTTTCTATTCACATTTTTTCTGTATGAACAGCATACCTAACAGAATGTCTTTCTTTTAGTTCTATTAATTTATCCATTGGAAATTTTTCAGGATTTATAGAATCAATGTTTTTATGACAGTTCTTACAAAGTAGAACTGCATTTTCTTCTTTATTGAGTTTATCTTCTCCATATCTAATAATAAAATCATCTTTATATTCACTTCTTGGCTCACCTTCTTTATTAGAAGAAGGTATTATATGAGCAATTTCACAATACTTGAAATTAAATAAGGAAATAAATGAGTTTTTCCATCTTTTTTTTGCATCAGTTTCCATAACAAGAACACAAAGACATATAGTACAAATGCCTTTATATTTTTTATAAACTTCTTTTTTAACTTTTTCACTAAAATCAAATAATCTGTTACTCATTTTAACCTCGTTTAAATAATCAACATTATTATTTTAACACTTTTAATTTTATAATAAATTATTAATAGATTTAAAATACATTTTAGAATTTAAAAATATTTTTAAAATAGTAATTATAAATTAAAAATCAAAGTTATCTGGATCTGGTCCATCTCTGTATTCTTTAATTGTTGCCAATAATTTCATATCTTCACTAGTTAACTCAAAATCATCTATTTGAATGTTTTCTACAACCCTTTTTGGTTTTGAAGATTTTGGAATAATAACATAGTCAAGTTGTAAAGCTCAACGCAAGCAAATTTGTGCTTCACTTTTATTATATTTTTTAGCCAATTGTTTGATTTGATCAATTTCAAAACATTTTCCTCTAATCATTGTTCCTCATGATTCAACAACAATATCATTTTCTTTACAAATATTTACTACTTCTAAATTTTGTAAAGCTGGATGTAGTTCAAATTGATTTATAACAGGTTTTATTTTACATACCTCTAATAATTCTTTAATATGGTGAGGTTGAAAATTGCTTACACCAATTGATTTAACTTTACCCTCTTCTACTGCTTCTTCTAAAGCTTTTCAACATTCAAGTCTGTGTTCAGTTGGTCAATGAATTAAAAGTAAATCAATATAAGTTAATTCCAATTCTTTTAAAATTTCATCAATTGCTTGTTTTGCAAGATCATAGCTGTGATGTGAATTTCATATTTTTGAAGTAATAAAAATATCTTCTCTTTTTACTTTACTTTCTTTAATAGCTCTTGCCACTACTTTATGATTGTTATAAATTGTTGCAGTATCAAGATGTTTATAGCCATTTTCTAGTGCTGCTTTAATAGATTCTAAAGTTTCTTTTTCATCTGTTAATTTGTAAGTTCCTAAACCTACTTGTGGGATTTCTAATCCATTGTTAAATTTTATTTTTCTTTCCAATACTTTATTCATACATTTTCTTCTCCTTTTATAAAGTAATTAAATTATACAACTTTATAAATAAAAAAAATGAAAGATTATTTTTTAAAATAATCTTTCATTTTTAAAATATATCACCATTTTTTGAAATTAAATCTTTATATCAAAAAAACGATTTTTTCTTATATCTTTTAAGTTCTTTTAAATCTTTTTCAGTTCTGTCAACAAATATAAAACCATATCGTTTTTTAAAACCTTGATGTGAAGAAACCACATCAATTGCACTTCAAGGATTATAAGCAATTACTTCTACTCCTTCAGAAATAGCTAATTGTAACTGTTCAATATGTTTTGAATAATACTCTATTCTTTGCATATCATTTACAGTATCATTTTCTAATTCTTCTGTTAAACCAATTCCATTTTCTGAAATCATTAAAGGTAAATTATATCTTTCATAAACTTCTCTAAGAGTTATTCTAAAACCAACTGGATCAGTGTTTCAACCATATTCAGTTTTTTCAAGTTTATCATTTTGTGCATAACTAAATAAACCATTAATATCAAACATTGTTTGTTGATCTATTTTTACTTGTTCAGATGTATTTTTAATATTTTCTTGAACAGTTCCAGAAGTATAATAGTTTATTGATAAAAAATCAGGTTTTCCTTTTTTTAATATTTCAAAGTCATCATTTAAAATTTCAGGCATTAAATCATTGTCAATAAAATATTTCTTAGCAATGGGATTGTAAATTCCTCTTACAATTGCATCTAAGTAATATCAATTTCTCATAACACTTGCATTTTGTGCTGCTAAATAATCTTCTGGTTTATTAGAATTGGGATAAATACATACATTATTTAAAGCTGGTCCAATCTTTGCATTACTATTATATTTTCTAAGCAATTCAACTGCTTTTGCTTGAGCTATAAACATGTGATGTGATTGTTGATATAATTCTTTTTCTGTTAAAGATGATTTTCCCCCATTTAACATAGCAACTTTATTGCCAATCATTATTATTACATTTTGTTCATTGAAAGTTATTCAGTATTTTACTTTTTGAGAAAAGTGTTTAAACAAAGTTTCAACATATTTTAAATAAGCATTAACTGTTAATTCTCTGTTACTTCACCCTCCTCTTTCACTTAAAGAAAGTGGCAAGTCAAAGTGGTATAAAGTTGGAATTGGCTCGATATCATTTTTAATTAATTCATCAATTAACTCTTCATAAAATTTAATTCCTTTTTCATTAATTTCTCCATCTCCATCAGGAATAATTCTTGATCAAGCAATTGAGAATCTAAATGATTTTATTCCCATTTCTTTAAGCAATTTTATATCATCTTTAAATTTATGATAAAAGTCAGATGCTACTTTAAAATCAGCAATTTGCTCTCCATATTTTTTAACATCTTGAATTGAAAGTCCTTTACCATCTTGATTGTAAGCTCCCTCTGCTTGAAAAGCAGAGATTGATGCTCCTCAAAGAAAATCTTTGGGAAATTTATTTTTCTTTAATAACATTTTTATTTAACCACCTTTAGTTTGATATCTTTTTTTAACAAACTTTGATTAACTTTATTTGTCAAGCCATAATTTATATCAAGAGAATGAATAGCATTGAAATATTGTCCATCAATATTTGTTAGATTAGAGAAGTTTAACTCTTTTGCAAGTTTTGCTGTATTTTGTGAAACTATTTTCATAAACTCATCTTGTTTATCATCAAATCATTTAGATTTATTTTTCACAATTACTTTATATTCTTCAATTTCTTTTGTTAATTCTTCTTTTTTATTATTTGATTTAAAATCTTCAAATTTTAAATATAGAATTTTTAAACTTTGAGGATTATCACTGTTTCTTAATTTTTTTAATTTGATAAGATAGTTGTTATATTTTTTCTCATATTTATTTTGATATTGTTCAAATTTTGCTTCTTTTTGATTTAAAATGATTATTTCTTTTTCAAGCTCTTTAATTCATTTTAAATCTTCTTTTTTAAGAAATTCATTTTGAGATTTTAAAACCTGTTCAAGTTTTAATTTAGCTTCTTTTTTAGAAATTTGTTTTCTAGATGCATAAGCACTTATTAATAATTTATTAATTTTATTAACTGTTTTTAATTCATCTGGTCTTTCTTGATAAATTAAAATGGTAGCTACAGCTCCCCCACCAAGAGCAACCAAAAGACAAAGGACAAACATAGCAACATTAGTTGCACCTCCAGGAATATAGCCTGTAATTGAGAAAATTCCATATCCTCCTGGAACGTGTAATTTTACACCAATTATTCCACTTAACATCCCCCCAATTGCAGCTCCTATATTTCCTGCTATAAAAGGTTTTTGTTTTGGTAAGTTTATACCATATAAAATGGGCTCTGACACTCCAATAAATCCTGCTGGCAGTGAAGCAATTGACATTGCTCGCAGTTTAGCATCTTTGGTTCTTATTATAATTCCAATTAAAGCTCCAACTTGTCCATAAACTCCATACATTAATCCAGGACTTAAAAGTTGAGGTATTCCTTGTTGAACTTGTAAACTAATTGGCATTGCAATTGCAATGTGAATTCCCAAAACAACAGCTGGTTGTCATACAAATGCAAAGATTGCAACTCCAATTCCAAATGGGATTAAACCAATTTGATTAACTACATAACCTATTCCATATTCAAATAGTCCTAATATTGGTCCCACCAAAAAGAATGTTCCTACAACTACTATTAAAAATGCTAGAGTATGTCTAAAAATTATATCAACCATTGAAGGCATTCATGTTTTAATTCATTTGTCCAATCAATAATAAGCAATCATTGCAGCAATACAAGGTAAAATTGTATTTGCATATGCTTTAATTCCAATTGCCACATCACCAATTTTAAATCATTCTCAAATTGGTTGACCATTTTGAAATAAATAAGGATTGGCAATTACTAAACAAATTAGCAATCCCATTTGTGAGTTACCACCTAAATATCTTATTGTGTTATAACCAACAAATAGACCTAAAAATTTAAAAGCAACATCAGTAATTATGAAGAAAAACTGACTGAAATGATCTATATCATTTAAAGATACTCCAAATCCTGGTTTTGTCAATACATTTGCTTGAATCAAAATACTTTGAACAGCCATTAACATACCTATTCCAATAAAGATTGGTAAGTTAGGTACCATTACTCCTGCAAGTGAAGCCATGATTCTTTCTTTAATTGGTTTTTTTACTTTTATTTCATTTTTATCTTCATTAATTTTTTGATCAATATTTTGAAAGGCTGTAAAAACTTTTTGAACTTCTCCTCCAATTATAATTTGAAGTTCTTCACCATTTCAATGTGTTCCTTTAACTAAAGCAATTTTTTCAATTGCTTTTAAATCTACTTTAGATTTATTTTTTACAATAAGTCTAAAACGAGTCATACAATTATAATATTTTGAATAATTTGCAGAAGTACCTACATTTTTATAAATTTCTTCTGCTGTTTTTTCATATTTGTTAATTGAAAATAGAGCATCAATATTTTTTAAAATATCAACTTCTTGATCTAATTCAAAATAACCTATTTCATCTCCTTGTTTAACTTTTGTTAAACCTTCTTTTAATTTTAACTTTCACTTTTCATTTACATCTTCTTGTATAACAATTGGTGTTGAAATAGCTAAATTATTTTCTTTAATTAACTTTAAATCTACTTCTACAATTTTGTCTTTTAATGAAATCTCTTCATTAATTTTTGAAATAAATTTAAAAGGTTTTCCTTTTAAATTTACAGTATCAAGTCCAATATGTATAAGAACATTAGGACCATCTTGTGCTTTTACAAAAAAAGCATGTTTTGTTTCAAAAATTAAGTTTATTGTGCTTTTTTCAAAGGGTGAATAAAATACATTTGAACTAGGTTCAATATAAATTCCTTCTCCAAGCATTTTTTCACTAAACACGCCATCATTAAGTTTTTCTATTGGAAAAACCATACCATCACATGGTGCATAGAGTTTTATTTTTTCCATTTCTTCCTCCTCATTTAAATAATAAAGACTAAGAAAAAATATATAAAGAGATTATTGTTCTAATTCATTTAGATTAATTTTTTTCAAGTAAATTAATTGCTTCATGAAAATAAGCAATAATATAGCTCATTGCTATATTCCTGTATATATAATTGTGTGGTTTTTGATTAATATCTAAAACAATTTTAGTATCGTAAAAATCAAATTTATATTTTTGAGAATTAGAACAAAATATAAAGATATTTTTATTTATTTTAGATATTTTTTTATATATTTGAAACAATACATCATTATCTTGACCTGCAAAGAAAAATATAATTGAATCTTTTGAATTAGTATTTTTTATATATTCATAAAATAAATAATTATTTAAAAATAAAGTTGAATCAATGTTATTAAACTTAAAAATCTCATTTAAAAGTTCTGTTTGAACTCTTAGTTGATTTGAAGAGAGTATAAAAACTCTAGTTTTTAAGATTTTGTTAAAAATATTGTCAATATCGCTTTTATTAAAATTAAATAAATCAACTAAATTCTCTTCTTGAGAAATAGTTTCTCTATTATTTGCAGGTTTAATTTGTTCTAATCTTTCAAATTTTAAAAGTGATATCAATTCTCTATATCCTTTAAGATCTAATTTTTTTGCAAATACTGTTAAAAGAGATTCGCTAACATGAATATCTTGTGCTAATTCTTTAACTGATAGAAAATTATCTTCTAAATACATTTGAACTAATTTTTTAGCTATCAAATAATCTGTATTTTCATTTTTACTATTAGAAATTGCTGTTATTTTATCAAAAATCATTTTTCTCTTCTCATATCTATTTTTTAATTATTTTAAAACAATTTAATTATAATCAAATATTAATATAAAGATATAAAAACAAAAAAATCAGTGCATTTTAATGCACTGATTTAAATCTTTTAGTCAAAGAATCCTAATCCGTTAGCAACTTTTTTTGATAACTTTTCATCTAACTTGTATTCTTCATTGTTTGTAAGTTTTATAAATACTTGAGTTTGACTTTTAATATTTACACTAACAATATGATCTGTTAATATTTTAACAACACCATCTTCTTTGCGAATAGTTAGATAATTTTCTTCTAACAAATCAGGAAATTTTCTGTCGAAAAAGAACTTTTCTTCATTTCGATTTTTCATTTTTATATCTCTACTTTACTCCTTTAAAAAAATTATATACCTTTCATAAGAAAATCACATAAAAGTTTTAAAAATTTTATTTAAAATATTCATTTTTTAAAATGCCTTATTCATACTTCTAATCATTAAATTTTTTTACAATAGATTCATCAAATAATTTAAAAATATTAATTTCCTCATTATTTATCTATTTTTAATTTTATATAAAATAAGATTATTAATTTCTATCTTTAAAATTTAGCTAATAGATGCTTTTATAAAAACAGTATTTTATAGATTATTTAATGTAGTTATATTTTTGTTTCTAACATAATCTCTTTAAAAAATTTATGTAAACTTGAAAAGTTTACATTTTTTTATTTCTTTGTATTTAATATGCAAAACAATTTAACATATTTAAGTTTATTAATTATTCTTTTTATTCAATTCCTTAATATAAAATACTTAAGTCCTCTAATTCAATTTTAAGACCTCTTAATGCTAATTGTGAATGTCTTTCATTATATAATATTGATATCATTTTATATTTATCTTTTTTTGTTGAATAATGAATTTTCTTATGACAATTAGGACATAATGCTACATAATTTTCAATAACTTCTATTGAGTTTTTAAAATCCTCACTATAACCATGTGGAATTAAATGATGAATTTCAATATAATTTTCATTTGTAGTCTCTGATATAAAGTATTTACAATTATTATTATTTTCAAAATAGCACTTATTATTATAATAATTTCTAGCTATAGATTTCATTTTATTAAATTCTGTACGATCTTTTCTAGATATTTTTACATACTTAATTTCTGCTTTTTCAATTGGCATTATAACAAGTTCCTGATTATTAATATTTTTATAATCAATAAAATTTACAATAGATGTAAAATCTGAAAATAATTCAATAACTGATTCATTATATTCATTTAAAAAAGAGTCTCTTTCTAAAAAATTTATAATATATTTATAATCATTTTTCTTAAATATACTATATAAAGTTTTTACTGTTTCTTCAAGATTTAAATTTTCAAGAAAATTGATAATAAAATTATAAATAAAAAGTTCATCTTTAAATGTCTTTATAGTATAAACTCCTCCAGATTTCAATTTTTGGTCTAGAATCTCATTAATTTTTAGTAAATCTTCGGTTTCTAAATAATTAAAATTTCTCATAATTTCAGAAGTTAAATCAGAGAAATTAGAAAAATTCCAAAGCATAAATTCTAAACTTCTTACTTTTGAATTATTTTTTTTGGTATATACTTCATAAAATAAATTACTAATTTTTTTATTAAAAATTTGAAATTCTTCAACACTTAAATTATTTTTAAAAACCTGAATTTTTTTTAAAATTTTTACAAAAAGTTTCTCATTATTTGCCATCATAAAATATAGTGTATATATTTTAGAGTCAAAATCTTTAAAATTTGAGTTTTGTTCAATTTTCAACAGTTCATTTTCATAAAAAATAGAATTTTTAGTGATAATCTCAAAATCATTTTCTTTTTTAGTTAAATTGTACTCTTTTCATTTTTTAATTGATTGTTTATGTTTATCTTGACCTGAACGTTGTTTTGGTCAATCTTTTACCTTTATATTTTGCAAAGTCTTTATTGTATCTATATTATGTTTAATGGATTCTAAAACTCTAAAGTTAGTTGAAAATATATTTGATATTAAAGAAAGATTACTTGTTATCTTTGATGAAGTTCAAAATTCGCTTTTATCTTTAATAAATTCTTTATAATATTTATCTATTACTACGTTTGCAGACATATAAAATCTCCTTATGATCTATAAAATTTGTTTTACCACTATTAAATGACTTATATGGTTTTTCATAAATTTCTACTTTTCCATATTCTTCAAAAATTTCAATAATATCCTGTTCTGTAATTTTATTATTTGAAGCTGTTGAAGATGCATTATAAGTATTATTATACGACATTAATATCACTTTACTTTTACTTGAATTGATTAATTCTTTTAAAAAGTGTTTTGCCTTTGATCTTGAATATTCACTTTTTAAATGATCTCTCAAAAATTTCATCGATTTACCTTGAAATTCAGTTGGTTTATTTCAAATTGCTATATTTTCTAATACATGATAAAAGTTTATATATTGTCTTGCATTGTAAGGTGGATCTAAATAAAGAATAGAGTTTTCTTGATTTAAATTCTTTATTAATAAATTTGCATCCATATTAAAAGGAGTAATTTTTGAACTATATTTTTGAACAAATAAAGTTTTTAACTCTAAATTTTTATCAAAATGCTGGTTATTTAAAAAAGATTCATAATGTCCAACAGTATTTGCTATTTTATCTGCACCAAACATAAGACTTGTAATTAAATAATATTTTTCATCTTCATTTATTATTTTACTTTTAAATTTTTTTTCAATATCTTCTCTTATTTCTCCAATTTTAAAAGCTTCAGTTTTACTAAAGTACCTATTTCCATAAATTTCACTAATATAATTATCAAATAAGTATTCATATTTTTTGTTATTATATTTATCAATAATATTAGATAATTTTTCTTGATCAATGTTATCAAAACTATTAAATGCTCTATAAATTACATAATTATGAAATAAATTATCATTTAAAATTGTATTATATCCTTTTTCTGCAAAATAAAAGCCAACAGCTCCTGTACCAGCAAAAATATCAATAAATTCAGTATTTATATTCATTTCCTTTTCAATTGTTTCAAAAATTCAACTAGTTAATTTATTTTTATTACCAATATATCTCCTATTATTATATTTCAAAATTCATCACCAACACTTCTTTATCTAACGTATATCTATTTTTTTTATTATAGCTACTTGAAATGTAATTTTTTTCAATTTCTTTAACTATTAAATTATTTCTTTTAATAAATTTTTTTAATTCAATATTAATTTTATCTCCTCTTTTAAGAATATTTGAAATTATAATTTTTTTATTATTGGCTAATATTTTTTTTTCAATAAAAGCATAAAATTCAATTTCAGTATTAATATCTCATTCCTTATTATAAGTTGCTTCTGTTAACAAATATGGAGGATCAATATAAACTATATCTGAATCTAAAATCTTTTGATTAAGTCTTTCATCTCTAAAATCGAAATTATTTATATCTATTTTCATATTATTTGTCTTTAATTTGAAATTTTCAATTCTCTTAAATGTGGCTTTATTAAAATCAGTTTTACCTACAGGAATATTATAATTACCAATAGAATTAAATCTAATTTCTCCATTAAAACCATAGATCTTTAGAACAAACAAAATAATAATTGCTTCTTCTGTAAATTTATCATTTAAAGAATTGTAGTAACTTCTTAACTTATTAAAAGATACAATATTTAATTCCTTTAATCCATTATTAGAAGTATTTTTTAGTTTACTTTTGTAAAATGAATAACTATTTCTAAAAGAATTTGTTAAATCAAATTTATGTATTACATTTTCTATATCTGAAACAATTTTATCCAATTTATTTTTAATTAAATACTTTAATATTTCAATAATGCTCTTATTTAAATCATTAATTATAATTTTTTTATTTCTCGAATTTATTCCCACAACAGAACTACCACAAAAAAGATCTAAAATAACTTCATCATTTTTTATGTAATTATAAATTATATTCAATATTTGAAACTTATTTCCAGCATAACTCAAAGGACTTTTAATAAACATATATACTCCTATAACTATTATAGTATAACATCTTTGTTTTAAAAATTAATTTAGTTACTTAATATTTACTATTAATATTTTTAAAAATAAAACGAGATTTTTACCTCGTTTTACTATTATTTTCCTAAATTTTAATCTTTCATTTATGAATTTCTATTTCCCTTTTAAATTTCTTTTCTTCTTTTTCTCTTTTTCTTATCTTACTTTAACTTCTAAAAACATTTTATCTAGTGAGCTTAATTCTTTTTGCAATTTTTCTTTTCTTTTTAACTATTATATTTGTTTCTACATATTATAAAAAAACCCTTTTATTAGTTCTGTATATAACTAAACTATTAACTAACATAGAAAAAGAATAATTATAGTATTAATTAATTTAATATATTTGCATAATTGAGTTTAAATCATAACTTTTAATATTAAATAAATCAATATTAAAAGATATATTTTTGATTTTATTATCATATTCTTTGATATATGGTATTTCTTTAATATTAATAAACTTTATTTTTATTTCTTCTTCTGAAAATCTTATAAGATTTCTTTTATCATGATTTTCTTTGAAATCTGTAAAAAATTCTTTCATCCCTAATGCTAATGAAGGAATAGATAAATATCAATCAATTAAATCAATTAAGGTTTTTCCACCTTTTCTTACCTCCGAAATTTTTATTGCAGCAAAATAATCATTAATATTTTCATTTATTTGATGATTTTTCAAAGAAAAAAGATCTTCATCACTTGTAGTAGTTTTAACTTCTATATTTATTTTTTTATTATTATGTGTATTAATTTCAAAATCAGTTTTAGATTCAAATTTTTTAAAATTATTGTACTCTTCTATATGATATCCTTCTAAAAATTCTTTTAAATATTCTCCACTATTTTTTAATATTAATAATTCTCCTATTAAACCTATTTGAATTTTTTTCTTAATTTTAAAGACTAATCCAAATATTGTTTCCAAATTAACTACAGTATCAAAAATTGTTTGAGATAAATCATCTATATTAGAAATAGTTTTAAATACTAAATCTACAAAGTATTTTTCCATTTTAGGTTGTAAAATTAATACTTCTGCATCACAGTCTTCATGTCCTTCAACATCGATATTCATTGTTTGACTAGGAAATCCAGAAAGTTTTTCATCTCCTTCAATACCATTGGAAATTGATTTTATTGATGGATAATATGAAAAGTTAGGCTTTTTTAAACTTTTTATATTTTTTGGTAAATTTACATTTTTATAAATTGGTTTTAAAATAAAATATGTGCTTGACTCAGGTAAAAGAAATAAAGAATATTCTCCTATATCTTTAATTGCTATAACATTTAGTTTTTCCATTGTTTTCTCCTAATTTGTTCATCTTAAAGAGAATTTTTTAAACTCCTCTTTAATATCTTCTGATTTTTTATCATTATGAATAGAATCTTCTTTGTACATTTTTCTCAATTTATTTTCAATAATTTCAATATCTTTATAAAAACTAATTGCTTTTTTTGAAGTAAATATATTCATATCTTTTATATAAGAACTTCTATATCCAAATCATCTAGCTCTTTGGAGTAATGTATCAGCAGTTAATTCATTAGAGTTTGAGTGATTTAACATAATTTCAAATAATAATTCTTCAAAAGTAAATCCTCTTGACAATAAATTACCTCCAATAATTATTTCAGGACATTTTTCTCTTAAGTACTCTATTCCTTCTCTTACTTCTTTAATCTTCAACTTATTAATAATTTTTATTAAATCTGACTTAGTAGTTTTCATTGAAAAAGTATCATTAAAATCACTTGACATTAAAGCAATAGATAAATCACTTACTGCATCTCTAAAAATTTTTTCTAATCATATAATATGATTTTTACCAACATCAATATTTATAAGAAACTGAAAATTTCTATTATATTGGATACACTTATTAAGAAATTTCAAAATAACTTCTTTTATAAAATATTTTAATTCATTTGATAACATCTTATTTTTAAAACTAAAGACAATTTGATCTTTGAGCTCTACATATAAATTATTATTATTAAAAATTTTTAGTCCACAATATGAATTTGGAGATACAAGGGGTATTAAAAAATCAGGTTTAATTCAATCAGTATAATGTGTTATATTTGCATAAGGTGTAGCAGTAATTTGAAAATATAACACATTTTTAAAGCCACAGTTAATAATATTTTCAATATTATTATTTATTGATCTATTTTTTTTACCTTTCTCAGAAGAAGCTTCATCACATTCATCATCAATAATAACTATTTTAAATTCAGATTTTTGATTCTGAGTCATTTCCTCTAAATTTATTAATATATTTTTTATATTTTGTTTTATGCCATATAAAAACTCTGTTTTATTATCATTTTGAAAAAAATTACTTTTATTTGAAAAAGGCAAAAAACGACTTTTTTGATTTGCTTGTTTAAATCTATTTATATTTTGCTTATTAAGATTATTTTTAGTTCCAGTCAAAATAATAAATTTTTTAAAATCATTATCCCTTAAAAAAGAAGTTAAAAATATAATATTATTTGTTTTACCAGATTGTACCTCACCCAGTAGAAGAAATTTTTGTATTTTTTTTTCATAAGAAAGTTTTTCACTTATATTCTTTAAATTTACTTCTATAACATCATCAATAGTATTTTGACCATAAGTTTTATTTTCTCTTATAAATTTTTCTCTAAGTTCTAAGTAATTCGCTCCTTTAGAAAAATCATTATAATTCTTTTTTTTAGCTAAACTTATTTGTATTCTACTCACCTTCAATACCCTCAATCAATTCTTTAAATCTTTTATTTTTTTCTTGATTAGTTTTATATTTAATCAATTCACACATAAGTAGTTTTATTAATGGATTAAATAATATTGAAAAATGTTCATCTTTTAGATTATTTTTAAATCCATAGAATTCTTTGTTAAGAACAATAACAAATAATATTGAGTTATCTTCACAAGGTAAAGCTCTTGTTTTAAATAACTTATGTTTATTTCCAAATTGACCTTCTGGATGGCAAACTATTTTAAAAGCACTTTCTTCTTTTTCATTTACAACTATAAAACCATTTCTAAATCTTTCACCATCTGTATCATTTATTTTTAATTCTTCTGTAATTACAGAATGATTCTCTAAAATTTTATTTTTATTAATTTCATTTGCGAATCTATCAATTTCTTGTTGAAACAGCTTATCTTCAAGAAGCTGATCATTTTTATAAAAAATAATATCCAATATTTTATCAAAAAGTGGAGACAGATAATTTTTAAAAATGTCTGATAAAGTTTTTTCAATATCCTCTTTAACTGTTCCATGAAATCCCATTTTATTATTATCCACTCTAAATATTTTCTTATTATTAAGGTCAATTTCGCCAATAAATCTTTTAGTTACTTTATAACTACTATCACTTAGGGCTTTTGGATAAGAAAGTCATGTTAAATTACTCTTTTCAGAATTTGGACCTGAAATAATAGCTCTATCATCTTGATAAACTGTTAAACCATTATATTTTAGTAAACTACTATTATTACCTATAAAACCAAAAGTGAAGGGTATCCTTTCATTTTCATAATAGTTATAGGGTAATCTAAAAAAAGTTTTAAATTTAAGTTCTTCTTGATTTTCAAATTTTTCAATTATCATTCCATAGGTTATATCTTCTAAACCCTCAATTACATTGTTTCAAGAATCTGCAAATGCATTTTTAATTTCTTTCATTGATTTAATATAAAATTTTGATTTATTAATATTAATTTTTTCCTTATCAGATACTTTAAACTCATAATCCTGTCTTTCTTTGGAATTTTTTATATACATATCAGGTATTTTTGATTTTGTTATTTCAACAGGAACTTTATTTGGCATTTCTTCATCACCATCTTCATTAATATAACTCATATTTATAGATAAAAAGTTTTTCTTTATATATCTTGAATATCTACAAGCTAACTGTTCTTCTAAAGCTTTACCCTCGTTTTTAGTACCTTTATTAAACATTCTTTTTTCATATCTTTCTGAGTGAACAGTATCTATATGAAATTTATCTATTTTTATAATTGTTCCATGATCATAATTGAATTGTATACCAGATTCCTTTTTAATGTTTATATCCTTAGTATCATAAAAATTAAAATTTTTTCCCTTTAATTTGTCTATATCAAGATTTATCATATATGGAAAATCATCTTCAATACTTTTCGTAAAAATTCTTAATCTTTTACCAAATCATATTGCTGCCATTTTCATTCCAACTCCAAACATATTTAAAGAGTTTCCTTGTTCACTTTCATCTTTTCCATTTCTAATTGCAATACTTCTATTTTTATAAGCAATACCAGCTGCATTATCAATTATATAAATTGCCTTTTCTAACATGTTAACAATTATTTTAACTTCAACATATTCAAAATTATTATCTATTGCACTTTGAATTGAATTATCTATAAATTCAGAAATCATATATATATGACTTGTTGTTTTATCAATGTAACCAAGAAATTCTCTATTCGTTCTTGGTATTTCATTTTCATTTATTTTACTCATTTAATTGTACCCCTTTATTTGCTCAAACAATCCACTAATCTTTTCATCAAGATACCTATCATTTTCTAATGCTTCCATTACTATTTTAAAAATTTCTTTTATTTTATTTATTTCCTCATCTGAAATAATCTCAATTTTATATTTCTTCATCGCTTTTTTTAATTTAAGAATTTCTATAAGTAGTTCTTTTCTATAGTCTAATGTATATGGACCTAAACCAACTATTGATAATTTATCATTATCTAAGTTTTTGTCTAATTTAATTACAAAATTGAATAATGGTATTTCTCCCTCTACATAAGGATTTATTTTACGTTGATCAACTTTTTTTCGATATTCTGATTCACTAATTATTTTAAAAACTTTTTTATTATATTTTAATTTTGTAAAATCTTCGTTAATTTCACCAAATATAATCTCTTCTCTTCCCTCTTTTTTTGGTAAATAATAAATTCCATTTTTAAACTTTAAATCCATATATCTATATTTAACTAAGGTTACAATTTTTTTATTTTTCATAATTCTTAAGGAACCATGATATCTATTTTTTAGTAAATCTCTTTCTTTCATTAATTTTTCTCTAAAACTCATAAGTGGTTGTAGTCAATCTTGACCTGAATTTATAAAACCCTGAAGTGATTTGTCTTGAGTAACAACAGGACAAAGTCAACAACCTCATCTAGAATTTCCACAACCCTTTTGCAATTTATCATCTAAACTCGATGGACATTCTCCTGTTCCCACCGATGAATCTTCATAAAGAATAGATAATTTATCATTATTTTTTTTAAAAAAATTAATATTGCTTTCAGCTAAATATTTTCATATATCATAAAGTTGAAATTCTTCAATTGGTGAGAATATATATTTTCCATTAGTATTATTAATTCTCAAATCTGAATCTTCAATTTTGGTTTTATCCATTTTTATATCTCTACTTAAAGATTCTCCTTTACGAACACCTAAAACAGTAAGTATTTCTTTTTTACTTTTTTTAGATATTTCTTCCATATAATCATTCATAGGTTTAATTTTTAATCTATCAGTACATCATCTAAAACTTTGATTAGGTAGTGGATATCCTCTACCTATTAAATTTACTCAAAAAGTCTCATTAATATCTGGTGTAACTTTAAATACTTCCACAGGTAGTTGTTTTTCATCTGCATAAGTTTGCAAAATTTCTAGTGAATTATTTAATTGTTCCAATACAATTGGGTTTTCAATTAAAGTATCAGAACTAACAATATAAATTTTATTTTTTAATTTTGTTTTTATCTCTGTTAATGATTCTAATATTATTTGAACTAATACTGATGAATCTTTTCCACCAGAAAAACCAATCATTCAATCATAATTACATTCTCTATAAACTTTTTTTATTTTTTCTTTTACTATCTTAACTTTTTTAAGATATATATCTTCTCTGTTCATTTTAATAACCCTTATTAGTTTTTTTATTATTATACCTATCATAGTATGCAATTGCAAAAATATTTTTATTTATATTTTTCATATACAATTCCTCTTTCTTTTCTAAAGAATAGAATAAAACTGATCTTATTCATACTAAACTAAGATTATTTATTGATAAACTTAATATTTTTTTCATTTTCCTCCTTTTATAAAAGCTATTAAAATACAAATAAACAATTCAAATTGATATCAATGATTATATAAAAAAAAAAAAAAAATCAAGTTTATTGATTTTATTCTATTAAGGAATGTTCCCCCCCCCATTTAGGCAACAATTTTTATACAATAATAGAAAAGGATAAAGTATATGGCAAAAAAAGGACAAAAGTTTAGAAAGTGAACTCAAGAAGAAAAAGAAAAAATTATTGAATTAAGTTTGAATGGTTATTCTCTAAAGGAAATAGCATTAAAATTTAACTCAACTACAGGATCAATTGGAACAATAATAAACAAATACAAAAATACAGATATTGGTGATTCAAAAACTCGTTTACCTTATAAAATAGATTACAGTATATCTCAAAAGGCAAATGATCTGTTTGTAGGAATTCTATTTGATTACAATAAGGAATTAATTAAGGAGAATGATATTTTAAAAAAGCAATGAGCCTCCAAGGCCAAAACCAAAAAGAAATAGTTCAACAATTATTGATAAATACCAAGAGCAATAGAACAATGATTTGTAAAATTTTAAATATTAATAGAACATCAACATATAAAAAAAATAAAACTTTAATGAATTTCCTGGATGATACAAGAATTATGAATTTAGTTATTTCAGAAATTGAAAGGAATAATTTCCTTAGTGCTTATAGTGCTAAAAGATGAGCCCTATATTTTAAATTAAATTATATTGACCCTTTCAGAATTAATCATAAAAAATTAGAACGTATATTTAAAAAATTTAATCATATTGCATATTACATTAAGAAACAATCTAAACATGAGATTAAAAGATATAACGAAACTATTAGAAAGAATTATTTAAAAGAAGCAAAAGAAATTGGTTTTGAAAATATTTGAACTAGTGATATAACTGAATTTTCAGTTAAAACAAAAAAAGGTTATATTTGCACAGTTCAAGATAATTTAACTGGAGAAATAATAGGAAAATCTAAAAGAATTGATAATCAAAAAACAGATTTTGTTCTTGAAGCTGTAGAAATGGCATATAAAAATAAAAAATATTTAGGTTCAATATTATTACATTCAGATAATGGAAATCAATATACCTCTCTGGATTACATAAGTTTATGTAATGATTTACAAATTATTAGAAGCTATTCAAAACCAGGAACACCTCATCATAATGGTAAACATGAAAGTTTTCATGGTCGTTTAAAAGATGAAACTATAAGAACATGTCATATTGAAAACATTAATCAATGTATGGAAATAGCATGAGCATGATTGGACTTTTATAATAATGATAGAATTAGAATGAATAAAAAATGATAAAAAAAAAAAAAAAACGTTCCCAATTTGGGGGGAACGTTGTAAATCCTACTCACTTAAATTTTTTAAAAAATTAATAATATTTAAATGGAGATTTCTATATATTTTAACCAATTATTATAACAATACACTTTGTTTTATATTGAATAACTCCTGCACTTTTATGTTTATATTCAAATTCAATTTCAATTGGATTTGAAAAATCAGTATTTTTTACTATACTTTCAATAAGATTTGCATCTAAATCATTTTCTGCAAATGCAACATATAATCTATAATCATAATCAAATCTCTCTTCATCTTGATTTTCATACATTCATTTAGCTAAAATTTCAGGATTGTTTTTTAAATACTCCTTTGGATTTACAATATTTAAATCTTCAATTAACTTATTTCCAAGAGATTTTGAAACTTTTTGATCAAACATAGTTCCATCTATAAAAAAATCTACAGATTTATTATGTAATAATAGTAGTATTTTTTAATATAACCCTCTTTAATTAGATTATTAGTATTTTCCAAAACTCTTTGCCTTTTGTTTATTGCATTTTGGATGCATTGGTTGAAGGTTATTTATAAAATTATCCTCGTAATTTTCATTTATATGATCTATATCTCAACTATATTTTTTATCTGGTTGTACTCCTTGATATTGTGCTTTTAACATTAAAGAACCACAAAGTGGACATGGTGCTTCTTGACTAAAATCTCATTTTTCTTTATCTAATTTTTGAAAATATTTAAACATTTTATTACTAATATAATCTTTTCATATTATATTTCTATCTTCTTTACTTCAAGTTCCTCTTTTATCTGCCATATTTTTTACCCCTTTATAATAATATTTTAATACTAAATTTAACTATTTGAGTAAACTTTTTAGTGATTTTTATTTATAAACTAAGTATTTTGTTTTAATTCACAAAGTAGACATTATAAACAGGAAAAAATAAATTCTTCATTTTCAAAAAATGAGAGATAGAGTTTTTTTATGTCAAAAAAGATAATTATTAATCAATGAATTAAAGTAATTAAAATTAGAAAAAATGAGAATACAAAGAAACCCATAAATACTATTTAAGCATTAATAATTCAAATATATCTTATAAAAATTTTTTAAGTTTATATAAATAAAAAATAGGCCTTTTGCCTATTAATTTTAATTTTATATGTTACATACTATTTTTTTCAAAAAATAAATAAAAACAATAACTACTATTGAGCAGATAATATTTCAATAATTTCTTTTATTTTTGGGGATTTTATATTATCTTCTCCAAATAATTTAATTTGATCATTTCATTCTTTACTATTTATACTTATAAGATTTTTTTTAACATTATTTAAATCTATTTTTTCAGAGTTAGCAGCTCATATATCCAATTCTTTATTACTAATTACTATATTTTCATTATTTTTTAATGTTTTTTTCATGATAACTCCCCCCACTTATGTTAAAAACTAAAATAATTAACATAAGTTAATAATATACTATTTTTTTTAATATTATCAATTAAATTAGTTGTTTTATACATCAAGTATTCTTTTGACATTCATATTTGATAATTTACATTTATTGTAACATTCTCCAAAATGAATAATTTAATTTCTTCTAAAATTTCATTTTCTCTTTCTGATTCAAAACTTGCAACATGAACCATAAAATTCTTTACTCTTTCAACTAATTCTGCTTTATCTATTTTTAACAAATAGTTTTTTCAAGTATCTATTTGCACTATCTTTGCAATAATTATCATATTCAACAAATATCACTTCATAGCTTTTAAAGATTCTTCAAATTCTTGTAAAAACTGCTTAAATTGAAATTCCCACAGTATAACCAAAAAAAGTAGAGTTAAATACCTCTACTCACTTTAATTATTTAAAAAATAACAAATTGAGAGCCTCCAATATTATAGTTTCTATCGAATTTAATTTTAACCTTTACTACTCCAAATAAATTTAAAATCATATAATCATAAGTTTTTAAAGATTTACTTGATGAATATAAACTATCAACAAAAACAAAACCATCATTTAGAACTTCATTTTCTTGAAAAACAAATTTAATAGGTTTTTGTATTTCTTGATCAAACTCTTTTGTCATATTAAAAGAAAAATAGATATTTTCTTCTTTAAAAGAGTTACTTGATAAATTAAACTTATTTAAGTGCTTTTCTTTATTTTTATAATAACTATTATTAAAGTTTAATAATGTATTGTTAACATCTCTTACACTTCTTATTTGAGTATTATTTGTAGGTTTTCAAATCTCATATTTATAAAATCATAAATCAAATAATCATTTTCTTTGAGAATGACTTTCTTCTTCTTTTGGCATATAAAGTTCTTTGTAAACATTAAATAACTCTAAACAAAATTCACTAAGACTTTGATTATGTTCATCATTTATTCCATTAATTGAATAAGAAATAGCTAATTTAAAATCAGGTAATTCATGATTATAAAAAGACTCATCTTTTCCAATTTTTATACTAGGTCCAATAAATTCAACATATCCCATAGCTACTCCAAGATCATAGTTTTTTGTTTTTTGATATTCATAAATTTCACTTTGATTTAAAAAAGAGGTTAAAAAACTATTTTGAGCAATTTTATAATTGCTTCTTATTTTGCTTCAATTAGCTCTATTAAATTGAGTATCTAGAAAAAATTTATTTAATTCTTCATTATTATTTAAAAGCATTTTTCTTGTCATTTCATATTCTTTTGTATTTGATAAGTCAAAACTTTTAATATCTTCATCGCTTTCATAAAAATTATTTACAATTAAATAGTTTTTATTTTCTTTTGCAAAGTTATTAGTTTTATAGATACTTTTTTTATTATAACTAATATCTATTGATGGAAATTGAGCTTTAAAATATTTATCATTAATTGTTTTTAGCAAAGAGTTATGAAAACTTTCATTTTCATTATAATATTTTTTTAATTGAGAATTTGAGTTTACATAAGCTTTAGAATCACTGCTATTGTTCTTTATATCACTTCATTTCAAATTTACATACTTTTGTGTTTCTTGTGAAATAAACATATCTTTGGCAATATTTTTATACATTACATCTCCAACTTCTTTAAATGACTTACTATCTGTTGAAGTATATTTTAAAGTTCCTGATTTTTTAAACTTTTCTATATTATTCATTCCCATATATTGAGTTACAACTTTATAATCAACTATTACATTTCCTATGTAACTTCCAGGAGCTATTTCTCCTGAATTAATTTGAAAATTATTGTTAAAAACCAACTCTACATGTTCAAAAACTGAACTAACTTCATCAAGAATTATTTTATATTTAGTTACTTTTTTAAGAGCATCTATCTTTTCTCTTAATAATTTTGCATTAAAAAGCTTTTCAATATCATTTGTTAGCTGTTTTTTATTTTCAATTGTTAACTTATCTTTATTTTCAGGTTTAGAGAATTTTTGAATATTGTACTTATTTAAAAACTCATTGTCCTCTTCCATACTTTCAACACCAATTAAGTTACCTAGAACTTCTTTTTCATAATGCTTTGTTCATATTTTCTCTACATCTTTTTGAAAATCTTGAACTATTTGAGTAATGTCTTTTTTTGATTGATTATTATTTTTTGTTTCTTTTGTACCACATGCAATTACACTAACAGATGATGATGAAACAACTCCAATTGTTGCCAATACACTTAATAATTTTTTCATTTTTCCTCCACTTTAAAGAACGATAAAAGCAATTCAAATTGATACATATGATTATAAAAAAAAAAAAAAAAAGTCAAATTTAAGTGTATAAAAACTAAATAGAATGTTCCCCCCATTTAGGCAACAATTTTTATACAATAATAGAAAAGGATAAAGTATATGGCAAAAAAAGGACAAAAGTTTAGAAAGTGAACTCAAGAAGAAAAAGAAAAAATTATTGAATTAAGTTTGAATGGTTATTCTCTAAAGGAAATAGCATTAAAATTTAACTCAACTACAGGATCAATTGGAACAATAATAAACAAATACAAAAATACAGATATTGGTGATTCAAAAACTCGTTTACCTTATAAAATAGATTACAGTATATCTCAAAAGGCAAATGATCTGTTTGTAGGAATTCTATTTGATTACAATAAGGAATTAATTAAGGAGAATGATATTTTAAAAAAGCAATGAGCCTCCAAGGCCAAAACCAAAAAGAAATAGTTCAACAATTATTGATAAATACCAAGAGCAATAGAACAATGATTTGTAAAATTTTAAATATTAATAGAACATCAACATATAAAAAAAATAAAACTTTAATGAATTTCCTGGATGATACAAGAATTATGAATTTAGTTATTTCAGAAATTGAAAGGAATAATTTCCTTAGTGCTTATAGTGCTAAAAGATGAGCCCTATATTTTAAATTAAATTATATTGACCCTTTCAGAATTAATCATAAAAAATTAGAACGTATATTTAAAAAATTTAATCATATTGCATATTACATTAAGAAACAATCTAAACATGAGATTAAAAGATATAACGAAACTATTAGAAAGAATTATTTAAAAGAAGCAAAAGAAATTGGTTTTGAAAATATTTGAACTAGTGATATAACTGAATTTTCAGTTAAAACAAAAAAAGGTTATATTTGCACAGTTCAAGATAATTTAACTGGAGAAATAATAGGAAAATCTAAAAGAATTGATAATCAAAAAACAGATTTTGTTCTTGAAGCTGTAGAAATGGCATATAAAAATAAAAAATATTTAGGTTCAATATTATTACATTCAGATAATGGAAATCAATATACCTCTCTGGATTACATAAGTTTATGTAATGATTTACAAATTATTAGAAGCTATTCAAAACCAGGAACACCTCATCATAATGGTAAACATGAAAGTTTTCATGGTCGTTTAAAAGATGAAACTATAAGAACATGTCATATTGAAAACATTAATCAATGTATGGAAATAGCATGAGCATGATTGGACTTTTATAATAATGATAGAATTAGAATGAATAAAAAATGATAAAAAAAAAAAAAAAAACGTTCCCAATTTGGGGGGAACGTTGATAGAGTCAAAAAAATAGGCCAAAAAAGCCTATTTATAACTTTAATTTCTTAAAATTTACTTTAACTACTCTTTATTAAATTCTTTTAGTTTCTAATAAACAAAATAAAATTAATTAAATATATTTCTAAAGAAATAAGTTAATTAAAATAATCAGAAAAAATCATCATTTGCTGAATAATTCTTATCAAATTTCACTTTTAGTTTCAATATTCCAAACAAGTTTAATGTCATAGAATTTAAATTGTCAAATACTTTGATATTTACAGTATCAGTTAATCTAATAAAACTCCAGTTTAAGCCAGTATTATTAATTGATATTTTAGGATTAATTATATTCTCATTATAAAAGTTAATTGAGAAATATATATCCTTTTCTTTAAATGTGTTTTCATTTATATTAATTAGATTCAAGTTTGACTTTTTATTTTTAAAATAAAATTGACTAAAATCAACTAATCTTTGATTAATTTTAGTTCCAGTTAAAGAAAATTCATCTTTTTTGTTAACAATAGTTCAAACACGTTTTTGAATATAATTTGGATTAAAATTCATATTAAAATAAAAATAATCAGGTCTTTTTTTAATTGGATCATATATATTTTTATAAACATTAAATAATTTTAAAGAAAAATCAGCAAGAGTTTTATAATTTTCATCATTTATACCATTCATTGAATAAGAAATTGCCAATTTAAAATCAGGCAATTGATGAGCGTAACTTTCTTCACCTGTCCCTATTTTTATACTTGGTCCCACAAATTCAACATTTCCTATTGCTATTGCAAGTTTATAACTGTTAGTTTTTTGATACTCAGATATTTCACTTTTAGTTAAGAAACTATCTAAAAAACTATCTTGTATATTTTTATAACTATTTCGAACTTTAGATCATTTCAAAGCAGTAAATTGATCATTTAATAAAAAGTTATTTAACTCATTTTCATCTGCTAAAAATATTTTATCTACTTTATTTTTTTCTTCTAACTTAGATAAATCGAAAGTTACAATATCATCATCACTTTTATATAAATTGTTAATAATTAAGTAATTTTTATTTGATTGAGCAAAATCCTCTGTTTTATAAATACTTTTTTTATCATATTTTATTTTCATTGTTGGAAACTGTTTTTTAAAATACTTATTATTAATAGTTTCTAATAAAGCCTCATGAAAATCATTCTTTTCATTATAGTATTTTTTTAATTGAGAATTTGAAGTAGCATATGCATCTGAATCATCTTTATATCCCTTAATATCACTTCATTTTAAATTCACATATTTTTGTGTTTCTTCGGAAATAAACATATCTTTGGCAATATTTTTATTCATTTCATCTCCAACTTTTTTAAAAGACTCACTTTCAGTTGAAGTATATTTTAATGTTCCAGATTGTTTAAATTTTTCAATATCACTAACTCCTTTATATTGAGTTACAATTTTATAGTCAACTATCACATTTCCTATATAGGTACCTGAAACTATCTCTCCTGAATTAATTTGAAAATTATCATTAAAAACTAATTCAACATGTTCAAAAACTGATTCAACTTCATCAAGAATTATTTTATATTTATTTATTTTTTTAAAATCATTTAATTTTTCTTCTAATAATTTTACTTTAAATAATTTCTCTACATCATTTGTTAGTTGTTGCTTATTTTGACTTGTTAATTTATCTTTTCACTCTGGTTTAGAGAACTTTTGAATATTAAACTTATTTAAAAATTCATTTTGCACTTCCATACTTTCAACACCAATCAAATTGCTAACAACTTGTTTTTCATAATGTTCTGTTCATATTTTTATTACATCTTGTTCAAAATCTTGAACAATTTGAGTAATATCTTTTTTAGGTTCTTCTGGTTTATTTTCTGGTTTATTTTCTGGTTTTGTACCACATGCAACTGCACTAGTAGCAGATGATGAAACAACTCCAATTGTTGCCAATACACTTAATAATTTTTTCATTTTCCTCCTTTTTTAAAGAGCTATTAAAATACAAATAAAACAATTCAAATTGATATAGATAATTATAAAAAAAAAAAAAAAAGTCAAGTTTATTGACTTTTCTTCAAAAAAGTTGACCTAAATGTCTACTCATTCCATCTCACTTTATTAAATATTTTTTATTAGTATTTAAACTTAACAAATGCTTTTGAATCTTGATTTTCAGATAATTTAAATAATTTTTCGTATTTAAAATTAACTGCTAAATAACCCAATTTAAATGTAATTGAATCAGGATTTTTATCTTTTGCTCCACCCTTTGCTGATGTAAATACAAATATATCATCATTTAATGAAGCTGTTATTTTATTATTTCTATTTCCTCAAACTCTACTTGAGGCATAATCAAATAAATTATTAGAGTCATTAATATTGATAAAAAATGATTCATAAACTGGTTTATCAGATAAAGTTGAAGTTTTTATATTCTTTAAAAGAATACTATGTATTTGTGAAGTATTTGCATATATAATCGTTCAAAATACTGTTGCTAAATAACCTTCTCCCAAATCACCTGGATTATTTTTGTAATATTTTTTCATATTAGAAATTAAGTTTTTATCTCCAATATTCATTAAATAATCTTCATTAGAATTAAATTCAGGATATTTAAAATTTGAATCAATTCCATAAAAATTATGAAACTCTTTTATTATTTCTTTAGATGTAAACTCGCTTAAATAATCAATCATTTGTGAATCATTATTTGAAGCATTGTAAGTTATTGATAAATTAAAATCAGGTAACTCATGATTATATTTATTTTCTCCAGTTCCAATAATAATATTTACTCCTTTAATTTTGACATTTCCAATTGAACTTGCATTATTAAACTCATTTGTTTTTTGAACTGTAGTAATTTGATCTTGAGACATTTTTATATCTTTAAGATAATTATTTTTTAAATCTAATAACTCCTTATTTCACTTTTGAATATTTGTTTTTGTAAAATATAATTCTTTTAAAGAATCTATATTTATTTTACTATTTGGATCATTTCTAAAAATAGCTTTAAATATTTTTTCAGAACTAGCTTCTGAACTTATATAATTTTCAAATGAGTTAGAACTTTTATTTTCAAAAACATTAAGTAAATTGGTTTTAAACTTTGAATCTAAGTAAATATTGCTATTGCTAAACTCTAAATTTAGATTTTGAAAACTTGTAAAGTACTTTTGCTTAATAAAATCAATTAAATTTTTTTTATACTCATCATTTGAATTTATATATTTTTTTATTTCATCAGAAAAATCCCCAAAACCTTCATAAGTTTGTTTATTTCCTTTTATGTTGTTTCATTCAAAATTAGAATATTTTCTCATTTCATTTGAAACTAAAAAATCTTTTTCAGTATTTTTTACTAAATTATCTCCTACTAGTTTAAATGTTGCATCATCTGTTGAAGTATATTTTAATATATCTTTTATTTCAAATTTTTCTATAGAGTTTTTTCCCTTATATTTAATATTTACTTTATACTCATTTATAAAATTTCCAATATAAACTCCTTGAGATAATTCTCCTGATTTTATTTTAAGATTATCATTATAGATAATTTCTACTCCATCAAAAATAAAATCAATATCATCTAAAATAACTTTATATTTATTCACCTTTTTTAATTCATTTAATTTTTGTGCAAGCAAAGTAGAATTTAAAATTAAGTTCTCATCATATTCAATATCTTTTTTATCTTTTAAAGTTAACTCTTTTTCTTTATTTGAAAAAGCTGTTATTTTATCTTTTTTAATAAATAAATGTTTTTTTTCACTTTCTTGTATTCCAATCAAATTTTGCATAACCTCATTTTTAATATGATCTATATAAATATTTGTTGCTTCATCTTTAAAGTCTTTTATAATTTTATTTAAATCTTCTTTTGGTTGCTCAGGTTTATTTTCAGGGTTTTTATTTTCTGATTTTGTACCACATGCAACCACTGTCACAGTTGCTGATGAAGTAATACCAAATACTGCCAACATACTTAATAACTTTTTCATTTTTCCTCCTTTTTAAAGAACTATTAAAATACAAATAAACAATTCAAATTGATATCAATAATTATAAAAAAAAAAAAAAAAGTCAAGTTTATTGACTTTATTCTACTCAGAATGTTCCCCCCATTTAGGCAACAATTTTTATACAATAATAGAAAAGGATAAAGTATATGGCAAAAAAAGGACAAAAGTTTAGAAAGTGAACTCAAGAAGAAAAAGAAAAAATTATTGAATTAAGTTTGAATGGTTATTCTCTAAAGGAAATAGCATTAAAATTTAACTCAACTACAGGATCAATTGGAACAATAATAAACAAATACAAAAATACAGATATTGGTGATTCAAAAACTCGTTTACCTTATAAAATAGATTACAGTATATCTCAAAAGGCAAATGATCTGTTTGTAGGAATTCTATTTGATTACAATAAGGAATTAATTAAGGAGAATGATATTTTAAAAAAGCAATGAGCCTCCAAGGCCAAAACCAAAAAGAAATAGTTCAACAATTATTGATAAATACCAAGAGCAATAGAACAATGATTTGTAAAATTTTAAATATTAATAGAACATCAACATATAAAAAAAATAAAACTTTAATGAATTTCCTGGATGATACAAGAATTATGAATTTAGTTATTTCAGAAATTGAAAGGAATAATTTCCTTAGTGCTTATAGTGCTAAAAGATGAGCCCTATATTTTAAATTAAATTATATTGACCCTTTCAGAATTAATCATAAAAAATTAGAACGTATATTTAAAAAATTTAATCATATTGCATATTACATTAAGAAACAATCTAAACATGAGATTAAAAGATATAACGAAACTATTAGAAAGAATTATTTAAAAGAAGCAAAAGAAATTGGTTTTGAAAATATTTGAACTAGTGATATAACTGAATTTTCAGTTAAAACAAAAAAAGGTTATATTTGCACAGTTCAAGATAATTTAACTGGAGAAATAATAGGAAAATCTAAAAGAATTGATAATCAAAAAACAGATTTTGTTCTTGAAGCTGTAGAAATGGCATATAAAAATAAAAAATATTTAGGTTCAATATTATTACATTCAGATAATGGAAATCAATATACCTCTCTGGATTACATAAGTTTATGTAATGATTTACAAATTATTAGAAGCTATTCAAAACCAGGAACACCTCATCATAATGGTAAACATGAAAGTTTTCATGGTCGTTTAAAAGATGAAACTATAAGAACATGTCATATTGAAAACATTAATCAATGTATGGAAATAGCATGAGCATGATTGGACTTTTATAATAATGATAGAATTAGAATGAATAAAAAATGATAAAAAAAAAAAAAAAAACGTTCCCAATTTGGGGGGAACGTTGTCACCTCAAGAAATTATTGCTTAATATATTTCTTATAGAATATCTGCAAGATTTGTAATTGCTACTTTAAATAGAGCAATTAATATTATTTAAAAAATAAAAAATCTGAGTTGAATAACTATTTAACTCAGATTATGGATTTCAATAGACAAGTTAAACTTGAAAAACTGTTTGTAACCCGAACTATTTAATTATATCAATGGAAATGAGAAACAAGCATGCGTAAATAAAATGATTATTGAAAGTTGTCACTTTTTACTTATAAAGGAACAATTCATAATAACAAATATAAATCACTTAAACATTATATAACTAATGATATGACTCAAGAAAATTTTAAAATAGTTTTTTTAATAGAGAATAAGAAAATAAAGATGTCTTTTATCGAACAATAACTAGATAAATAAAAAATAGGCTAAAAAGCCTATTCACTTCATTTAACATAAAAATATAAAATACTAATAATTTTAAAATAATATAAAACGTCCTTTAGAGTAAGTTACATTTTTATCAAAATATACTTTTATTTTAATAAGTCCAAATAAATTTATTTCAATATATTCTAATTCTTTAAAAATTTTATCCCCCGTATTACTAGTTCACTTTGATAAAATTAAATAAGCATTATTATCATCTCTACTTAGAAACGCTAAACCTCTTTGTTGTTCATAAGATAAATTTTCATTTGTTGCTTTTATTGTAAAAATGATATCTTTATTTTTAAATATATTCTCAAAACCTTTTGTTTTGCTTAATAATTCTTTCATTCTTGTATAATAAACACTGTCAAATTTTTTTAAATATTCATTAATATCTGAGTTAGTTTTAGGTTGAAAAGTAGCAAATTGTTCCTTTGAAAATAGATAATTATCAAAATATAAACCAAAAACATAACTATAACCATATCTCTCTTCTTTTTCAGCAACATTTGCATTAGGTTTATAAACTTGTTTGTATATATCAAATAATCTCATTCCAAATTCACTAAAAGGTTGTTGAATTTGTTCATTGTTACCATTAATAGAGTAAGTAACTATTAATTTAAAATCAGGCATTTGATGATTATAAAAAGAATCTTCTTTTCCAATCTTAATGCTTGGTCCAATAAACTCTATGTAACCTATAGCTATTGCTAATTTGTAACTATCACTTTTTTGATACTCAGATATTTCATTTTTATTTAAAAATTTTGTTAAAAATTCATTTTGAGTTTTTAAATATGCATCTCTTATTTTAGAGATATTTCTATTTGAATAATATTTATCTAATAAAAAAAACTTTATACTTTCTTCATCACCTTGAAGAATTTTGGAGATCTCTTTTTTATCTTTTTCAATTGTTAAATTGAAACTTTCTTCACTCTCTTTATTTTCAGCAATATTATTTATAATTAAATAATCTTTGTTTTCTTTTACAAAGTCAGAAGTCTTATAAATATTTTTTTTATCATATCTAATTTCTAATGAAGGAAATTTTGAATTAAAATATTTTTTAATTGTATTTAATAAAAGTTGATGAAAATCTTTATTACCATCAAAATATAATTTTAAATCAGTATTTGAGTCTATATATCCATCAAGATCATTGGAACTTTTTTGTTTAACATTATTTCATTTTAAGATAACAGAATCTTTAGTTTCTTGTGAAGTAAACATATCTTTTGCAATATTTTTATACATTACTTCTCCAACTTCTTTAAAAGTATCATTATCTGTTGATGTATATTTCAATGTTCCTGACTGTATAAATTTTTCTATATTATTAAGTCCTTTATATTTAGTAATAATTTTATAATCAATAATTACATTTCCTATATAAACTCCTGGAATAATTTCACCAGAATTAATTTGAAAATTATCATTAAAAATTAACTCAACATGTTCAAAAACTGAATCAATTTCATCAAGAATTACTTTATATTTACTTACTTTTTTAAGATCACTTAGTTTTTCTTCTAACAACTTTGATTTAAACAGTTTTTCAACATCATTTGTCAACTGTTGTTTATTTTGACTTGTTAATTTATCTTTATTTTCTGGTTTTGAAAATTTTTGAATATTATATTTGTTCAAAAATTCATTTTTTTCTTCCATACTTTCAAGAGCAATTAAATTATTTCTAACTTCTTTTTCATAATGTTGTGATCAAATTTTTGTAACATCTTGTTCAAAATCTTGAACTATTTGAGTAATATCTTTTTTTGAGTTTTCAGAATTATTTTTTGATTTTATACTACATGCAGCTACGCCAATAGTTGATGAAGAAATAAAACAAAATGCTGTTAAGAAACTTAATAATCTTTTCATGTTTTTCCTCCTTTTTTAAAGAGTTTAAAAACAAATAAGTAATTCAAATTGGTATTTTTAATTATATAAAAAAAAAAAAAAAATGCAAGACTAATTTTACTAAACTTAATTGTAGACTAGACTAAGTTAAAAAAGTAGGTATTGAAATTTATCTAAAATATTTAAAAGAAAGAAGATAAAAATGGCAAAACTTGGTCAAAAATTTACTAAACACAAAGAAGAGTTTAAAGTAAATATAATACTTTATGTAAATGAAAATGATGTAACAAAAGCTTATAAATCAACAATAATTAATGGATTACCAAAAAAAATATTACATCAGATATCTCTTTTAGAATGCTTACAAAATTTGAATTTCTACTTTAAAAAGAACAATTAATATTATTTAAAAAATAAAAAACCTGAGAGAAATAATTATTCACTTAGATTATGAGTTCAATACACAAGCAAAGTCTAAAAAAATTATTTGTTATTCAAACAATTTAATTACATCAATGAGAACAAAAAACATGTGCAAATAACATTATTATTGAAAGTTATTATTCTTTACTTAAAAAAAAATTCATACTAATAAATATGAATCACTTAAGCATTATATAACTGATAATATCAAATAAAATAAAGGATATAACTCAAGAAAATCTTAAAATAGTTTTTTTAAAATATAGAATAAAAAATAAAGATGTCTTTTGTGTGACAACAACTATATAAATAAAAAAATAGGCTAAAAAAGCCTACTCACTCTAAATGCTTTATTTTTTTAACTAAATAAACTTAATAAAAACTTTTGACTCTTGACTTTCTAATAGCTTAAATAGTTTTTCATACTTTAAATTAACTGCTAAATAACCTATTTTTAAACTAATAGAATCAGGATTTTTATCTTTTGCTCCAGCTTTTGCAGGAATAAAAGAAATATCATTATCTTTTAAAACAAATTCAATTTTATTATTTATGCGAGCATTTCCATTTTTTCCGTTTTCAATATCTAATAAGTTTTCTGAATAATTTAGGCCAAATAAATATGTTCTATATACATCTTGATTTGCCATTGAACTAATTTTTAAATTTCTAAAAAAATTAATTTTATCTTGTGAATTAATATAAAATAAAATACCTCAAATTAAAGGATCCAAATATCCATTATAAGGATAATTAATATTTTTAAGATTTTCTTTTATTTGTCGAATTATTTCTTTGTTTCCAATACTCATTAAATAATCCTCATTAGAATTAAATTCAGGATATTTGAAATTTGAATCAATTCCATAAAAATCATGTAACCCTTTTATTTGAATTTTTGATGTAAATTCACTTAAATTGTTTATTTTATCTGCTTCATTATTAGAAACATTATATGTTAAAGATAAATTAAAATCAGGTAACTCATGATTATATTTATTTTCTCCAGTTCCAATAATAATATTTATTCCTTTAATTTTAACATTTCCAATTGAACTTGCATTATTAAACTCATTTGTTTTTTGAACTGTATTAATTTGTTCTTGAGACATTTTTATATCTTTAAGATAATTATTTTTTAAATCTAATAACTCCTTATCTCATTTTTCCATGTTAGTTTTTGTAAAATATATTTCTTTTAAAGAATCTATATTTGTTTTACTATTTGGATCATTTCTATAAACAGCTTTAAATATTTTCTCAGAGTTAGCTTCTGAACTTGTATAGTTTTCAAATGATTTAGTAGTTTTATTTTCAAAAACATTAAATAAATTAGTTTTAAACCTTGAATCTAAGTAAATATTGTTATTGCTAAACTCTAAATTTAGATTTTGAAAACTTGTAAAGTACTTTTGCTTAATAAAATCAATTAAATTTTTTTTATACTCATCATTTGAATTTATGTATTTTTTTATCTCATCAGAAAAGTCACCAAATCCTTCATAAGTTTGTTTATTTTCTTTTATGTTATTTCATTCAAAATTAGAATATTTTCTCATTTCATTTGAAACTAAAAAATCTTTTTCAATATTTTTTACTAAATTATCTCCTACTAGTTTAAATGTTTCACTATCTGTTGAAGTATATTTTAATATATCTTTTATTTCAAATTTCTCTTTAGAGTTTTTCCCCTTATATTTAATATTTACTTTATATTCATTTATAAAGTTTCCAATATAAACTCCTTGAGATAATTCTCCTGATTTTATTTTAAGATTATCATTATAGATAATTTCTACTCCATCAAAAATAGAATCAATATCATCTAAAATAACTTTATATTTATTCACCTTTTTTAACTCATTTAATTTTTGAGCAAGTAAAGTAGAGTTTAAAATTAAATTCTCATCATATTCAATATCTTTTTTATCTTTTAAAGTTAATTCTTTTTCTTTATTTGAAAAAGCTGTTATTTTATCTTTTTTAATAAATAAATGCTTTTTTTCACTTTCTTGTATTCCAATAAGATTTTGCATAACTTCATTTTTAATATGATTTATATAAATATTTGTTGCTTCATTTTGAAAGTCTTTTATAATTTTATTTAAATCATCTTTTGGTTGCTCAGGCTTATTTTCTGAGTTTTTATTTTCTGTTTTAGTACCACAAGCAACAACTGTAACAGTTGCTGATGAAGTAATACCAAATACTGCCAACATACTTAATAACTTTTTCATTTTTCCTCCTTTTGTAAGAGCTATTAAAATACAAATAAACAATTCAAATTGATACCAATGATTATAAAAAAAAAAAAAAAAGTCAAATTTTTGACTTTTCTTTAATAAAATTATCTTTAAACTATACAAATTTAATAAATATTTTTGATTTTTGACTTTCAGATAAATTAAATAATTTTTCATACTTAAAGTTAACTGCTAAGTAACCCAATTTAAATGTAATTAAATCAGGGCTATTACTTTTGCTTCCACCTTTTGTAGGAATAAGAGATATATCATTTTCGTTTATAGTAGGGTCAACTTTATTATTATAATAAGTTCCATTACTTGAAGATGAAAAATCCTTTAGAAATTTTGAATGGTTTTCAAAAATAAAATGCACAAAACCTAATGCATTAGTTGACAACATATTAAAAATATTTAAATTACTAATAAATTCCTTAGATTTTTGATAACTTACACTACTTCAAATATTTCAAAAAACTTGACTAAAAGTTCCTGGAAATTTTAATTGATATTCATTACTAAATTTTTTCTTTATATTTGAAATTATTTCTTTATTTCCAATATTCATTAAATAATCTTGATCAGAATTAAACTCTGGATATTTAAAATTTGAATCTATTCCATAAAAATTATGCATACCTTTTATTATTACTTTTGAAGTAAACTCACTTAAAAAGTCAACTTTTTCTTCAACTTTTGAAGAAGCATTATATGTTACAGATAAATTGAAATCAGGCAATTCATGAATATATTTATTAATTCCAGAACCTATTGTAATAGTTGCCCCTTTCAATTTAAAATTTCCTATTGAATCTGCACTAATATATTCATTAGATTTTTCAATTAAATTAGTTTGTTGATCTGTTAATTTCAAATTTTTAAGATAATTACTTTTTAAAGTAATTAGTTCTTTATTTCATTTATCCATATTATTATTTGTAAAATAAAGTTCTTTTAAAATTTGTTTAGTTGATTCACTATTTGGATCATTTCTAAAAATAGTTTTAAAAATTTTCTCAGAGTTTTGATCTGACTTTGTATAATCCTCAAAAGACTTTGCACTTTTACTTTCAAATACATTTAATAAATTATTTTTAAAACTTGAATCCATAAAAATGTTGTTTTTATTAAATTCTAAGTTAAGATTTTGAAAACTTTCAAAATAATTTTGTTTAATAAAGCTAATTAAACTATTTTTATACTCATCATTTAAATTTATATAATTTTTTATCTCATTTGAGAATTCACCATAGCCTTCATAACTTTGTTTATTTCCTTTTATGTTATTTCATTCAAAATTAGAATATTTTTTCATTTCACTTGAAACTAAAAAATCTTTTTCCATATTTTTTGCTAGATTATCTGCTGCTAATTTAAATGCTTCACTATCTGTTGAAGTATATTTTAATATATCTTTAATTTCAAATTTTTCTATAGAGTTTTTACCTTTATACCTAATATTTATTTTATATTCATTTATAAAGTTTCCAATATAAACTCCTTGAGATAACTCTCCTGATTTTATTTTAAGATTATCATTATAGATAATTTCTACTCCATCAAAAATAGAATCAATATCATCTAAAATAACTTTGTATTTATTTACTTTTTTCAATTCATTTAATTTTTGAGCAAGCAATGTAGAATTTAAAATTAGGTTTTCATCATTTTCAATATCTTTTTTATCTTTTAAAGTTAACTCTTTTTCTTTATTTGTGAAATCTTTTATTTTATCTTTTTTAATAAATAAATGTTTTTTTTCACTCTCTTGTACTCCAATAAGATTTTGCATAACTTCCTTTTTAATATGATCTATATAAATATTTGTTACTTCATCTTGATAGTCCTTTATAATTTGGTTTAAATCTTCTTTAGGTTGCTCAGGCTTATTTTCTGAGTTTTTATTTTCTGTTTTAGTACCACAAGCAACAACTGTAACAGTAGTTGATGAAATAATACCAAATACTGCCAACATACTTAATGACTTTTTCATTTTTCCTCCTTTTAATAAACTTTAAAAAACAAATAAACAATTCAAATTGATATTGCTAATTATAAAAAAAAAAAAAAAAGTCAAATTTTTGACTTTATTCTACTCACTTAACATATCATTTTAATAAATAAAAAAAATAGGCAAAGTGCCTACTCACTTCAAAAATTAGTTTAACTAAATTTTTATATTTTACTGCTCCAACTTATTTTTAATAACTTTGTATATATTTTTATTTTCACAATAAATGCAAGTCCCAATTAAAGTTCTTATAAATAAATAATATACAAATTAAATAAATATAATTTGAAATCTATATTTTTATATTTATTAGAATATAATACTTCATTCATTTACAATATAACTTCTATCAAACTTTAGTTTTATTTTAATAATTCCAAATAAATTTAATGTCATATAATCAAAATTTTGAAATGGAGTTTTTAGAAAATTTGAAGAACTTTCATCATCTATATTAACTCTAAAAAAACTTTCATTATTTCTATTATTAATTCAAACTTGATTATTAACTAAATTTACATCAACATTTTTAATTGAAAAATGTATATATTTTTCTTTAAACATATTATTATTTAAACTTTTTTTATCTAAAGACTCTTTTAAATTAGCATAATAAATATCTTTAAAGTCAGTTAAAGCACTATTTATTTTCAAGTTATTGGCTCCTTTTATCTCTTTTTCCTGTCATATTTTGGTTTTTTTAAAATAAACTGAAGTAGCTGAATAACGTATATTTTTCAAATTAATTTCATAAGTATTTTGATAAACATTAAATAATTTTAATGAGAAATCTATAATAGATTTATAATTTTGATCAGTTATACCATTCATTGAATAAGAAATAGCTAATTTAAAGTCAGGCATTTGATGATTATAACTTGACTCTTCCTTTCCAATTTTAATACTTGGTCCAATAAAATCAATATATCCCATTGCAATTGCAAGTTTATAATTATCAGTTTTTTGATATTCAGATATTTCATTTTTATTTAAAAAATTATTTAAAAAAGTATCTTGAGCAATTTTATAATTACTTCTAATTTTAGATCAATTTGAATAATTAAATTGATCTACTAAGAAACTTTTACTTTCTTGTTCATCTTGAGCAATTATTTTTTGAAATTTTTTGTACTGTTCAGCATTTCTCATGTCAAAACCTATAATATCATTGTCACTTTGATTTAAATTATTGATAACTAAGTAGTCTTTATTTTGTATTGCAAAATCATCTGTTTTATAAATACTTTTTTTGTCATAACTAATTTCCATTGAAGAAAACTCTTGTTTAAAATATTTATCATTAATAGTTTTTAATAAAACTTCATGAAATTCATTATTTTCATTATAGTATTTTTTTAATTGAGAATTTGAACCAACATATGCATCTGAATCATTTTTATTTTCCTTAATATTATTTCATTTTAAATTTACATATTTTTCAGTATCTTTTGAAATAAACATATCTTTTGCAATATTTTTATACATTACATCTCCTACTTTTTTAAATGATTCACTTTCTGTTGAAGTATATTTTAATGTTCCAGATTGTTTAAATTTTTCAACGTCTGCAAGTCCTTTATATTTTGTAACAACTTTATAATCTACGATTACATTTCCTATGTAACTACCAGAAACTATTTCTCCTGATTTAATTTGAAAATTATCATTAAAAACTAATTCAACATTTTCAAAAACTGAATCAACTTCATCTAGAATTATTTTATATTTATTTACTTTTTTAAGTTCATTTAACTTTTCTTCTAATAACTTAACTTTAAATAGTTTTTCTACATCATTTGTTAATTGTTTTTTATTTTCATTTGTTAACTTATCTTTATTTTCTGGTTTAGAGAATTTTTGAATATTATATTTATTTAAAAATTCATTACTTTCTTCCATACTTTCAACACCAATTAAATTTGCTGCAACTTCTTTTTCATAATGTTGTGATCAAATTTTGCTAACTTCTTGTTCAAAATCTTGAACAATTTTAGTAATATCTTTTTTAGGCTCTTCAGGTTTATTTTCATTTTTCGACTCTGTTTTAGTGCCACAAGCAACTACTGTTACAGTTGCTGATGAAGTAATAGCAAATACTGACAAAATACTTAATAATTTTTTCATTTCTCCTCCTTTTATAAGAGCTATATAAAATTCAAATAAACAATTCAAATTGATATTGCTAATTATAAAAAAAAAAAAAAAAGTCAAGTTTATTGACTTTATTCCACTAACGAATGTTCCCCCCATTTAGGCAACAATTTTTATACAATAATAGAAAAGGATAAAGTATATGGCAAAAAAAGGACAAAAGTTTAGAAAGTGAACTCAAGAAGAAAAAGAAAAAATTATTGAATTAAGTTTGAATGGTTATTCTCTAAAGGAAATAGCATTAAAATTTAACTCAACTACAGGATCAATTGGAACAATAATAAACAAATACAAAAATACAGATATTGGTGATTCAAAAACTCGTTTACCTTATAAAATAGATTACAGTATATCTCAAAAGGCAAATGATCTGTTTGTAGGAATTCTATTTGATTACAATAAGGAATTAATTAAGGAGAATGATATTTTAAAAAAGCAATGAGCCTCCAAGGCCAAAACCAAAAAGAAATAGTTCAACAATTATTGATAAATACCAAGAGCAATAGAACAATGATTTGTAAAATTTTAAATATTAATAGAACATCAACATATAAAAAAAATAAAACTTTAATGAATTTCCTGGATGATACAAGAATTATGAATTTAGTTATTTCAGAAATTGAAAGGAATAATTTCCTTAGTGCTTATAGTGCTAAAAGATGAGCCCTATATTTTAAATTAAATTATATTGACCCTTTCAGAATTAATCATAAAAAATTAGAACGTATATTTAAAAAATTTAATCATATTGCATATTACATTAAGAAACAATCTAAACATGAGATTAAAAGATATAACGAAACTATTAGAAAGAATTATTTAAAAGAAGCAAAAGAAATTGGTTTTGAAAATATTTGAACTAGTGATATAACTGAATTTTCAGTTAAAACAAAAAAAGGTTATATTTGCACAGTTCAAGATAATTTAACTGGAGAAATAATAGGAAAATCTAAAAGAATTGATAATCAAAAAACAGATTTTGTTCTTGAAGCTGTAGAAATGGCATATAAAAATAAAAAATATTTAGGTTCAATATTATTACATTCAGATAATGGAAATCAATATACCTCTCTGGATTACATAAGTTTATGTAATGATTTACAAATTATTAGAAGCTATTCAAAACCAGGAACACCTCATCATAATGGTAAACATGAAAGTTTTCATGGTCGTTTAAAAGATGAAACTATAAGAACATGTCATATTGAAAACATTAATCAATGTATGGAAATAGCATGAGCATGATTGGACTTTTATAATAATGATAGAATTAGAATGAATAAAAAATGATAAAAAAAAAAAAAAAACGTTCCCAATTTGGGGGGAACGTTGAACTTTATAAGTTGATAGTTAAATTAGATTTAAAAAATTTAAACGATACTTAAATAAATTTAACAAATATTTTTGTTTTTTGCCCATCTTTTAATTTAAATAATTTTTCATACTTAAAGTTAACTGCTAAATATCCTAGTTTAAATGTAATAGAATCTGACTCTCTATTTTTTTCTCCACTAACAGCTGGATTTAAGTTTAATCCATCATTTTCTAATTTATAATCTAGTTTATTATTTTTTATTCCATTATTAGATGAATATTTATAATTAAACAAATTATCAATAGAGTTATCAAATATATAATAATTATAAGAAATACTTCCTATTGTATTTCATAATTTAGATAACTCAAATATTTTTTTAGCTTTTGAATTCTCTATTTGATCATTTACAAAACGATGGAACATATGTGAGACATTTCCATTGTCAAAACTTTTATACACGCCTTTTTTTATACTTTCTATTATTTCTTTATTACCTATATTCATTAAGTAATCCTCATCAGAATTAAAATCTGGATATTTATATTCTGTATCAATACCATAAACTTTGTGAAAATTACCAATTAATTCTTTTAAAGTATAATCGTTAATTAAATCAACTTTTTGTGATAAGTTTGATGTAACATTATATGTAAATAAGAAATTAAAATTTGGTAACTCATGTTTATATTCATTTTCTCCACTACCTATTAAAATTGAAAGATTTTTAACATTAGCCTGGCTAATTAAGTCTGCATTAATATAAGCACTAGATTTATTAATTGTTTCTAATTGTTCTTTTGTGAATTTTCTATTTTTTATGTATTCATCTTTAAGAGATAAAAACTCTGTATTTCATTGTGTCATATTTTTATCATTAAAATATAAATCTTTTAGTGTTTTTTTACTTTCGCTACTTTCTGCATTTGTTCTAAAAATAGTCTTAAATATTTTTTCTGAACTTGAATTATCATTAAAAGTAGTAAATTTATTTACATCTTTTTTTTCAAATAACATAGCTAAAGATATTTCACTTGATGAATCAGTAATTAAACTTTTATCTTTAGTAAAGTCCATTTTTAGATTTTCAAAATTTTTAAAGTAATTTTCTTTAATAAAATTAATTATTTTAAGTTTATTTTCACTTTTATTATAAAAGTTATCTCCATACTCTGATCTAGTAATTAAATCTGAATATCCCATATATAATTGATCATTATCTTTTTTAACTTGTTGTCACTCTATATTTGAAAATTCTTTCATTTCATTTGAAAATAAAATATCTTTTTCAACATTTTTAATTAAATTATCTGAAGATAATTTAAAAGCTTGACTTTCAGTGGAAGTATATTTAAATGTATCTTTAATCTCGTATTTTTCTATATCATTAATGCCTTTATAATTAACAGTTATTTTGTAATCATTAATAAAATTTCCAATATAAGCATCTTGATTTATTACTCCAGATCTTATTTTAAAATTATTATCAAATATAACTTGAAAATTATTATAAACAGAATCAACAGAATCTAAAATAACTTTATATTCATTAACTTTTTTTAATTCATTCAGTTTTTCTGCCAATAAATCTAGTTTTAAAATTTTACTTTCATCACTATTGATTTCATTTTTATTTTTTGCAGTTATTTCAGTTTCTTTATTAGAAAATTTTAAAATATTGTCTTTTTTAATAAAAGAATAGTTTTTCTCAGTTTCTTGTAAACCAATAAGATTTTGTAAAACTTCAATTTTAATGTGCTCACTATAAATTTTTGTTACATCTTGTTCAAATTTTTGAACTACTTGAGCAATATCTTGTTTTGGTTCTTCTGGTTTTTCAACTTTAGGAGTTTCTTTTTTTGCTCCACATGCAACTACGCCAGTAACTGATGAGGATATAACTCCAACAGTTGCTAATACACTTAACAATTTTTTCATTAGTTTTTTCTCCTTTTTTAAAGAGTTTAAAAAACAAATAAGCAATTCAAATTGGTATTTTTGATTATATATAAAAAAAAAAAAAAAAATGCAAGACTAATTTTACTGAACTTAACTAAGTTGAAAAAAATTAGCATTAAGATTTATGTAAAATATTTAAAGGAAAAAAGATAAATCTAGCAAAACCTGGTCTAAAATTTATAAAATAAAATATAATTAATTAATTTGCAAAGAAAATTATTGCATCAGATATTTCTATAAAATGTCTGCAAAATTTGTAATTTCTCTTTTTAAAAAAGAAATTAATATTATTCAAAAAATAAAAAACAAAATGGATTAACTATTAACTCAAATTATGGAGTTTAATATACAAGTAAAGCATAAAAAACCTTGCAATATAACAATAAATAAAAAGAATATAAATAAAAACCTACTTACTTCATAATAAACAAAAAATAGGTATTAATAGACCTATTTTCTTGAATCCTTTTATAGGATTTATTTTTTATCCTTAATTTTCTACTATTTTTAATTCTTAAAGTTAGTTATTTTAATTTAATAAAATATGTTTTTGATTCAATTTTCATTGAATATACTTCTTTTAAAATATCTTTAAAAAAGATACTTGTTTTGTTATTAGAAGCTCCATAGTTTTTTGGATTAAAATCTGGTAATTTTTTATAAAGATTTTCTATTACTACAGAAAACTGTATATAACCTTGATCATCTTTATCATTATTATCCATTATATTATTTACTAATTCTATTAATTCTTTAACTTTTTTATCATTTAAATTAATAGAGTTTGATTTATTTTTAACAGTTTGTGATTTTTTGTTATTTTCATTGCCAATTGCTTGTTCAATTGTATCTACACTTATAAATCTATCACAAATTTTTTTGTATAATTGATTTGTACCTGATAAACCTGCTCCTATTACAGTTTTATTTTTCAGCTTTAATCGTTTCAATATTGGAGCAAAATCTAAATCATTTGTTGCTAAACAAAAGCAATCAATATATTCTTTATAAAATAACATGTCTTGAACATCTAATGCCATTCTTATATCAACAGTATTTTTACCTTTAGAATAAGAAGGTTCAACAATAAAATCAGTTATACCATAATTTGTAGCTTTTTCTTTTACTTCTTTATCTTTTGTATCACTGTAAAAAGCTCCTTTATATAATATATTTCCCATTTGTTCTAATTCTTCAATTAAAATTTTAAAATGTTGCTCATTATTAAAATTATCAAAATCAATAAAAAGTGCAATATTTTTATTTTTTATTTCCATTATGTCACCCTTTCATAATGAATAAATTATAGACTTATTAATGTTTTGTTTATTTAATTTTTAATATATTATTTTTTTATACTCCTAGCTTATTTTTAATGATTTTATAAATATTTTTATCTTTACAATAAATGTATGCTCCAATTAAAGCTCTTGTTAAAAGAGTCATTAATCGATTATTTTTAATTTTATCTTTTATAGAAATATAGTTTACATTATTTATTTCTATTCCTTTAGGAATATAAATAACAACATAATCTACTTCTAATCCATGAACATAATAAATTGTTGCTATTTCTTCTTTTGAAAATGGAGTATTTAATCATCCAGTTTTAAATTCAAACTTATTGTCATTAATACTAAATGCTTTAATAGATAACTTATTATTTTGTTTTAATAAGTTATTAATATCAAAGTGCATTTCATTTAAATTATTAAAAAGATGAATATTTGCTTTTGAATTATCAATAAATGTTTCATCATCTGAAAATAATGATTCAACCATAGTAATATATTCTGAGTTTTTTAAAAATCTCATTTGATTTAATAGTGTATTTTCATAAATTGATCCTTTTGGATCAATAGATTTAAAAGTATTTTTAATTCATTGTTTTGTTACATTATCTTTTGCATTAATCTTTTGTTGTTCATCCAAACAAATAATAACTGTTTTTGCTACTTTAATAGCATTTGTTACTTGATTCATCGTCAATCTTTGAGCTTCATCAAATAAAATAATTTGATCTTTTGCTTCTTTAAAAGTTTCAACACTTGATGCTCTATTAAATTTATAATTTTGTTCTAAAAAAAGATTTATGTTTTTTACATATGTTGGATTTCTTGCCATTATAAAAGTATTATTTTCATATTTCTTTAAATTTTTGAAATATAAAAATAAAGAATAAAGAAAGATAGTTTTTCCAGTTCCAGCTTTTCCTTCTAAAATTACAAGTTTTTTATTATCTTCTACTTTTTGAACAAAAGTTTTTACTTCTTTTGCTAATTTCATTTGAACATCAGTTAAAACAATATCGTGTTCATTTGTTTTATTTTTTAAAACCTCAACAGTTTTAAATCCTCTTTTATTCTTAGTTTTTTCAAACTCTTCAATAAAATTGCTTTTTTCACAATCTTGAAACACTTCATTTAAATAATTTGCAAATTTGTCATGCTCATCATGTAAGAAAAACTTTAAATTTGTTCCTGTTACTGTTCAATCATTTTTATTTAATTGCAGCTCTTTTTTTATTACAGTACTTCTTTTTAAATTATGAAGATAGGCAACTCCATTTATTTCAAATTCTTTTTCATGATTTTGCATTTGAACAACTGTTTCAAAGAAGTTTATATATCTTTTAATTTGTGAACCCAAATAGCCTCTTCCAGTTTTTCCTGTTAGAAGTTGAATATCATTTCCAAGACTTACTCTGTTAAAAGTTGAATGTTGTTTTAATTCAATTACCAAAACTTTGTCAACTCCTTTTACATTTCCAGTAAGGATGACATCACATCTTGATTCACAAAAATCAAACTTATATTCCAAATATACTTTTACATTTGTGTTTAAGTTTGATTTTTGTATAACTTTAGCAATTTGCATTAAAGATACTTCTCATGCTTTTTGCTCTCCATTTGTAGCTATTTTATATAAATCAGGTAAAACTTCATCAAAAGTTTTTCATAGCATATCATATGAAAAATCTTCTATATTTGCTTCATAACAAATCATAGATATCTCCTATTCTATTCATATTAAAGTTTATAATTAATATTAAAAATGGTTAAAAATTTGAAAGTTTCCTATTTACAAGTTAAAATTAAAATTTTTAAGTAAATACAATAGTTTTAGTTATCATAAGAATTATAACACTCAAAATGTAAAAAAACGAGGTTTTTCCCCGTTTTGTCTAAGATTTCAAAAAAATATTTTAATAAGAGTGACCCTATATGAATTGATGATTTCTGCTTAAATATATAAATCTATAGTCTCTTTTTATAAGTAGGTTTTTAAATATCTTATAGAATATAAATAAAAATATATAATTTATTAAAGGCATTAAACTTATAAAAATATATAAAGCTTTTGGTTTAACAATATCTTCTCTTTTTAAAACATTACAGAGATTATTTGCTAAAATAGCACAATTTGTGGATAAAGAAATTGTTGCAAGACCAAGAACTACTGAAAAGATAATTCATCAAAACTTTGCATCTTTTTCTTTACTAGAAATTAAGAAATAGTAAATTAAATATGATGAAAGAATAATAATTATTACTTTAGCAATATTATATGAAAAGAAATCTATAAAAGCTTTTCGATCTATTTTCCTATTTTCTAAATCATGTGCCTCGAAATGATAATTTGTAATTAAAAAGCAAAAAGCTAGTCCTCAATCCATAAATAATTTACCTCCTAAGTAATTAAATAAAATTAAGATAATCTAAATAAAATATAAAAACAAGTACATCTAATTTTAAATATTATTACATCTCCAAAATTCTTTCTAATTCTATAAATTTGTAATCTTTTTTTCTAAACTGCTTTTTAAAAAAATAATAGAAAAACAATAGAAAAATAAAATTTATAAAAGGTATTATGTTTATAAAAATAAATAACTTCTCTGGTTTTTTGATCTCTATTTTTGTAAAAACATAACACAAACTTTTCACTAAAAATATACAATTAATCGATAGTGAAATTAAAAAACATAATGCTACTACTGAACATCCAATTATTCCCCCAATATTTTTAGAGCCTGCTAATATATAAACTGAACTTAAAAGAGCAATGGTAAAAAAGATTTTAACTAAATTAACTCAAAAGAATTTTTTAAATACTCTTGAATCTACATATTTCTTTTCTAAATCTCTTTCTCAATAATCGCATTTTGTTACTGCTGTTATTGAAGATAAACTAAAAAGATCCATAAAGATTCTCCACTAAAAGAAATATATAAGGGAGTAATACTGCTTTTACTATATATCCAACTATACTTGTATTCAAAGTAGTTGTAACTATACTAAAAGTATTTTTCATAACTTTTATTTCCGTTTCTACACCAAATTCAAGTTATTGTTTGATACACTTATATTCTATTTTCTTAAAGAAAAATAACAATTAAAAAGTTGCATAATAAAAGTCTTTTTATAAATAAAAAGATTTTTAGTAAAAATTAAATTAATAGCTTAGATTTGTTTTAAATGTATTTAAAATAAAAAAATAAAGTCTCTCAATACTTTATTTTTTGTTATCAATTAACGCTTTATTATCGTATTTATTATTTTTTTATCTTTTAATTTTTTTAAACAATTCTTTTACTATATTTAGTTTCTAAACCTTTTTTAGAAAACTCTTAAATTTTTATAAAAAAAGTTAGTTTCCATATATTTAATTATTAAAGAGTTTACTTTTATTATTTTATTTCTTAAAATTAGATAAAACTTTATTATAAAAATCGTAGATATTTAATATTCTATTTTTATTAAAGTTTATAGTTAATAATATAAAGATTTGAAATTTTTAAGAAATTATAATAATTTGAGTTATCCTAAAAATTTAAATACTCAAAATGTAAAAAACGAGGTCTTTGCTCGTTTTTTACTAATTTTTGACCAATCTTTTATCATTCAGGATTTTGTGGATTTCTATTTAAACTTATAAATTTATAATCTTTTTTTCTAAGTGATTTTTGAAATACTATATAAAAAATAACTAGAGCTATAAAATTTAATATTGGAAAAAAGCTTAAAGAAATAAATAATCATTTTGGTTTATTAATATCTTCTCTCTTTAAAATATTAAATAAATTCTTTGTTAAAACCAGACAATTAATTATTAATGAAATAGTTGTGAAACCCAGTATTACTGATGTAAAAATTAACAAACTTTCCTTTTTAAATTTTATAGTATCATAAATTCCAAAAATACAAAGAGAAATAACTATTATTTTAAACATGTTAAAAGAAAAGAAATCTCTAAAAGCTCTTCTATCTATTTTTTTAATATTCAAATCATTTTCATTATAACGGCAATTTGTAACTAATATTAGCAGCTCCAATCCATAGTCCATAAAAAATCACCTCCAAAACAATTAATTATAAAAGAATATATTTGAGATATTTAAAAGATGTATTTGTTCTTTTAGAAAATTACTATTCAAAGGCTCCTTTATAAAGTTTAAATAATAAATTCCCTATTATAGGTACAAGAACAGCTGATGTTATATATCCTACTATACTTGCCGATAGAGTAGTTTTCACAATCAAAAGTTTAGGAATAGCTATCTGACCTATTGTAGAATATAATCTATAAGAGTTTAATGATCAAGTTAAAACATCCCAAATACTATTTAATTTCTCTCTAAATGCAGCTACTGTTAATCCTAATCCTGCTGAACAAACTGTTAAAACAGCTGCTACTCTAGCACAATCAATGGCAAATGGAATACTTATTCCAAATCATCAAGCTGCTGCTCAAAATCCAGCAGCAGCAGCTGCAAGTGCAATAGCTCCTCACCCTAATTTACCAGCTACTAAATTCATATCATCAAGTAGAGAATTAAATCAAGTTTTTGATATATTTTTTTTAATTTTTTCATAACTATCTAGATTTAAAAGATTATAAATTGAATTATTACTAGTTTGTTTATCAAGATTTTCTTTAAATCCATCTACATTATTTTCAAAATATTTAATCATTTCTTCTAAACTTTTTTGTTCATTTTTAAAAGAGTTCAAGAGTTTTTTAGTTTCTTGTTTTGCAAACTTTAAAACCTCATTTGTTATATTTTGATTATCATCTGAGTAAAACTGTGAATTTGAATTATTTACTAATTTCTCAAAAATATTATTTGTTTCTTGATCAATATAGTTTCAATTCACATCATCTTTTTTATTATTAATTTCATTTGATATATTTTTAGTATTAAAAGTTGTTGTTGATACTAAAGGAGCAACCAATACTGTTGATCCTAATATGCTCAAAATTTTTTTCATAACTTTTATTTCCGTTTCTACACCAAATTCAAGTTATTGATTGATACACTTATATTCTATTTTTTTAAGAAAAAATAACAATTAAAAAGTTGCATGCTAAAAATATTTTTATAAATAAAAAGACTTTTATTGAAAATTAAATTAATAATTTAGATTTGCTTTAAATATATTTAAAATAAAAAAATAAAGTCTATCAATACTTTATTTTTTGCTATCAATTAATGTTTTTTACTGTGTTTATTTTTTTTAATTTTAAAAACTATAATTTTAACATATTCATTACTTATGCTTTTCTCATTGATCTATATTTTTCTCCATTTTTTTGATTGCTTCAATTGGTATATTTTTTCTTTTTCTAACACTTGCAAATATTTGTTTTTGAAACTCATCATCTCAATTTTCTGGAAGATTTAAATAAAGTATCTTTAATTTATCTCAATCAGTTTCTAATAGAATACCATGATGCATAACTTTATTTCTTAATTCAACAATTTCTTTTAAATCAGTAGAAAAATAATTTACATCATAATCTGTAAAATCTTTTAAATTAAAATTATTCTCTTTAATTCCTATAAAGCTTAAAATATTGTGAGAATATCCATCTGTGTAATATCCCTTACTCTTTTTAAAATACTTTGCTCAATTATTTAAAACTTTCATAGTTTCTAAATTTAATTCTAAAGATTTTCTTTCTTCTATTTTTAATATATATTCTTTTTCTTGTTCATCAACTACTATATTGTATTTATCTAAAATAATTGTTTTTATTCATTCTTCATATGTTGAAAGAAATTTATAAGTTATATTTTTAATACTTTTATCAAGTCTTACAAAGTCATTTACTATTTTATATTTTACTTTTTCATTAGCATAAAATAGTGAGCTCTTATAATTTTGCTTTATATAATATGCTATAGAATAGTATAATTCCTTAGATGTAACTTTTGAATATATTTCAAAATTCTCTAAATCGTCTTGCTCAAAATCTATAATATCTTCATTTCTCATTTATATTTTTCCTTTATTAATTTACTATATAAAGATTTTAAATTAATTTTTATAATCTATATAAAAATTATTGATTAGAAATTCTATTTTCTTTCATTCTATATCAGTTTTAATAATTTTTCTTTCTATAATTTTATGTATATTATTTTTTGATATAATATCATTTTCTTTTTTAATTGAATATTGTTCATTCATATAAATAACTATTCCTGAAAAAATATAATTATAATTTTTTTTCAAAAAATTCATTACAGTTTTAATATCTTCTTCTTTGTATAATTCATTTAAGATTAAATCATAGAATAAATAAATAATTTCCGATATAGAAATAATTTTTATTAAAATATTTAAAAAAGAAATAACTTCTATTTCACTTTTTATAATTCCTCTATAAATTAAAGAGAATATTATCTCTCTATTATTTCCAATTAAAGTTGTATTTATTAGGAATTGAATATTTTTATTTAGAAAATAAAATTCTTTCACATAATGCTCATCATCATTTTCAACACATTTATTCAATATGAAATATACAATAATAAAATTATTTAATTCTTTTATATCAGTAGTATCTTTTATTTTATAATTCTTTGAAAATATATTTTGAATAATATGGTTTCATGTACATATTAAGTCTACTTTTTCTTGATAACTTGAAAATCAAATTTTATTTTTGATACTATCAATAAAATATTTCATATCTTCAAAATTTGAATAGTTTGAAAAAAAGTTTTCATCTAATGGAATATAAAAAAACTCCTTAATTAGCTCATACAAATTACTTGAATTAATTTTTAATAATAGCAATAATTTAAAGAATTCTCTTAAATCATCACTATTTATATCAAAGTCTATGTCTATTTTTCATTGATAATATTTTTTTATAATATCTGAAACATTAAAAGATAGACCAGATAAAAATGAATAATTTTCCTGATTTTCAACAATATCAAAAAATATATCAGTATTATTTTTTAAATTTAAAAAATTATTTTCTTCCAGCAATAAATTTCCAAACAAATAATCACTGTAAATATTCTTAGGTAAATTTTTAGTCTCATATACTTGCTTTTTTTGTTTATTACCCAAGGGACCATATTCTTCATATTCTTTTAATTCTAAATCAAAAAAATTTATATTATTATAAAGTTTAGATTTTTCAATTTCACTCTTAATAATATTTTCATAAAATAATTCATCTACATACTTTAAATAAAAAATACATATTAAATCATTAATTTTAAATAAAGATTTTAATGTTTCCATATTCTTAAAAGTATTTTCAAAATGAGTAAACTTTTCTACAAAATTATTGGTAATTCTAAAATTACCTATTTTTATTATTTTTTTAATAAATACATTATTTAAATTATCTTTTAATATTTTACTTTTGATTATTATATCTTTTATATTTTTTTTGCTTGCTTTTTTTAATAAAATTAAGTCAAAGTATTTTTCCTCAAAATCTATATTTAAAATTTCTGATTCTGGACTATCTATGAATATGAATTTTGTAGTATTGTTTTCCTTCACAAATTCCAATGCTGAGCTTATTAAATTATAAATTCTTAATTTTAAATTTTTATCTTCAATTCTATTTATATCATCAAAAATAATTAAATCATATTTACAAAAATAGTTAATAAGAACCTTAATATCGCTTTTATTACCATTTCAGAAGAAAAATAAAAAAACAGTAGCAATTGATATACTAATTGGAACTAATCAATATCATGGGCTTGCATTAAATTTATCAATAATAAATCAAGATGTTATAAAAGATATTATTGACAAAATCATATTTAGACTAGTTTTTATGTAATTAAATACTAAACTTTTTGTTCAAGTTCATGAATATTTTGAAGGAATATAATTATCAATTAAATCTTTTATTAAATCATTTTGAGGATTAAACAAAGACGCATTAATTCATATTTCCTTATATGTGACTTCACTATCTTTAATATAATCTTTTAAAGATGTGGTTTTACCAGATCCGTAGTCTCCTTTAATTAATATTTTTTTATACTCTTCTTCAAAATATTTTTTATAATGAGAACTTTTCTCTATATAATTCATTTATAAATCACTCCCTTCAAATTTAAAAAATTAAATTTAAGTACTATTTTTTTCAATATCTAATTTAATTTTTTTTATTATCTCATCTGTAATTTTATATAATTCATGATTTCGCACATCACTACTATTAATTTCTTTTATTACTATTTTTTTAATTTTATAATTAATATTAGGCATTTCATTTTGTTTAAAATAAAAATAATTAATTATTAGTTCTATATTTCCTAACTCTAAAATTCTAAATTTTGAAGAAAACTGTAATGCTATATCTTTACATATTGAATGTATTAAGTGATTATCATTATTCATTGATAATCCATATAAATCAATTTCTATATTTAGATTTTTTAAACTAGGATTGTTACTGTGATTATATCAATAATTCTCAAAAGGTATTTTTAAAAATGAAAGTTGAGTAGATATTTTCTTATCTTCAAGATTTATTTGAATATTAGAGTATCTTTGAATAAAATTTTCTGCGTTAATTTCATTTTTTCCATGAATATTAATGACTCTGAGTTCAAAATGATCATAGTAAATGCTATTTCGTCTTCATTTATAAATAAAATTTTTCAGAATTTCATTATAATTTGTAGTAAAAATTAAATCATATCCTAAATTTACTAAATTTTCAAATGACCCACTTTCAAATTGATAGTTTTCAATTCCATTTTCAAATCACATAGCAATTTGGTCATCAAATTTTGAAGAAAATTCAATATAATAACCTAATAGTGTTTTGCAAATTGAAAAAAATAGATCTTTATTTTTATTTTCTTGATTGAAATCACCTTTATTTTTAATTACATTTCTTGAATAATTTTCTCCAATTAGTTTTATAGCACTCTCAATTGTAAAATTTTCAGTCAAGTTTTCTTTATATTTTATTAACTCTTTATAAAAGTACTTTATTATAACAAATATTTTTTCTTTAAAATCTTCAAAATTATTAAAAACTGTATCAAAAAAAGAATCAAATTCATCAACACTAGAAGCATAATTTTCTAATCATATTAGAAAATTATTATTAAAATCCTTTAGCTTATTATTAAAATGAGCATTTCATCCATTTCCAACTATTAATATTTTCATAGTATCTTGATTATCACTCATAATTAATACCTAAACCCTTCTAAGAAATCTAACATTAATGTTTGTCAATTTCTTCATAATTTTTCCCTATGTTTTTTAATATCTTCTACTTTATTTAAAATAGTTCTTTCATCTGATTCAATTCCATCAACTGCTTTTTGAACAATGCCTTTAAATGTTTCTAAAGAATTTAATTTTCATTTATTAAATTGTTCAAAAGTTTCATTATTATCTGTTTTATCTCTTAGGTTAGATTCAATTAAAATTAACTTTCTAACCATTGAAGTTACAAATACAAAACTGTCAGGATCTGCAATTAAGATATTTTTATTTTTTTGTGATACTAAAAATGGTACTTTAAATTTTTCATGAGTACTTGTTGCAACAAGAATTGCATAATTTGCTCCTTCTTTTGCCATATCTTCTGTTAATTTAGGCTCTCATGTTTCTTTTCATTCTCCATTTTTACATTCAAAAACTATTTTTCCTAGATCTTTATCTTTATCTCTTACAATTTGTAAGAAGTCAGCTTTTGTACCTGTTCGTGTAATTTTATTAACTTCATCTCCTGTTGATGAAGCAATTTTTCTTAATTCTAATTCAACTTCATTTTCTCAGTTTTCACCTTTTGTTTTGTTATTAAGAATTCTGTTTGTAGCATTAGCTATTTTCAGATCAGTTATTTCTATTTCTTTTGTAGAAATTATTGATTCATATTTTTCTTTAAGTTCTAATTCCTTTTGATTTAATTCAAGTTGTTTTTCATTTTTATAGTTCTCCAATTGAGAACTATATTTTGATAAATCTAATTCAAATTTTCTTTTTTCTATTTCAAAATTTGAAGTTAATTCAAGTTGTCTTTTCTCTAACTCACTTTTATTCAATTGATCAATATTTTTAGCATCACTTTCAAGTTTTACAATTTTCTCTTTTAAAGAGTCAATTTCTGATTGTTTTTCTTGAGTAATTTTTGACTCTAATTGAGTTGCTAACATTTGACTTTCTTTTTGTTTATTCTCTTCAATATAGGCCATATCTTTTTTTAAATTTTCTATAATTGTATTTAGCTTAGATAACTCTATATTTTTTTCTAGATCAATTTCTTTAATTTTAGATTCTAATCTAAAATTAAAATTTTTTTCTAAATTTTGACTGATGTCCTTTTCAATTTGACCTCTAATTTCTTCTTCTAAGTGTTTTTTATACTCTAAAAAACTTTCAGTATCTCTATTTTGTACTTTACCTATCTCAAGTAAATCGAAATCTTGGTGACATTTTGGACAATTTATTAGTAATTGTTGCATTTTTTATTCCTCTTTTTTTCTATTTAAAAAGGAATTAGAACTTAAATTTTTAGGTTAAGCAGATTTATGTATCAAGAACTATTTATCTATCAACTATAAGATAACCTCGAATAAATATTTCTATTTATTCAATAATTATAATACTCTTAAAAAAAGAAAAAACAACTTAAATAGTTATTTTTTTCTTTTCTTTTAAATTTTCTATATATAGAAAGCCAACAATAAATATAATACCTATTATTCAAGAAACCATTAAACTAAATCCAAACATTAAAGCCAATACATCAACTGTATACTGTAATGCCCCTATTGAATTAATTATTATAAAAGGTACGAATGTTAAAATATTGCAAATTAATGCTTGAGCTGTTATTAATCAATTTTTACCTTCTCCATTAAAATGAGCACTAAAAGTAGATGCTGAAACATAGAAAATAAAAAACCAAATTAATTTTGAAAATATAGTTCAACTTCTATTTACTAAATCAACATTGTTGTCTGAAAGAAACATTGTAAATTGCTTATAGACAGGAATAAAAATAGCAAAGGAAAGTAGAATTGACAATAATGATATTAATTGAAATTCAAAAATAAGCATTACTCTTTTTTTAAAATTTAGTTGATTTTGTGTTGAAACAATTGACTTATTTATAGAAAAAATAACATTTGGTATCATCAATATTCAAGATCATATAACTGTATTTGATAACCAGTAAGCATCGCTTTCTTTTGCTATATTCATATTTTTTGCCATCATAAATAAGTAAAAAGTATTATTTATTGTTGAAAATAGAAACGAAGCTAATACATTTGAGAAAAATACTTTATTAAAATTTCATTTCTTGATGTTAAAACTAAATGTCTTTAAGTTAAAAAAGTTTTTAAAACCAAATATGTAAGCTAACATAATAATTGATGTAACAAATAAACAAATTTCAGTAAGAAGTGTGCTTAATCCTAATCCAATATATGCATTATCAAAAACATTATTATTTGCAAGAGTAAAGTCAAATATTATACTAATTAATAATTTAACAATAAGTAAAGCTAAAAATCCTTTGTAATTTTTTAAATTTAATAAAATAACAGTTGAAATTCCAGTTAATATACTTGGAATTTTGCTTCACAATTGTAATGAAAAAAATACTCTTTGTTCATAACCTTGTTGTGAACCTATTACTTTTACTAAATCACCTACAAATATATTCAAAACACAAATAAGTATAAAATAAATAATAAATGTAAATATATAAACTTCTCTTATTTTATTAAGATCTTCTTTTTTACCAATTTTTATACTTCCAAATCATCAAAATAAAGGTAAGACTATTGTTTCTTGAATAACTTCTAGCATTATATTTAAATAATCTCATTGTGCATAAGTTTCAACACTTGCAGACATATATCTTGTTATAACAATAGCTCTAACCAATATTCAGCATGCAGGTATTAAAGAATATAAGAATATTCAAATGAAAAGATTTCAATGACTTTTTTGTTCTTTAAAAAGAGAGCTAAATTCCTCTTTTTTTATATTAAATAAATTCATTTTCTATTTTACCCCAATATTTTTTCACTCAGCTTTTAGTATATTCATATCAATTATAAATATTTAAATTTGAGTTTCTTTTTTGATCTTTATTTATTCTTATGAGAATAGAATTTTCTTATGAGAATAGAATTCTTAACGTTAATAACATCTATTTTTTTATAACCCAAATACTTGAAAATTGCAATAATTTGTAACACATATTTGCTATGTTCTTGTTTATCATCTCCAAAATTAACTCACAATCAACAAATATATCCAATATCATCATATTTACTTCCAAAATAAGAGCCATCTCAATCAATTAACTTTTTTGGCAACAATTTATTATTAAATATGGCATTTACTGGACTTATATCTCCATGTACTATTACATTATTTTCACTATCTATATATAAAGACTGAAGTTCTGATATTATCTTTATAATTTTCATTGTTGATTCAAATGGCATAGCTTTTACTTTTTCTAATGTAATGCCTTTAACATATCTATATGAGTAAGTGAAATCATCAATATCTTTGAATTTTGAAAAATATTTAAACCTCTTTTCATTTAAAATGTTTGATATTTCAACTAAATTTTTTGAGTTACTATTTTTTTCCTTTATAATTCATTTACCTTTTTTAATTAACTTTTTACCAGACAATCCATTATTTTTCATATATTTATTTTAAAGGTTTATTGTTTATTTTTGAATAAAAAAACAAACTAATAGTTTGTTTAAAACATTAATTTTATACATAAATAAATATTTTACATTTTCTATATAAATAAATTTAAAATTATCTAATTGCGTTAAACCCTATTGATCCTGAATTTGTTAGATTTATTCATTTTGTTTCAAGTTCTTTTATTTCTTGTTTAGTTCAAGAAATAAAATCTTTATTTTCTTCTACAATATAAAAGAAAATGTCTTTTAAAGATAAATCATAATATTTAATATATTCAACTATTTTTTTATATTTGATTTCAAGATTCTTTTTTTCTTCATAAAAAACCTTTTCGATATTTGCAATATGCTATTTTCATCTTAATGATAAATTTGTTGCTTGTCCTACATATATAGGTATTTTATAATCATCAGCTTGCTTATCATTGTGAATTTTTATTACATAAATTCCCTAATTTGTATTTTCAAACAATCCATTTTTTAAGGGATTAAAGTTTTTACCTCTTTGCTTGTTTAATATTTTATCTAATGATTCAGAGTTAAATTTTGAAACACTATGGAATTTAAAAAAGTAGAGTTTAATCTCTACTTTTTTTATTATAAAAAGCAATAAACTATCTTCTCATAACTTGAGCTGGAAGAAGTTCATCTTCAATTGTTATTTTATCATCTTTAATTTTTAACAATAAACTTGGAGCTGCTCCTCTTATTCTTTGCAGTTCATTTTCTCCATTTGAAGAGAAATTAGAAAATGCTAAAGTTAGTAGATAATCAGAGTCTAAATTATCATACATAACTCCTCATGCATAAGCATAATTTTTATTTCATACAACTTCTCCATTAATTGTTTCATTTTCTGGGTGTGAATATAATATTAATCCATCATCATTGATTGGTTTCATTTCTCCAAAAATACTTTCTTTTGCTGTGAAACCATGTAAGCTATCATTTTTATCTAATCCTGGTGCTAAATTCATATTATAGTAACCATGTGTTGTTGTAAACATATAATATCTATCATATTTGGCATTATAAATTAAACTTGGTCTTTCAGTTTCATCTGAAACTAGATTAGATGCTCATAAAGGATTTAAGAATTCTACTTTTCCTTCTTGTAAATTTAATTTAGCAATCCCTATTGCTGAATTTGCCATATTGCTTCTTTCAAAATCATAATTTTCTGGATAATCTTCAAATCCTCCAGTGTATTCAGGAAGTCTTTCACCTTCTTTACCAGTTAAAAGACCTGTGTTTCCTTCAAATAACATATATTCTTGATTTGTTTTTGGATCTCTAAAGTAAAATGGATCTCTAAATGCTCATTTTTGTTTTGCATAACCTTGTGCTTCTGCTGCTTGATGAGTTTGATATAAATCTCCATCTGGTTGTGCTATTATTTTATGAAATACTGGAGTATTAAATTTTGGAATATCTTGATCAAAATTTAAATCCATTTTAGCTAAAGCTATTCTTTGATTTCAATTTTTTCCATAAGTGTGATTAGAAACAGTATAAAATAAATTAACTTGTTTTGTTTTTTCATCAAAGAGTGCTGAACCAGATCACTCTTCTGTACCTTCAATTAAATTTTGACTTAAAGCATATCCTCCTGGAATTCAATCAGATCCAGTTTTTGAATAAAAGTACATTATTTTTGTATGTCCTGTTCCATCACTTGGTTTTGATAGAGCAAATCAAATTTGATATCCATTTATAGTAGCTACTTGACCATTATTATCTAATAGCGCTCAACTATCTCAAATATCATAATTATCGATAAAAGCAGTTTTATTTGAATAATCAATATTAGGTATTAATCTTGATTGATCAAATTTTACTGTAGATGCAGCTTTTTCTGTTCATCTGTAAGTTTGATTATTAATGACTACTTGTTCTTGAACTAAAACATTACAAATTGATGCACTTGGAAATAAAGAACTTCCAAGCAAACTTAATAATATTTTCATATTTGACCCTTTCTTTCGCAAGCCCACCCAACCAACCAAATATTGATAGTTGATAAATATTTATATTATTTTTTATGATATTTTTTAATTCTTAACTCTAAATATGTCTTTTGCTAATTGCTAATTGTTCTTATCATACTCTTTAAAATAAATAAAACAATATTATTTAATGATTATTTTATATTAATATAAAAAAGAAAAAGTAATTAGATAATTACTTTTTCTAATATTTTAAATAAATTCTTTACAATATAAAAATATTTACAACATTTAATTTGGCTTTAGCTCTTGAATAATATGTATTTATTCAACTTGCATATGCTTTAACTTCTATTTTAAATTCAAATTCTATTCTATTTGTAAATGTTATGCTTCTTACATAACCTTTTGAGAAATTTCAATTTACTGATCCATAATATTCTCTATCTCATAATTTATAAGGTCCACTATTAATTTGATATTTTACAATTCCATTATGATATTGTGTTATAAGAGAATTTTTATCTTCAATTGCTGAAAGAGCGCTAAATTCAAAACTAAAAAATTTAAAATGAGATAAAAAATCATTCATTCCAAATACTGGATAATGAACTACTTTAAATGTTTGAGAGTCATATTGAGTAGAATTATAAGCTTCTACAAATAAATCTCTTGATCTAAATTGATCTTCAAATTCTAATCCAGATCTATAGTTAATAGTTTCTTCTTGTCCTGCAAATTCATATAAACCAACTAGTGTAACTTCACTATATTTAAAGTTAGTAAGTGAGAACATATAATTTTTTAACTTTGGATTTTCTTTCATAAGAGTTTCTCTAATTTTATTTTCATTTGGATTATAAATAAATCCTATATCACTTTGAGTAATATAGTTTGCCAATTTTTCTGGTTCCGGATTTACAGTTGTAGAGTTTGTAATTACTAAGTTTGCAGTTAAGTGACCTTTAAATAATTCATTTTCACTTAAAGCTCTAAAACGCAATTTAGTTTCAATTACTTCTTCAGGTTCAGGAATTTTAAAGTCATATCCGCTTAATTCTCAATAATTGCGATTCTCTAGAAAATCATATAGTGCATCATAAACATCATCATTATCTGCACTGTCCATTATTTCATAAATAAGAAATTTAAGCATATCCTCTTCTGTTTCTAATTTGACATTCTTTACATCCACATATGTTGTTTCAATTTTAATTTTAGTTAAATCAACTTTTTCAGATGAGTCGATACTTAATATATGTGCACTATTTGTACTGTTTATAATTGAAGCAGTTGATGGTGAAGTTAAACCAACACTTGCAACTAATCCTAATAATATATTCATATTTGTGACTTTTCTCCTTTCGAACACTAACTCTTTAGTCTTCATTTTTATAATAGTTAATAATGTTATAAAAACTCTTTTTTCTTTACAAGTAAGGAAAATTAAAAAAACTTTACAGTATTGTAAAGTTCTCTAACTATTTTTTTAGTAATTAATTTTTAATTTTTGATCTTTCTAAGATTTTTCCTTGTGCAGTTTTTTCATTTCCTCCACCTTTAATTACTAATGAATCATGTGTATCCATTCTTTCAAAAGCATTAATAGAGCAATTAGATTTACAGAAAAACATTTTTGCACCTTGATCAATTATTTCTACATATGAATTTTTATTATTTTTTAAAACAGTTTCACAAATAAAATTATAATCTTTGTTCTCCAAATTATTTTCGTTTATTACAAATATTTTATTATCTCCAAACACAGTTGGTTCTATATTTTTATATTTATTAAATAAGAAATCTTTTTTCTTTGCATCAACATGAATTAAATATTCATTCATTGCTTTTCTTAAATTTGTTGTAATAATTTTAAATTTTATATATACATCTCACTTTGGAAGTAAAAATTCTTTTGTAATTGTTAAAATGGCATCTCTTGCTTTTTCAACATTTTTATCTTCCCCATACTTAAATTTAAGTGATGAGTATTTTTCAGATATATGAATAACTTCTGGAAGTTCATTTTTTCTAAACTTATCATATTCTTGTTCTAAAAATTTTGGATTTGTTCTTGCATAAAATCTGTAAATATTACTTCCTTTTGATTCAAAATCATAAATTAAAAAATTAGGTATTTCAAGTAAGTTCCTTACATGAGTTCCACTACACAGTTGAATGGAGATGTTTTTGAATTTTACAATTCTTAAATCTCCTTCTAATTCTTTTTCATTAAATTCTATAGCAAGATTATATTCATTTTTTGCAGTTTGTGCATCAACAATAATTTCTTCTTTATATGCTCCCGATTTTGTTTTTTTAATAACTATTTGATTTAATTTAAAAATTAAATCTCAATCCACTTTTTCATCAAGTTGCATATCAATTCTTAAACCATTTTCATCATTAAAATAACCTTTTCCTAAACTTGTTGGAAACAGTTCTCTTATTGTATCAAATAATAAATGAGCTGCACTGTGGTTTTGACTTACAAGTTCTCTGTGTTTTAAATCAATTTTTGCAACAACTTCTGATCCTACTTGAATATCTTTTATTAATTCAGTTTTATGCACTACTTTATCTTCACTTATTGCAAGACCCAATATTTTATAGCTGTTATTATTAAATTCAATTACCCCTAGATCTCCTGTTTGTCCTGCAGATTCTGGAAAAAATACAGTTTCTTGTAAATACATTAAAGTAAATTTTTCTTTATTTACAAATTCTGTTACTTTAGTATTTATTTCAAATTGTTCATAGCCTTTAAAGTTTTTTAACATTTTTTATCTCCCTGTTATTAAGATAATTTTTTTATTATCAGTATAAATTTATTATAAAGAAATATATTGTTAAAGAAAAGTTAAAAAATAAAAAGAGCAATTTTAAATTGCTCTTTTTATTACAAATGTATTTTTAAATTATTAAAAGTTACAATAAAATAATGCTCCTGTAAAACCAAAATAGTATCTAAAAAAACCTAAATTTACTCTCAATTGTTTATAAGTTGTAGTATTTGAAATCATATAATAGGATTTAGTAGTTCTACTTACAGTATCACTTATACCAAAATTAAATTGTAAAATATTATTTTGATTATTGATAGTCATTTTCTTTAAAGATTCATTATAATCTTTCCATTTAAATGTTGTATAGTAACTAGAACTTGAAGTTGGCAATTCAAGACCATCTCAAAGAGGATTTTTTACAGTTGTTTTTGTTTGACCTAATGCATTATCATGACTTAGTGCTGTTGAATCATCAATTTTTACTATTTCAGCCAAATTGTGAAATTCTTGTGCTAAGTGAGTTAAGTACTCTTTTGCTTTAACACTTGTTTTAGATATGTTATTTGAACTAACTGTAGTATATTGAGATTTATATGTAAATGGTATCATTACTGTTCCTAAACTGATAGGTTCACTTCCAGCATATTTTACTTTTAAATTACTTAAAGTAAATTGACCAAAAGAATAAACTCCTTCTAAGTATTTTGAGATTTCTTCTTCATTAGTATTACTATCATATTTTCATTTTCTTTTCAAAAATATAACTTCTTTTTCAAAGTCTTTATACAAATCTTGATATAGTTGTAGATTGAAGAACTTATCTTATCAGTTATCTTCTAAATTGGCTCTAAACAATATATTGTTAATTACATTAGCTTGTGCATAATTTAAATTATTAGAATCTGTTTGAAATTCTTTTTCTATTACTAAATTGTCTAAAAAATTTGTACCTTCAAAAATAATTTCAGCTTTATCATTTCCATTACTCTCTATTGAATTTTCTTCTATTTCTTTCATAAAATCATTAATATTTTGTTCATTCTTTTTTGGGTCAAAATAGTTTGCAATATCTTGAGAAACATCTTTTCAACTTGAGTAAGGATTAACTCCTAGTTTTGTATCACTAAAATGAATTGTTAATTCTTTTTGATTAAATAATTTTTTTCCCACATCAGTTATATTAATTACTTCTTTAATGTATTCTTTATTTTCAAAAAGATTAAAAGTTACTTTATAAGTATAAACTTCTGTATTAATTGATTGTAAAAAGTATTGTCAGTTAAAATTAACTTCAAATTCTCCTGTATATACTATTTTATCTTCTACATTTTGTTTTTTAATAGTTATTTCTTTTCCAAGATAATAATTGGCATACACATTTTGTACTTTTGAAAGAAATATTGAATAATTATTAATCGTATTTGTTTTTAAAAGATTTAAATTATTCTCAAGATTATTTAAATTAACAAAATTTTGTAAATCATTTTTTAATTGATCTACATTATTTAAAGAGCTTATTGATAAATTCAATTCTTTATCTTCTTTTCCTTCAAATAAACTTTTTAAATTATTTTTACTAAAAAATTTATAGTCATTTGTAAAATCATTTACAAAGGCATTTTTATATTGAATAAAATGATTTTGAAATACTGAACTTATATCTCTTTTTAAATTTTCTAATAATTCTTTATCTATATCTTTATCTTTATCATCTTTAATTTCTGTAACTGGTTCTTCACCACAAGCAACTATTGATAATGTTGAACTTGTTGTAATAGCACAAGCAGAAAACAATATTAAAAGTTTTTTCATACCCTTATTTCCCCTTTAGTTTTACCTACCTAAATCTTATCATAATAAAAGTGTTTTAGAAAGATAAAAAAGTTAATTAAGCTTTTACTTATAGCAATTTTTGAGAAAATAAAAAAGTAATAAAAATTACTTTTTTATATATTTAATTTATATTTTTTCCATTATACTTTTGAAAAAAACAAAGCACCTTTATGAGAAAATTTATATTTAAAATAACCCAAATTAACTAAAACATCTTTTGCAGTACTTGCATCAGAAATTAGATAATTGGAGTTTGTTTTATATACATAGCTATTAGAACTATATTCTTGAATTTTCAATATATCATTTTCATTATTTATAACTACTTTTTTTAAAGATTCATTATAATCATTATAATTAAAAGTATTATACCTACTATTTGTAAAATTCAAATTTAGTTCTTCTCATATATAAGTATCTTTAACTGTACTAGTATATGCCAAAGCTTTGTCTGGTCAATTTGAATCTGTAGATTTTGCAATTTTGGTTACATTGTGAAATTTTTCTAATAAAGTAGTTAAGTATTTTTTTGCACTTACACTCGTTTCCCCTATTTTATCAGAACTAACTGTAGTGTATTGAGATTTATATGTAAATGGAATTACAACTGGAGCCAAATTAATAGGTTGATTATCTTTATATACTAATTGCAAATTATTTAAAGTAAAGTGACCAAAAGAATAAATTCCTTTTAAGTACTCATTAATATTTTGACTATTTGAACTTTGATCTTCTCATAGTTTTGCAAATTCTGAAACTGAGTTTTCAAAACTTATATATGATTCTTTATTTGAATTTAAATCAAAGAATTTAGTTCAATTATCAGTTTCTAAATTAGCTTTAAATACTAAATTATTAAAGATTTCAAGTTCCTCACCAGATAGATATGCACCAGAGTTAGTATATTTAAACTCATTTGCTACTTTTAAATTTTCTATTAAAGTAGCATTACTTGATTGCAAATTAAATTTAGTATTCTCACTATATTTTTTTATTTCTTCAAAAAATGAGTTAACATTTTGCTCAGTTTGAAATATTTTAAAATATTTTGAGAAACATTTTTTCAACTTAAATCTTTGTCAATATCTAATTTTTTATTATTAAAATGAATTAATGAAGTTTCATCATTAAAAAACTTTTTACCAACATTAGCTATTTCAGTAATATGAGGAATTAATTCTTTATCTTCTGAAATAATAAAACTTCCTTTATAATTGTAAGTTTCTGTATTAACTGACTCTGTATAATATTGTCACTTAAAATTAACTTCAAAATTTCCTGTATATGTTATGTTATCATCAATTATTTGTCTTCTAATTATAAAGTCTGGTCCAAATTCATAATTTGCATAAACACTATTCACTTTTGAAAGAAATATAGAATAATTATTTTTATCACTATTTTTTAAAGAGTTTATATCAGTTTTTAGATCCTCTAAATTAAGATGCTTTTGTAAATCTTTATTAAAGCTATCTAAATTTGCTAAGGAGTTTATTGATATTTTTATTTCTCCATCTTGTGAATTTGTATATAAATTAGCCAAGTTAGTACTATTGAAAAATTCATAAAGTTCATCTGCTTTATCAAAAGTTTGTACAAATGGGATGTTATTTTTAATGAAATGACTGTCATATTTTAAATTCGCTTCATTTTTTAACATTTTTAATAAATCTTGATCTACTTCATAGATATCTGTAATTGATTTTGTACCACAAGCAACTATCGATGATGATGTACCTGTTATAATTGCACAAATAGAGAACAGCATTAAAAGTCTTTTCATTTTTTTACCCCCTTTTTTTGATTAGTATAATACTACACTAAAAAATTTTAAAGTAAATAAAACTCTTTAACTTTTAATTTTTGTTTTATTATTTTGATTATCTTCAATAGCTTTATTAATTGACTCCATATTTATTGGTAACTTTACAAGATTTAATATTGGATTTGCCAATCCAATAAAGTATAAGAAGATTCAATTTATTTCTTTTAATGAGTTTGTTGCAAAAACAATAGAGTTTTCATCCTCATTATATCTAAAGCTTTTAATATTTTTTTCTTTTAAGAAGTCTTTAAATTTCTCAACACTAAATTTCTTATCTAAAAATAACTTGTACTTATTATAAATATTTAATTCTTTTTGAGAACCTTGAAAGATTTTTTGACCTTCTTCTAAGATTATATAATCATCGATAATATCTCATATTTCATCAATATTGTGAGCTGTAATAATAACAGTTTTTCCCATTTTTTTATGCTCTTTTAATAAGTTTTTAATTTTATTTCTTCAATAAGAATCTAAATTAGCTCCAGGTTCATCTAAAATTATAATCTCTGCTCTTTTAATAAAACACATAATTAAGTTCATTCTATTTTTCATTCCCCATGAAAAATTTTTAACTTTTTTATTTCTTTCTTCTCAAAGACCAAAATAAGTCATTCAATATTCAATCTCTTCTTTTATTTTATTTTTTTCAATATTAAATGATAAGCAAATTAACTTTAAAAAACTATATGCTGAAATATCATAAAGAGAAAAATCCATTTGAGTATAAAAACCAAATAATGAATTTTGTAAGTATGAACGACGCTTTCTTCTATTTACACTGTTAAAGAATATGTTTCCTTTGTATTTTTTAATTGCCCCTATTATTGAATTTAAAATAACAGATTTTCCACTACCACTTCTTCCACACAAAGCAGTAATTTTTCCTGCTTTGATTTCCAAATCAATAGGACCTATTTGAGTTTTTTTAAATTTCTTTTTAAAATCTTGAAAATTAATAACTGTTGTTTCCATTATACAAAATCCTTTTTCTTATAAATATTCAAACAAATTATGTTATTTATAATTGCAATAGTTAGATGAACTATTAAAAAATAATAAGGTTCTACAAAATTGTTGTAAGTGTCAGGTTTAATTTTATTATTTTCATCTAATTTAAAAATATATGATGAGTAACTTAAAAATAAATTTTTCTGTCATGTTAAATCAATATATGAGTCACTGTTAATTGCAAATCAATTATCTTCTCATGACTCTCCTGCATATCTAGTATAAACTGAAAACATATTTGCCAGTGGGTTTAGATAAAAAGCAATGTTATATATATCTCTAGCTCTTTTGTATTCTCATCACTCTGATCTTGAAGTGTCTAGAGTATAGTTAGTTAAATTTACATAACTGGAAGTATAGTTTATAAAATATTCTTCTAAAACTCTAATTGCAATATATAAAGGATCATATAAAATGTCATTATACAGTTCATTGGCATTAGAATCTCTGATAAATCCTACTGAATTAATTCCATCAACAAAATGTAATTTATAACTGTCAATTAAATAAGCTTTTGAAAAGTCTGCTTTAACACTAGGATCAGATACTAATGAGATTTCTCCTGTTTCAAAGTTTAATAAATCTCCATATAATTTGTAGTATTGTTTTTGAAAGCTTTTTGAGTTTGAATAATAATTTAATAAAGAGTTTGTAAAATCATATAAATCAGTTAAGATTAGTTTTTTCTCACTGTCAGTTTGTGCACTTATTAAAGTTTTCATATTATCCATAGAAATAAATCTACTGTTTTGAAAAATAGATAGATTTACACTATCACCTAATTGAATACATTTTTTTTGTTCTGAGGGTTGGCAAGTATCTCCTCAATTGGTTGGCAATTTTGAAACTGTCAAATTGTTTCCTTTGATAGTTCATTTTGAAGTATTAATTACACCCAAAGAATCCCAGAAATTAAATCGAGAGTTTAAAGTTGTTTGACTAGTTCACTGTGTACTTTCTTTTGAAAATTTGTTAGATATAAAAAAGTTATTTAAATAATTTGATAAATGCTTATATTTTATTTTCTTGTTTGTAACTCTTTGTTGAAAATCAAAAGCTTTATAAATTTCATCAATTTTTTCAACATAAGTATTTCCTAATGTTGATGTAAAATATAAATTTCTATTTTTCTCAGAAGAGATTATAAATTGATAAGGTAAGCTTGCTATAAAGCTCAAAGATAAAATAAGTGTAATAATGATTGTTGTAATTTGATTTTTGAAACAAATACTTAAAAGCGAAAAGAAATTAATCAATGCATAGCTTATAAAAAATAAGTAAATCATATGTACTAAAGTCATATTAATAATCACTTTATCTTCTCAACCAAATATTAAAGCAAAAATATTTATTATTGAAAAGTTCATTAAAATAGCAAACACAACATATAAAAATAAAGTTGATGTTTGCACTAAAAATATTTTGCTTCTTGATATTGACTGAGTTGAAATAATATAGATGGTTTTATCTTCAATTTTAGAATACATAAATAAAAAGACAAGTCTCATAATTAGTATGATTCAAATAATTCCACTAATAAATAAAAAGTAATAATTATAATAAATCACAAATTGACCTATATTTTTTATTAATAAAAAAGTAAAACCAAACAAAACTGACAAAACCAATGATATGAAAGCTATTATTCCTGAAGCCTTATCAAAAAAGATTAATTTGAAATCAATCTTAAACATTGTAAAAATGCTTATAGATTTTTTTTTCATTTTTAATTATTAAACCTTTGCGTAAAATATAGCACCTTTATGAGAAAATTTATATTTAAAATAACCTAAATTAACTCAAGCATTTTTTGTAGTAGTACTATCTGAAATTATGTAGTTTGGATCAAATTTATATACATAACTATTCTTACTTCCCTCAAATTTTAAAATATTATTCTCACCATTTATAACTATTTTTTTTAAGGTTTCATTGTAATCATTGTAATAGAATTGTGTATATTTATTACTTCCAAAATTTAAATTTACTCCCTCTCATAATAAGCTATTTTTAGTTGTACTAGTCATTCCAAGAGAGTTGTCTGGCAATTTTGAATCTGTTGGTTTCACTAACTTAGTTTGTTTATGAAATTCACTTATTAAATTTGTTAGATATTCTTTTGCTTTAATACTTGTATTGTCAATATCATTTGAACTAATTGTAGTATATGAAGATTTATATGTAAATGGAATTATTACTGGACCTAAATTGATAGGTTGACCATCTTGATAACTTATTTGCAAATTATTTAATTTAAATTGACCAAAAGAATAAATTCCTTTTAAATATTCATTAATATTTTTACTATCTAATTGTGGATCTTTTCATATTTTCTTAGCTTCTGATACTGAGTTTTCAAAATTTATGTATGATTCTTTATTTGAATTTAAATTAAAGAATTCTTTTCAATTATCTGCTGTTAAATCAGCTTTAAATATTAAATTATTAAATGTCTCTAACTCTTTTCCAGAAAGATATGAATTTGAATTAGTGTATTTAAATTCATTAGCTATTGTTAATTCATCTAATAAGTTTTTTGGATCATATGTAATTTTAAATTTAGTATTATTTGTATACTCTTTTATTTCATCTAAAAGTGCATCAATATTATCAATTACTTTATAATGTCTTGAGATTTCTTGAGAAACATCTTTTCAACTTTCATTATCTTTAATTTTTAAATCACTATTTTTAAAATGAATTAATGAAGTTGCATCATTAAATAATTTTTTACCTACATCAGCTATTCCAGAAATATTTGCAATTAACTCTTCATCATCTGAAATAACAAAGTTTGCCTTATATTTATAAGTATCTGTATTAATAGATTGTGTGTAATACTGTCATTTGAAGTTAACTTCAAAATCTCCTGAGTATGTAGTTTTACCGTTAGAAGATTGAGTTTGTTTTTTAATTGTAAAATCTTGACCAAAATCATAACCTACATAAACATTATTTACATTTGAAAGAAAAACAGAATAGTTATTTTTTTCATCTTTTTTTAAAGAATTTATATCATCTTCTAAATCTTTTAGATTAACAAAGTTTTGCATATCACTTCTTAAATTATCCAAATTCTGTAATGAATTTATTGGTAATGTCATTTCTCCATCATTGGGATTTGTATATAAAGCTTCTAAATTTTCTTTTTTAAAAAAAGAAAATTTCTTTGAGTTTTCAAAAGTATCTACAAATGGAGTATTATTTTTAATAAAGTGATTATCAAATCTTAGATTTGCATCATTTTTTAACATTCTCAATAAGTCCTGATCAACTTCTGAATTATTTGAATTAGGTTTTGTACCACATGCCACTATTGATGATGTTGTACTTGTAACAACTATAGAAATAGACAACAACATTAAAAGCTTTTTCATTTTTATTATTATCTCCTTTTAGAATTAATTCTTAGTATAATTTTATATAAAAAAAAAAAAAAAATATTTTTAATTTAGTAAAATCATTTTATCTTTTCATTAACTCTAATTAAAATATCTGTAAGAGTTTTATATTTTTTCAATAAAAAAACAGCTAAAATAAGCTGTTCTTTTTTATATTTAATTAGTTCAATAATCTCTTTCATAAAAGAAAATTTAAACTATTATTAATTTTAAATTTTTGAAAATAAATATTTTCAATAAAAATAATTTGAATTATATCTACTAATTATACTTATATTTTTACTTAACTTGCATCTGCAGAAAATATAGCCCCTTTATGAGAAAATTTATATTTAAAATAACCTAAATTAACTTCTACTGTTTTTTCAGTAGTATTATCAGAAACATAAAGGGCTGACTCTATTTTAATTTTATATACAAAACTACTATTATTTCCATTTACTTTCAAGATATTGTTTTCATTATATACAAGTAGTTTTTTTAATTCTTCATTATAATCTTTATAATTAAAACTATTATAATATCCTCCTCCAAAATTTAAATCTAAACTTAATCATAAAGGAGTTTTTACAGAGGCTGTAAATGCTAAGGTATTTCTTAGTACTTGTGAATCTGTAGCTTTTATTGCAGTTTGATTACGAAATTCATTTAACAATGCATTTAAATATTCTTTTGCTTTACCACTTGTATTGACAATATCATTTGAACTAATTGTAGTATATGAAGTTTTATATGTATATGGAATTATAATTTGGCCCAAACTTATTGGACTCATTTTTTTATAACGTATTTTTAAATCATTTAATCTAAATTGACCAAAAGAATAAATTCCTTTTAAATAATCATTGATAGTTCTTGTACTCTCTTCAATTTGTCATAATTTTGAAAAATCAGTAAGTGAATTTTCAAAACTTATATAAGAATTTTTGTTTGATTCTAAATTAAAGAAATCCTTTCAATTACTATCAGTTTTTTTAACTTTAAATACTAAATCATTAAATTTTTCTAACTCTGTTCCAGAAAGATATGCACCAGAGTTAGTATATTTAAACTCATTGACTACTTTAAAATCATCAACTAAAGTATTCTTTTCATACTCAAATGTAAGGTCTTTACTTCCTACATTAAGATTTAATATTTCGTTTAAAAATACATCCACATTTTCAAGTTTTCCATCAGAACTTGTTTTTCTAAAATAGCTTGAAACATTTTGTGAAACATCCTTTCAACTTCTTTTAGAATCAATGCCTAATTTTGTATCAGTTAAGTGAATTAATTAACTTTCATTATTAAAAAGATATTTACCCATATCCTTTATTTTATTAATGTCAATGATTAAATCACCATCTTTTGATATAACAAAATTTGCATTATAAGTATAAATATCTGTATTAATTGAATTTGTATAATACTGTCATTTAAAATTAACCTAGAATTCTCCTGAATATGTTATACTTCCAGATTCATCACTACTTTTTTGTATTAAAAAATCTGATCCGAAATCATAACCTGCATAAACATTTGCCACATTTGAAAGAAATACAGAATAATTATTTTCATCACTTTTTTTCAAAGAATTTATAGACGTTTCTAAATCACTTAAATTGACAGAATTTTGTAGATCACTTTTTAAGCCCTCTAGATTTTTTAAGTTATTTGTTTTTAAATTTAATTCTGTTTGACTAGAATTTTCAAATAAACTTCCTAGATTAGTTTCATTGAAAAAAGCATATTTTTTATTCGCATTTTCAAAATTGCTTATAAATGGAATACTATTTTTAATAAAATGATTGTCAAATTTTTGATTTGCATCTTTTTTTAATTTATTTAATAAGTTTTGATTTATATCTTTTCCACCTGGATCTGGTTTTGTACCACAAGCAACTATTGATGATGATGTACCTGTAACAATTGCTGATATAGAAAATAACATTAATAGTTTTTTCATAATTATTTCTCCTTTATTTATTATTACTAATATAATTTTACTCTAAAATAAACTTTTAAGTTATAGAGTTTTTTAAGCCCTATTTTTTTACTTTATTATCTTCAATTGCCTTATTGATAGATTCCATATTTATAGGCAATTTTATAAGATTTAAAATAGGATTTGCCAAACCAATAAAGTATAAGAAAACTCAGTTAATTTCTTTCAGTGAATTAGTTGCAAATACAATTGAATTTTCATCATCATTGTATTTAAAGCTTTTAATATTTTTTTGTTTTAAAAATTCTTTAAATTTATCAACATCAAATTTCTTATCTAAAAATAGTTTGTATTTATTATAAATATTTAACTCTTGATTAGAACCTTGAAAAATTTTTAAACCATCACCTAAAATTACATAATCATCAATAATATCTCATATTTCATCAATATTGTGAGCACTTATGATAACTGTTTTACCTTCTTTTTTATAATCTTTTAATAAATTTTTAATCTTATTTCTTCAATAAGAATCTAAATTAGCTCCAGGTTCATCTAAAATTATGATCTCTGTTCTTTTAATAAAGCACATAATTAAGTTCATTCTATTCTTCATTCCCCATGAAAAATTTTTAACTTTTTTATCTCTATCCTCTCAAAGACCAAAATAAGTCATTCAATATTCAATTTCTTCTTTTATTTTGTCTTTTTCAATGTTAAATGATAAACAAATTAATTTCAAAAAACTATATGCTGAAATATCATATAAAGAAAAATCCATTTGTGTATAAAAACCAAATAATGAGTTTTGTAAATAAGACTTGCGTTTTCTTCGATTTTCATCAGCAAAGAAAATATTTCCCTTATATTTTTTAATTGCCCCTATTATTGAATTTAAAATAACAGATTTTCCACTACCACTTCTTCCACACAAAGCAGTAATATTTCCTTCATTTATTTGTAAATCAATTGGTCCAATTTTTGTTCTTTTGAATTTCTTTTCGAAATTTTGAAAATTTATAACTATTTTTTCCATTATACAAAGTCCTTTTTCTTATAGATATTTAAACAAATTACATTATTTATAACTGCAATAACTAATTGAATTATTGCAAAATAATATGGTTTTATAAAATTATTATAAGTGTCTGATTTAATTATGTTTTGATCATCTAAATTAAACATATAGCTTGGATAGCTTAAAAATAAATTTTGTTGTCATGCTAAATCAATATATGAATCATTATTAATAGAAAATCAATTAGATTCTGATGCTTCTCCAGAATAGTAAGTATAAGTTGAAAACATATTTGCTACTGGATTTAAATAAAATGCTATATTATATATATTTCGCGCTTTTTGATATTCTAATCACTCACTTCTTGAAGTATCTAAAGTATAAGTTGTTAGATTTATATAATTTGAAGTGTAATTAATAAAATACTCTTCTAAAACTCTAATTGCAATATATAAAGGATTATATAAGACTTCATTATATAATTTTTTTGCATTCGAGTCTCTAATAAATCCAATTGAGTTAATACCATCAACAAAATGTAATTTATAACTGTCAATTAAATAAGAACTTGAGAAATCTATTTTTACATCTTCATTGTCAGCAAGAGAAAGTGTTCCTGTTTTAATATCTAATAGATTTCCATATAATTTATAATATTGATTTTGAAATTCTTGCGAAGTTGCATAGTGTCCTGATAAGTAATTTGCAAAATTATACAAATCAGTTAATATCAATTTTCTTTGACTGTCAGTTTCAGTATCTACTAAACTATTTAACTCTTCAAGAGAAATAAATCGAGTGTGTTTAGAAATTGAAAGATTTACTACAGATCCTAATTTAATACAAGCATTTTCTTCTGTTCCTTCACAATTATCTTTTCAATTTACTGGCAGTTTTGAAATATACAAATTTTGTGCTTCAATCTTTTGCTCTGAAGTATCAATAATTTTTAGAGAGTCTCAAAAAGTATAGCGAGAGTTTAAAGTTTCTGTACTAGTTCAATCACTGTTGTTTTTTGAAAATTTATTAGTTATAAAAAAGTCATTTAAATAATTTGATAAGTATTTATATTTGATTTTCTTATTTGTAACTCTTTGTTGAAAATCAAAAGTTTTATAAATTTCATCAATTTTTTCAACATAACTATTTCCTGTTGAAGATGTGAAATATAAATTTTTATTTTTTTCAGAAGATACAATAAATTGATAAGGTAAGCTTGCAATAAAACTTAAAGATAAAATAAGTGTAACAATAATTGTTGTAATTTGATTTTTAAAACAAATACTTAAAAGAGAAAAAAAGCTAATTAATGCATAAGTTATAAGTAATAAATAAAGCATGTGCACTACTGTTATTCTCAAAATTACTTTATCATCTAATTTTGACATCAAAGCAAAACCATTTATTATTAAAAAGTTAATTAAAATTGTAAATGTTGCATATAAAAATAAAGTCACGTTTTGTACAATAAATAATCTACTTCTTGATATTGATTGAGTTGAAATAATATAAATGGTTTTATCTTCAATTTTAGAATACATAAATAAAAAAACTAATCTCATAATTAGTATTATTCAAATAATTCCACTAATAAATAGAAAATAATAATTATAATAAATTACAAATTGACCTGTATCTTTTAATATAAATAAAGTTAGACTAAATAAAGCTGTAAGTACAAGAGCTATAAATGCTATTATTGCTGATGCTTTGTCAAAAAATATTAACTTTAAATCAATTTTAAACATTGTAAAAATACTTATAGATTTTTTTTCATACTCTTAGCTCCTAGCTATTAGTATAAAAGAAGCTATAATAAGCTTTTTATAAAATTAAGCCCATAACAATTTAAAAATTAGAAAACAAAAAAATGTTTTCCTAATTATTTTCCCCTTTTTATACACTTATATATTATCAAAAAAACCTCATATAGTCTAGTCCAAAATTAACTTTATTCCTATAAAAGTTAAGAACAATTAAATAACTTTTCTACATATAGTTAATTTTCATACATTGAATATATAATATTAATAAATATTTAAAGGATCTATTATGAATAAGGCAAAAGAAAATTTTAACTACTGAATAAAACTTTTAAAAGATTTACAAGAATTAGATAAAAAAAATACAAAAAAAATTGAATGAGAAGATCAATTTGATAAATCTTCAAATAGCAACATAAAAGAAAATATGAAAAGTGTTTACAATAGCATAATGTATTTTTTTGATTTTAATTATAAAAATGATTATAAAAATATAAATAAAGAATCAGTTTTATATTATTTTATGCACGGAGAGTTTAAAAAAAATCTTGATAAAGAAGAAAGAAAATTAATATATCCTTTTGGAATTAATAATAGTCAAAAAAGAGCAGTAGAAAATGTTTTTAAATCAAATATTTCAATAATTCAAGGCCCTCCAGGTACTGGAAAAACACAAACTATATTGAATATAATTTCAAATATTTTATTAAAAAATCAAACTGTTGCTGTTGTATCAAATAATAATTCAGCAATTGAGAATGTTTTTAATAAATTAAATCCTAATATAAATGTTGATAATCAAAATGAAGAAAAACTTGAAAACATCTCTTTTTTAACCTCTTTTTTAGGATCTTTTGAAAAAAATAAAAAATACTTTAGCCAAGAAAATAAAGAAGAATTTGAAAGATTTAGAAAAAATTGAAAAGAAGAGTTTGAAAAATCATCATTCTTTAAAAATAATCAAAATTATAAAGAACAATTATATAAAGCAAATCAAATAATAAAAGATATTCAAAGAGTTCAAAATTTAAAAGAGTCAATTTTTAACAATAAAAATCTTATTAAAAAAATTGAAAAAGAAAAGCAATTATATGAAAGCAAAATAGTTTTAAAATATAAAGAAAATAGAAATTTATTAAATCTTCCCTTAGAAAAGATTAATAAATTTTATCTTCAAATAAAGACTTATAAAAAAGATAAATTATCATTTCTATTTAAATTTATAAGTAAATTAAAATATAAGTTACCAAGAAAGTTTTTTAAAAGCGATTATATATCAGAATTATATTTCTTTGTTTTATCTAGAAAAAATATAGAAACTAGAATTTCTATCGAAAATGATGAAAAAGAGCTTGAAAGTTTAGATAAAGAGCAATTAAATAATTTGATATTGTTATCAAAAGAAATACTCTATAAACATATATACAACAATTATTTAACTAATTTAACAATAGATTTAAATGCAGAAAACTTTTACAAAAATGAACAAAAAATGAAGCAAATATTTAATCAAAGACCAATAATATTGAGTACTATTTTTTCAATTATTAATGCAAAACCCCCTACTTTACTTTTTGATTATTTAATAATTGATGAAGCTTCTCAAACAGATATGCTTGCAAGTGTTGCTGCTATGGCATGTGCAAAAAATATTGTAATTGTAGGAGATTTAAAACAACTTCCTCAAGTTGATTCTCCAATTTATGAACAATACTTTAAAAAAAATGTAGCTCCTGTTGAAAAAGGTTATACTTTTTGAAAAAATAATATTTTAAAAGCTTTTATAGAGATTTATAAAAATACTGTTCCCAATCAATTGCTTAGAGAACACTATAGATGCCATCCAGCAATTATTGATTTTTGTAATCAAAAGTATTATCAAAATCAACTTATAATTATGAGTGAAGCAAAGAATCAAGAAAGTCCTTTTGAATCAATTATTGGTGAATCACTTTATTACAACGATACTGATAATTGAAAAACTAGTAAAAAAGAACTTGCAAATATTAAACAATATATAATAGAAAATAATATTAAAGATATTGGCCTTATTAGCCCTTTTAGAGCTCAAGCAAACTTATTTATAAAAAATTTAGCAAATAACAAAATTGTTGCAAATACAATTCATGCTTTTCAGGGCCAAGAAAAAGATACAATTTTATTTGCAGTTACAAAACAAAAAATAAGTGGAAAAGATGATTTTGTTTGTAATCCTCAATTAATAAATGTTGCAGTTTCAAGAGCAAAAAGCAAATTTATATTAGCATATTCTAACTCTGTTAAAGAAGGTCCTGACAATGATATTAAAGACTTAATAAATTATATTGAATATAATTTTCCTAAAAGTAAAAAGATCTATAAAAAGAATACTGAATTTTATATTCTATCAAAAGAATATAATAAAAAACTAATAAATTTCATTAAAAGTTACAATGAAACTCATAAACAAGGTTCAAAAGAACCAACAGAAATAATAATTCATACAGTTCTTGAAAAGATTATTGCATTAGAGGAATTCAATAATTTAGACATAACTTTATTTAAAAAATTAAGTCATATTATTCCAAATGCTATTAAAAATCAAACTTTTAATGAAAGAGAAAAAGCTTTTTTGAGTCATCACTGAGCACATATAGATTTCTTAATATATGATAAATTTAGTCACGAACCTGTTCTTGCAATTGAAGTAGATGGTCTAACTTATCACAATAGTAAAAAACAAATATGAAGAGATAATCTAAAAGATAAAGCTTTAAAAGTAGAAGGTATTCCTCTTATGAGGATAAGAACAGATACTTACAAAAATATTGGTATTTCAATAATTGAAAAGTTAAGAAAAATAAAAAAAAGTTAATATATTTAATTAACTTTAAAAACATAAACTATATTTTTTTAAAATTTCAAATCTTTTTTAAAGATTTGGTATAACACCCATTTGCTCACTTTTATCAATTTCAGTTTTACTTTTAATTATATTTATCTGTCTTATCATTAACATAATTCACAATGGTAAATATAATAAAAAATAACACAAGACAAAACTTAGACAAGTAAAAATAAATAATGTTTTTGTATAAGATTTTTCTTTTAGATAAGTAATTCTAAAAAATAGAAAAAAACTAAATATATAAACTAAAATAGTTAAAATGCTGAAAGGAATAATCAGATGATAACTTGTGCTAAAAAATATATTTATCTTTTCTCTGCCTTTTTCAGTAAGAGAAAAGATAACTAATAAGAAAAAATTATTTATTAAAACTAAAGATAAAATTACACCTAGAACTAAACCATAAATTCTAATGGCAGAATCAAGTTTTTTCACAATAAAGACCCCCATTCACAAATATAAGGAAATGAAATAAATCAATTAATATTTCATTTCCTTATATTAAAAATCATAATTTTTTTAATTATTTAAAAAACGATATCTTTAATATTATCTTGAAAGTTTTAATGAAAGAAAAATAATAACTATTAATAAGTGAAAGCTATAAATAATTACTCAAAAATAATAAGAAAGGTCTTTCAACATTCCCACCCAACCAACCAAATAGTAAAAGCTTTTTTACACTTATATCTTATTCCTAATATCAACTAAAACTAAAAACATAAAAGAGTTTTTATACTTTAATAATATTTTTATAAACTTATAAAAGGTTTAAACTTATAACTACAGTTGACTTAAATAAATTTGAAAAAATTTTTTTTGAAATAGATTATAATACTGTAATTTACTTTATAATCAATAGGTATAAAGGAAACTTAATTAACATGGATGACAAACAATATAAACAAGATTTACTAGAAATATATGAAACAGCTAAAAAAGCTATAGGAAAAACTTTAAGAGAACTTGCAAATAATAATATTGATAAAATAAGATATTTTGACAATAAAGATAAAGTAAAACACTTTCTTCAACAAGCAATATTTAATATACCTTTATTAAGTAAAGTAGAATATACTTTTGAAGATCTTCAATTAGAATTAAAACCAGTGGCTTTAAAAAGAAACAAGTATGATGAATTAATAGTAAAAGAACGATTACTTTTAAACGATATTTACTATGATGAAATAGTTAATGAAACATTTAAAGACTCTAAATTTATAAATAGAAATCAATTGCTTTTAATCATAACCTATGTTCATGATTATGAAAAAGATTTTTTAGATTTTAAAATTCATGATGCTTTTATAATAGATATATCAACACAAAAAGAATTTTATTTAATAGTAAACGATTGACTTGCTATTCAAGAGAAAGTAAAAAAAGGAAAAGCAGAAGAATTGAATGAAGGATTTACAAAGATTCTTTCTGCTTCAACTAGAAGTCAAAGTAGAATTGATTTAAAAAAACAACCCTATTCAAATGTACTTGCAAGATTTAGAAGTTATTCATTTAATACTAACTTTTTAAAAGAAATTATTTCAAGACACAAAAATAAAGTTGAATATATTAATGAAATTTTTGAAGAAAGAGAAATCAAAGATATTGTTGAATTTAAAAACGAGCAAATTCAAGAATATATGACAAGTATAATTGGAACAGATATTTCCAATTATACTCAATCAAAAGCTAATCAAAAACATCAAATGGCATTTGAAAACTTTTTAAAAGAAAATAACTCTGAATTATATGACTTTTTAAAAATTACAAATTTCAAGCTAACACATAAGTTAACTCAAAACAGTAATTTACAAGAACAAATTACTACTAACTATGAATTAGATCCTTTTGAAATAATGAATGATGAATTTGAAGATAGTACTTTTTATCAAGATATAATATTGAAAAATTATTTAGTAATTATGATTGAAAAGAGTACTAACAAAATTCTAAACTTTAAACTATTTAATCTAAGTGAACAAGATATAAAAAATTCTCAATTAGTTTTTTATAACACTAGAAAAGAAATTGAAAGATTAATTAAAGAAGATAAGTTAAATAAAGAAGAGCCAAATTTTGCTAAGACAAAAGATAATCTCTCAATTAGTTTAAGAAAAAGTAAGAAAAATGAATATGCAATTTATAAAGTAAATGAAAATGAATTTAAACTTCCTGCATATGAGTTTGTAATTAATAAAAATGTAATTTTTAAATAAAATTAAAAAAATCTCTATTTTAAAAAGTAGAGATTTTATTTTTATTATTAATTTTAATAATTATATTTTATGCACTTAATTTATCAATTGTTAAAGTTTTTGCACCTTTAACGATTTTTGAATCTAAGCTTGCATCAATTTTAATTGATCCTGTTGCCTCTTTTGTAGCTTTTGTTTTAGTAATTGAAACATCATCTGCTGTTAATTTTTCAAGTCCTTTAACTGCTTTTAATGCATCAACAATTTGAGCATCTGTTGTATCATTTGTTGCTTTAAATGAACCTAAGTTAACAGTTGATAAATCAACTAGTGTAGCTGGTGCCTCTAATTTAGCAATTTCTAAAGTTTTTGTACCTTTAACAATTTTTGAATCTGATTTTGCATCAATTTTAATTGATCCTGCTGCTGATGTAGTAGCTTTTGTTTTAGTAATTGTAACATCTGATGTTGTTAATTTTTCAAGTCCTTTAACTGCTTTTAATGCATCAATAACTTGAGCATCTGTTGTATCATTTGTTGCTTTAAATGAACCTAAGTTAACAGTTGATAAATCAACTAATTCAGCTGGTGCCTCTAATTTATCAATTACTAAAGTTTTTGTACCTTCAACGATTGTTGAAGTTGATTTTGCATCAATTTTAATTGATCCTGTTGCTGATGTAGTAGCTTTTGTTTTAGTAATTGTAATATCTGATGATGTTAATTTGTCAAGTCCTTTAACTGCTTTTAATGCATCAATAACTTGAGCATCTGTTGTATCATTTGTTGCTTTAAATGAACTTAAGTCAACTGTATCTAATTTAACTTTTGCTGTTGAAGCCCCTTTTTTACCAATTTTAACTTCAACTGATGCAACTTTTACTGGTTCTGCTGCTTTAGTTGATTTTGATTTTGATGCATCTTTTGCTTTATGCATAACATCAATTGTTTCTTTAACTTCTTTATCTGTTAATTTATCTGCTGTTGTTGAAATTATAATAGTAACTTCTCCAGCTTTTTGTGATTTTTCTTTAACCTTTACAGTTAAAACTGATTTTTCCGCTAATTTAAAAGTAATTGTTCCATCAGCTGTAATTTTTTTTGATTTAACAACAGTTTCTGCTGATAATTTAGTTGCAGTTAAACTAACAGTTTCCACTTTTTGTCCACAAGCAACAACTGTTGCACTTGTAGTTGCAACTAATCCAACTGCTCCTAATAATCCTAATAATTTTTTCATGTTATTCCTCCATAATTGAAGTATCCCGACTAACACATTCAAGCTTGATATAATTATAAATTTAAAATGTCCTATTTAATGAACAACCTAAAACCAGAAAAATATTTTAGTTAGATAAAATAATTTTCAGTTTAAAAAAAAAAAAAAAAACCGTTTTTTAATATATAATACGGTTTTTTAATAAAATAAATTTTTCTAAAAATATGAATATACTCATCTATTTTTCTTCAAAAATTTCAGCTTATTATTTTTTTATTTTAAATTAATAGTAACTTTTTAATTACCTTATGCAACTAAAGTTCTTTTTTTGCTTATAATTTAGCAATTACTAAAGTTTTTGTACCTTTAACTATTGTTGAAGTTGATATTGCATCAATTTTAATTGATCCTTCTGCTGATGCAGTAGCAGGTGTTTTAGTAATTGTAACATCACTTGTACTTATTTTTTCAAGTCCTTTAACTGCTTTTAAAGCAGTAATAACTTGGTCATTTGTTGTATCATTTGTTGCTTTAAATGAACCTAAATCAACAGTTGCTAAATCAACTAGTGCTAATTTAGCAATTACTAAAGTTTTTGAACCTTCAACAATTGTTGAATCTGAGCTTGCATCAATTTTAATTGATCCTTCTGCTGATGTAGTAGCAGGTGTTTTAGTAAATTTAATATCACTTGCACTTATTTTTTCAAGTCCTTTAACTGCTTTTAATGCATCAATAACTTGAGTATCTGATGTATCATTTGTTGCTTTAAATGAACTTAAATCAACTGAATCTAATTTAACTTTTGCTGGTGCATCAGCTTTTTTACCAATTTTAACTTCAACTGATGCAACTTTTTCTGGTTCTGTTGCTTTAGTTGATTTTGATGCATCTTTTGCTTTATGCATAACATCAACAGTTTCTTTAACTTCTTTATCTGTTAATTTATCTGCTGTTGTTGAAACTATAATAGTAACTTCTCCAGCTTTTTGTGATTTTTCTTTAACTGTTACAGTTAAAACTGATTTTTCTGCTAATTTAAAAGTAATTGTTCCATCAGCTGTAATTTTTTTTGATTTAACAACAGTTTCTGCTGATAATTTAGTTGCAGTTAAACTAACAGTTTCCACTTTTTGTCCACAAGCAACAACTGTTGCACTTGTAGTTGCAACTAATCCAACTGCTCCTAATAATCCTAATAATTTTTTCATGTTATTCCTCCATAATTGAAGTATCCCGACTAACACATTCAAGCTTAATATAATTATAAATTTAAAATATCCTATTTAATGAACAACCTAAAACCAGAAAAATATTTTAGTTATATAAAATAATTTTCAATTTTAAAAAAAAAAAAAAAAAACCGTTTTTTAATATATAATACGGTTTTTTAATAAAATAAATTTTTCTAAAAATATAAATATGCTCATCTATTTTTTTCTAAAATTTCAACTTATTATTCTTTTATTTTAAATTAATAGTAGCTTTTTAATTACCTTGTGCAACTAAAGTTACTTTTTCGATTATAATTTATCAATTACTAAAGTTTTTGAACCTTCAACGATTGTTGAAGTTGATTTTGCTTCGATTTTAATTTCTCCTGCTGCCTCAGCAGTAGCAGCTTTTTTAGTAATTGTAACATCATCTGCTGTTAATTTTTCAAGTCCTTTAACTGCTTTTAATGCATCAATAACTTGAGTATCTGATGTATCATTTGTTGCTTTAAATGAACTTAAATCAACTGAATCTAATTTAACTTTTGCTGGTGCATCAGCTTTTTTACCAATTTTAACTTCAACTGATGCAACTTTTTCTGGTTCTGTTGCTTTAGTTGATTTTGATGCATCTTTTGCTTTATGCATAACATCAACAGTTTCTTTAACTTCTTTATCTGTTAATTTATCTGCTGTTGTTGAAACTATAATAGTAACTTCTCCAGCTTTTTGTGATTTTTCTTTAACTGTTACAGTTAAAACTGAGTTTTCTGCTAATTTAAAAGTAATTGTTCCATCAGCTGTAATTTTTTTTGATTTAACAACAGTTTCTGCTGATAATTTAGTTGCAGTCAAACTAACAGTTTCTACTTTTTGTCCACAAGCAACAACTGTTGCACTTGTAGTTGCAACTAATCCAGCTGCTCCTAATAATCCTAATAATTTTTTCATGTTTTCCTCCATAATTGAAGTTACCCGACCAACATATTCAAGCTCAATATAATTATAAATTTAAAATACTCTATTTATTGAAATATATCAAAAGTAAAAATGCTTTTAATTTTTTTTTTTTTTTTAAAAAAAAAAAAAAAAACTGCTTTTTTATATATAATACAGTTTTTTATTAAAATAAATTCGTTTAAAAAATGAGTATTACTCTTCTTTTTTTTCTTCTAAAATTTCAACTTGTTCTTCTAATTCTTCAACTTGATCTGATAAAACTTCAACATTTTCTTCTAGTTTTTCAATTTCTTTTTGCATATTAATGATTTCTTCACTTAAAAGCTCATTTTCATTTTGTATTTCTACTACAGACATTTCTTCTAAATTTTCATTTAATTTTTTGTCTTTTTTTAATCTATTTAAAGTAATTTTATCTTTAACTTTATTAGATATAATAAAGATTAAAATAAACAATGATGCTCCCATTGCAGCTAAATTAGCACACCCTACTTGTAAGTCAGGTGTTTCTTTTGTAAAAAATGCATAACTTGTTCATATACATGAATTTAAAAAAGTTAAAAAAAACATTATTGGTGAAAGTGCTTTAGTATTTTTTGTAATACAAACTTTAATAACTTGAGGCATTAACATTGAAAAACTTGTTGCAAATCCAATTCATCCAAGAATTAAACTAGCCATTTCTTTACTTTCTGATGATAACAACAACATAATAAAAACCCCCTTAACTTTTTTATAATAACAAATAAGTTTAGTGGGGTCAAATTGGAGTGTTTAATGATTGTATAAAAATAGTAAACTTTATAAAATAAATTGAAAGTTATAAATAAAAATTTCTAAATTTAATTATCTTTTCAAATATCACAGCAAATTTTTGTTAATTGTTCAGTTCTTTTTTTAATATTATCCTCATAAAAGTTATTAAGTTCTCTTAAATCCATTAATTCTAAAGTTTCATCTTTATAACCTTTAAACTGATAAGAGCTGAGGATTTTGCCTTCCTTTGAATACTCATAAATTTTCTTATTAAAAGTTTTATTTTGAATTTTTGAATTTGATTTACCTTCAATACACATTAAATTACCTAATTTATTTAAAAATTTAGTTTTTCATCTTTTAGCTTCTTCTAATGATAATTCGTGATCACTTCATACTATTATATCTTGATATCATTCCTCATTAGGTTTTTGAGGAATTATATGTTCTAATGTTCTTTTTTCATATTTAGTGTCAATATAATTATAATCGTCTCCAAAAAAGTCCTTATTATTCGATAAGTAATTCTCAATTCTATATCCAATAAGAGTTGCTATCTTATTGGATATATCATACTCTCTCAAACTATTTCTAAATCTTTCTAAAGAAATTCTATTATTTGATTCATCTTCATGTTCACCTATAAATAATTTTCTTATAAAATCAGGAGTTATAATTCCATTTCCTAGCTCTTTTAAAATATTAAAATCAATATATTGAGAAAGGGATTGACCTTTATAATTAGAAACTTGAAGTCTAACTTCATATTTTTCAATTTCAAAAAATACTCTTCTTATCTGTTTTGTAATTTCTTTATTTGTCTTATTATTTTCATAATCAAAATTTATTAAAATTTTCATTAATAGAGGATAATAAATTTCTCTGCCTTCTAACATAGTTAGAATATCTTTAAATCTATATGTTAAGGAGTCTGCTTTATTAAATGAATTAGAGTCTGAAACAGAAATATACATATCAATGTATTTACCTAAATCTATAAATAACTTTCTAGATTCTTCAAATGATTTTAAGTTTCTATTATTAATAAAATCAGAAATCAAAGTTTCTTTAAAACTTTCAAATGCTGATTTTGTTGCATATTGTTTTTCTTTTAATCTTAAAAATACATTTATAAAACTATCCATTTTTGATGTAGGATTCTTAAAATCTTTAAATTTTGAAGTAATTTCTTCTTCAAAAGTAAATTGTAACTGCTGTTCATGTTTATCTACTATTTGTTGATCTATATGCATAAACAAGAAGTTTTTTATTAAATCCATAGTAGAGAGTTGCAAAGATTTAGTATTCAAGTTTTCAAATAAAGTATATTCATTTGATATATGATCTGTAGTAACTGAAAGAATTAGCTGTTCATAAATTTTTTTTAAAAGATCATTTAAACCTGCTTCATTAAAATCTTTAATAATATTAAAAACTGCAACTGAGTTTGTAAATACTGAAGTTGTAGTTTCTTGAATTTGTTCACCTTTTATAATATTATTAAATGTTCTAAAATCACTGTTAGTATCTATTCTTTTAAAAGTTTTTGATATTGCATTTTCATCATACTGATCAAGAACAAATAAATTATATAAAACATCAGGTATTTTATAGTCCTTCATTAAATATACATTATATATTTGTCTTAAAATTATTAAACAAGTTGTTAATCTTTGTTGTCCATCAATTAATTTATTATTCAATCTGTCTCTAAGAGGCACAAATAATACAATACCTCCAATATAATGATATTTTCCTTCCTTTAGATTTAGAATGTCATTTAAAAGACCTGTAGCAAGTTTTTGTTCTCAATTATATTGTCTTTGATAAATAGGAATTGCAATTTTTGAGTTATCTCCTGTTTTTAAAAAATAATGATTTATAAATTCTCCAAAAGAGTAATTTTTTGAGTAAATCAGCTCTTCATTATTTCAATTCATAGGTAAATTTATAATATTTTCTTTATTAACTTTAAATTTTTTAAAGCTATCATTAATAAACATATTCTCTATATCATTAATTTTGTAATAATTCGTTCATTCCTTTTCAAAAATATATTTATAGCAGGCTTGAATTATTTTTTTATTATCATAAATCCCTTTTACTTTATATGTTGTTAGCAATCTTCTAAGAGAATCATTATTTTTTATATCATCTAATCCTTCAATTAAAAAATCAGCTTTATTATCACATTTAGAAATAGCTTTATTAATTCTATTTTTTATATTTTCATCGTTATCATCATAAGTTAATTCATTTTGTATTAATGTAGCAATTGAAAATCCATTATAAAAAGTATGTTCATTTTTAAAACTATATTCAGTATAGCCATTTAATCTTTTTTCAATAATTTCTCTTGCTTGTCTTTCTAAATCTTCATCAAAACTATATTCAACAATAAAATCATATTCAAAAAAGGTATCTAGCTTTTCAATAAATTCAGCATTTTTTAACTTAATAAATCCTAATGTACATCAAACTCTTAGAATTTGCACAAATGTACTTCTATCTCCTTTTTTAATTATGTTGGTATCTTTTTTATTTATTTTAACTTTTAACTCTTTTCCAGATGGAGTAAGAGAAAAATTTACTATGTCTCCTTTTTTAAAACAACTAGTTTTTATATAATCATTTATATAACTATTAAAATTTGTTGCAATATTTCATGCGCTTCCTGATCTCATTAATTCTTTTCCTCTTTCATCATATTATTGAAAAGAGCTACCAATACGTTTACTACAATTGAATTTCCTGCTTGTCTATAAAGTATATCTTTTCGTTGATTAAATACTGTAGCCTTTTCAAAGTCTTCTTCTGTAAATCCCATTAATAAAAAAGTTTCTCTAGGAGTTAAAAATCTGTAATTGGATTTGCCCGTTTTTTCTAACTCTTTTATTATTTCTGTTTCCTTGAGAACAACAATTCCTGCGTTAGGATGTCTATCTTGTTTTGTTGTGATAGTTCTTACAAAACTAAGATATCTATATTCTCCCTTTATAACCTGAAACACTTTTGGATTCTCTTTGTACATTTTTCTTCTACTTGGTGTATTATTTGGTGAACAATTTTTAGCTTCTTTTTCATATTTTTTTATTGAATAATTAACTTTTAAAATTTTTTTTAATTGTTTATTAATATTAAATTCCTTAGATACATCTTCAATATCATCTGAATCATTTATAAAATTTTCTATATCCAATAAAATTTCTTCATCTTTTAAAATACTAATTGCAAATACTCTTTTTCTTTTTTGTGGTATTCCATACTTACTTGCATCTAATATATAAGTTTTTGTTTCATAACCTAACGAGGCTAAAAACTCTAATCATTCAATATAATCATCTTTATGCTTATTAGAAATCATATTTTTGACGTTTTCCAATAATAAATATTTAGGCAACTTATTAAGCTTTTTTAACTCTTTAAGTATTCTTTCAATTTCTCATAACAAACCACTTCTAGTATTTGAACCTTTTGCCATTCCTTGATTAAAACCATGAAAACTTCCTGCAACAGATAAATCTTGACAGGGAAAAGAATAAGTTAAAAGATCAAAATCACCAATATTATTAATAAGTCTATTACCAGTTATTTCTAAAATACTTCCTTGATTATTACAATTTATTAAAGAACTATATAATAACTCTCTAATTTTTCTAGGCTGTCTTAATACAAACTTTTCATCAATTGGTTTTTTTCCATCATTTGAAAGAGTATATTTTGTAATGAAATTATTAATTTCTTCATCACTTAATTTTTCAGCTACATTTTTATTATTATGATGTATTGCATTATAACTTAAATTTGCTCAAATATCTCATTCACTTGTTCCAGCTATTTCATAGTCAAATCCCACTATATTCTTTTTAAGTATTTCTAAAGCTTTATGTTGCGCTCCTATACCTGCAAATGTTTCAAATACTCTTAATTTACTCATAAAAAAATACCCCGTTAAGAGTAATTTTATTGTTTTTTTTTTTTTTTTGCAAGGGGTTAATTAGCTAATTTTAAAAATAAATTTGGGTTTTTTATGGGATTTTTTTTCAGACCCATTTTCTACTTCTTTTCTATCAATTATTTTTTCAATTTTTCCAATAAATACTTTAGCTTTATCTCCCTTTTCATTTCTAAGTTTTTCATCTGAAAAGAATACATAAGTTTTATATTCCTTTAAATTCATCATATTTCTTTGCATTTCAGTAATTTTGTCCATATCAAATTTTCAATCATCAGGAGTATCTCAATATAAAGTTTGATTTTCATAATCATAAATATTACCGTGTCCAAATTTTGTGGAAATTGTATTAGTTGAAGCATCAATTGCAAAGATTTTATCTTCTTTATTACTAATAATTCCCCCTACACCTTTACCTTTAAATTGATTGTCTTTTACTGTAATAGAGCATAATGCTTGAAATTGATTATGATTTAAATGTAAACCTTTAAAACTTTCAATTTCTTCAGTTAGACTTGTTGTTAATAATTTTTCATTGTTTAATTTAAATTTAAGTAAATATTTAATTTCTTTTAAAAAAAACTTATTTTCTATATTAAAAATAGTTTCAAAAGCTAAATTTAAATCATAATAAAAATTATCTTGTTTTGTTGGTGAATGATGAAAAGAAACTAAAAATATTTTATTAATAAGCTTATTATTTGAAATCTTTTTATTTTCTATTATTTCTAGAATCTCTTTAATTAAGTTCTTATTATTAAAAAACATAAATTGGCGAATTCTTGTTTGGTTATTAGTTGTTAAGTTTTCTCTGAAATATGCTTTTTTAAGATTATAAAATTCATAGATACTGACTTCCTTATCTCTAAAAAATGATTCATAATCTTCAAATACTCCAGTTCTATATTCATCAATAATTGATTTATATAAATTATGTTTTTCATATTCTTTAAGTTGATTCAAAAAATCTTCTTTGATAATTTTTGTAAGTATAAAATTAGAATCACCTGGTAAAAAATCGTTAATATGATTTATGTTTTTCTCAAACTCATTTATTTTTAAGTCATTTGTAAGAACATTAAAAGCAGTTAAAGGATTATAATTTTTATTTACTTTAATATCAACATTATTTACAAAATCATATATTTGCAATCTCTTGTCAGTAACTTTTCTCATTCCTCTACCAAGTTGTTGTAAATAAATAAGAACAGAAGCAGTTGGTCTTAAAAACATTATAGTATCTATTTCTGGAACATCAACACCTTCGTTTAAAATATCTCTTACACAAAGAAAGTTTATTTTTCCTCTTCTAAAATCATTTAATATTTCTTTTCTTTTCTCTTTTGTTATTTTTTCAGAAACTAAAAATTCACTTCTTTCTCCCTTTTCATTTAAAAAATTTGATAAATCACGTGCATGCTCTATTGAATTACAAAATAATATGGCTTTAACATTTCTAGAATTTGTACCTATATATTTTTGTATATTTTTATAAACAAATTCATGTCTTTTTTTAATATTTAAAACTTTGTTTAATTTATCAGTTTTTAGAATATCTATGTTTGTCAAATCAGTTGAATCATCTTTTATAAAAAAGTAATCAAAATCACATAATAACTCTTTTTCAATAGCTTCAAATAATCTTATATTTGCTGCATATTCATCATCAAAAAAAATATTTACATTTATATTATCAGTTCTTTCTGGGGTTGCAGTTAGGCCAAATACTTGTTTAGTATTTGGAAGTACTAAAGAATATATTTCCTTAAATGTATCTGCTTGAACATGATGAGCTTCATCAAAAACTACAATATCAAATTTTTTATTTCTTAATTTTTCTTTTCTTCTTATTAAAGTTTCTGTATTTGTAAATATTCAATTTTCTTTTGATAAATCAGCATCATTATTTCTACTATCATAAAATTCCAATCCAAAATCATATATTTCAAGATAATCTCTAAAGTCTTTAACAGTTTGATCAAGTATTTCTTTGGAAGGTGCTATATATAATAAACTTGGTTCTTCTATTTCTCAAAGATTTGCAAGAGCTTCGTATGTAAAAATCATAGTTTTAGTTTTACCTGTTCCTGTTGCCATAACAAGCAAATGTTTATTTTTTCCATTATTTACCCTATTTAAAATATTGTCAACAACTTCTTTTTGATAACTATATGGAGTTATAAATTTATTTTTTGCATTTATTCTTTCAAAATGCTTTGACCTATTATCTTCATCTTCTCATATAGAATTATTAATTTCTTCTCATTTATCATTTTCAATTTTTTGACGTAGTAGTATATTTTGAATTTGTTCATGATCTTTTATGTCTATAAAATCAGTTGAATTAAATAATTGATCAAACTCTTCTCTATAATCTTCAATAATTTTTTTATCTTTAAATTCACTAATTCTTAAATTATGTTCATTGCCAGTTATTAAACCAGTTTTTGTAAAATTACTACTTCCAATATATAAAGAACTAAAGTTATTTTCTCTATTAAATAAATATGACTTTATATGTAATCTTTTTGCACTTTTTTCAAACAGATTTTCTATTTTAACTTGAATTATCTTATTATATTCATTAGCTAGTTTTATTAAATCTTCTAAAGCTAAGAACTTTGAAGTTCCATCATATGTTGTTGTTATTATTTTTAATGATTCTATATTTGGATTATTTACTAAAATATCTTCTAACTTATTTATCATGTGTTTTGAGATAAATGGTGAGATCATTTGAATATCATTTGAAGATTCAAATTCTTTTTTTAAATTAGATCATAACTTATTTTTAATAAGTTTGTTTATACTTATTTGATCTAAACTATTATACTTAACATCTTTTTTTATTGCTTTTAATGAAGTTCATTGTTCCTCATTAGTTAAATTATTTAAAAACTTTATTTTATCTTCTATTGTTTGAAAATTAGATAATTTATCTTTAATTTGTCTAGAAAACTGATTTATTAATCAGTCATCATCAACATTTTCTAATTCTCTAATATCATCTTTTTGAAAAAACTGCAGCTCGTTTTCTTTAATTAAAAGATCATATATTCCCTTTTTAAACTTTTCCATAAAAAATACCTCTATATAAACAGTTTAACAGGATTAACTTTTTAAATAAATACATAATAAAAAAAGTAGATAATCTACTTTTTGTTTTAAATTAATTTATTTTTTTTGCCTCAATTTTTTTTTATACTAATAATTCTTCAGTTTTTGTTAAAAAATCTGAGTTTAAATCAAATAATGATAAATCAATTTCAGAAGAGTATGAGTTTTTTCGATCATTAATATCTTTTGAATTTAGCAAAATCATATATTTTTTAATCTCTAAAATAAGATTTTCTAATTCTTTGTAATTGTCTATTTTTTCATTATCATTGCTAATTAAAGCTACTTTTTTATTTAATTCATTAATTTTATTTTGAATTACATCTTTAATTTCCATATTTTTAGAATTATTTTCATTAATAACTTCTAATTTATTTTCTAAATTCTCTGGATAATATTCTTCTAATGTTAGATAATTTGTTCCCTCTTCTTGAGAATTTAATAAGTTATTTTTATTATTGTAAGTATATTTTTTTAAATCATTAATATGCAATACTGCTTCATGAAAGTATTTATACTTTGCCATTACAACATTGCCAATTAAATTAATGACCAAATATTCTTCTTTTATTTTTTTAATAAAATACATAAAGTCTCCCCTTTAAATAAAATTGATTTTACCCTAACCATTGCTATTATATCAAATTCCAAAGGTATTTTATTTTTAATTTTTATTAATATTTTACAAATAAAAAATGTAGAATAATCTACATTTCATAATCTACATTTCACAACAACCCAATAATGTTGCATCTTCTAAATCTTTGGCAAATTCAAATTTAACTTTATAATTTGCATCTTTTGTTACTTGTCAAACTTTCTTCATGATTTCTGTTATAAATTCTTGATTCTTTATAGCAACACTTCCCCCAATTACAATCATTTCAGGATTTAAGAAGTTAATTGAAGTTGAAAATAAACTAATTAGTTGATTTTCAATTTTTGCAAAAAACTTATTTACAGTTTCATTTTTTTTGGTTTTATACAATTCAAAAGCTTGTTTGGCATTTTCTACTTCTACTCCAAGTTTATTCAATTGAACACAAATGTTTTTTCCACTTGCTTGAAATTCAATACCACTTCTTTGTGGATTTTCACTTTCTCAACATGGAAGTGAATTTGCTATTTCAAGAGCAGTTCCATTATATCCTTGAAATATTTTGCCCTCATAAATAAAACCTGCTCCAATTCCTGTTGAAATTGTAAAATATAATAAAGAGTGCAAGTTTTTTCTAACAATATATTGACCCAAAGCTGCTATATTTCCATCATTGTCTATTTTTACATTGTCAATCTTAAATAAGTCTTTAATTTCTTGTAAAATGCATTTTTCACTTCAATCTGGAAGATTGTAAGTAATTAATATTGTTCCTGTTTTTAAATCTAAAGGTCCAGGACAACAAATACCTATATAGTCAATTGTTTCATTTCAAGATTCTACTGTTTTTTTAATGTAATCAAAGTTACTTTTTCTGTCATTTGGATTAGTATCCATTACTTCTTTTTTTATTATTTGATTTTTGTCAATTAATGCAAATCTTATTGAAGTACCACCAATATCAATAGCTAATTTCATTATTATTTCTTGTCCTTTTCTAGTAGTTTACAACTATTCTTAAATATTCTATCAAAATTAAAAGAAACAACCACAAACTATTGTTAATAAACCTGCTACAAAAAAGATTATAGGAATAGTGTCTAAAAAGTATTTTACAATCCCTCTTTTTATACAAAAAATGCTTTTTGTTTTTTTTATTAAAAAATATATTAAGAAACCCAAAGACATTAATAATAGTCCAAAAAACACATATATTAATATACTAGTCATATATTTTTCTTAAATTCCTCATATTTTCATTGCAATCATATTTTGAAGTGTTTATAGCTCTTAAAAGGCTCTTATAAAAAGTATCAATATTTTTTAATAATAATTTATTGTCTAAATTCTTAATTAAAATAGTTAATAAGAATACTATTTATTTTTTAAAAATAAATGTAACTGTTTTTACATTTAAATTTATTTTACTCCCATAATTAATAATAAAAACTCCATCTTTAAATCCTTTTGAAGCTAAAATATCACAAAATTCTTGTACTCCATATCAAGTTAATTTGAATTCTTGAGTTTCTTTTAATTCATTATTGATGAAGTAATCAATTTGATTAATTGTGTATTGCTCTATTCAATTAATTTCTTTTGATCAGTTTTTTACTAAAACATCTTGATTTTCGACATAATGAGTAGATTCATGTTTTGATCCTGCTCTAAATTCAATTGGCAATATTAAATCGATTATAAGAGTTCCCTTGTCAGTTAAAGATTGATAAAAGTTATCTAATACTTTTAAAGCTTTTTGTCTTGTTTCTAGCAAGTTAAAACTTGCATTAGGCATTATTATATATTCATATGTATTTTTTTCAATATAATTCTCCAAATCTTGGCAAATTAAAGTTGCTTTTAAGTTTTCTTTTTTTAGATTTTCACTGCAAATATCAATCATTTCTTGAGATTTGTCAATTCCTACAATATCTACTTTATATTTTAAAAGTGGAATAAATAACCTTCCATTTCCAACACCAGCTTCAAGTATTTTTCCATCAATTGGTAGTAATAAAGACTTGTAAAACTCTAAATCTTTGTCAATACTTGTTCCTGGAGGCTTTGTTGCATTGTAAATTAAACTACTTATTTTCTTATAATGATTTTCCATGAAAATTCCTCAACTTTTTTTCAAAATTCTTTTAAAAATAATAACATAAAATAAATCAGAATTTTTCTAAACTATATAATTTATTTATAGGGTGCAGGGTGGGTTTCGAAGAAAGGCTAATAAAAATTAAAAATAAGAAATTCAAGTTTATGATTACAATGTAATGTTTTCATTAATAACTTTAATTTTTAATATAAGTAAGATTTAATTAACTCTAATTAAATATTGCTGAAATAAATAAAAATGGATTATAAAGTCTATTCCTTATATCTTTTAGAGCAAGAAATATTCCTACCAAATATGTTTCATGATTACCTGATATGTAATCCGTTTAAAAATAAGTTAGCAATATATAATAAATTGAACTGTATAAAATATTTTTAACTGCCAGACAACATTTTTTAAAAGAATCAAGTGAAATAGATTAATCTGTGAAATAAAGAATTTCAAGTACCATAAATTTTTCTTAAATCATAAAAGTTAAATTTTTAACAAGAAATTTAAAAAATATTGAAAATAGATAGAAAATACAGAAAATAATAAAACTTGCAATTAAACACACAAATTCATATATCAATTAGCATGCATAATACCCACTGGTTGATGTTTGATCTAATTTGAATTTGTATTTAAATGTATCAGTAAACCATATGATAAATTAAATTATGTAAACTATATTCAAAATAAAAGATTTATAAATAAATTTTTTATAACATTAATTTAATAAATCAGTTTAGAAAACAAAGAGCTTCATAAAGCAGTAATACATATAATGAATTAAATTCTCTGTTACTATCATTAGTTTTAAAACTAATTGGCCTTTCAGCTTTATAAATTTTATTCATTTTTTAATAAAAATATTCCTTTTTTTAAACACCTTAATTGGTGTTTTTTTTATATAGATTTTAAAAACTATATTCATTTTTTACTAAAACTTTAAAAGTAAATTCAAATTAAAATATTTTCACTATAGTTTATTGTTTAAAAATTGATTTGAGAACTTTTAAACAAAATAAAAACCCAATGTAAATTGGGTAAATAAGAAACTTAATATTGTTAAATTTTAGATTAAATGTTATTTTTATCTATTAAAAAATAACATAATTTTCTCAAAGTTTAAATTCTTGTTCTCTATCAAATTTTATTTTAATTTTAATTATTCCAAATAAATTTAGCATCATATAATCAAAATTTTGAAATAGTTTGTAACTGTCTTCTTTTATTACATGGAAAAAAGAAGATGAATTTTTGTTTGGTGTTAATTTAACATTATTGGCTATATTATTGTCAATATTTTCAATTGAGAAATATATATTTTTTTCTTTTAAAACTCTTTCAGATAGTTTTACTTTATTTAAAAAACTTAACTTTCTAGTATGATATGTTTCTGAAAAGTCTTTTAGAAGAGTATTAAGTTCAAAATTGTTTAAAGATTTATATTCTCCACTACTATTTCAAATAGTTGAATCTTTATTTTCAAAAAGTAAATCAAAATAATAAAAACTAATCTCGTTTTCAAAAGGTAACATTCCCTCATTTTGAAAAGGTGCAAAAAGCATCTTGTAAGTTTCAAATAATTTCATTGATAAATCTAAAAGACTATCATAATCTAAATCTCTTACTCCATTCATAGAATAAGAAATTGGCAATTTAAAGTCTAGTAATTGATGATTATATGCTAACTCTCCTGATCCTATTTTAATACTTGGACCTGCAATATCAATATAACCCATTGCTATTGCCAATTTATAATTTTGTGTTTCTTGGAATTTTAATATTTCACTTTGACTTAAGAAAGTACTCAAGAAATTATTTTGAATCACACTATAATCGCTTCTAATTTTAGCTCAATTTCAGAAATGAAATTGTTCTGTTAGTAAGAAATTATTAATTGCATCTTCATCTCCTAAAAGTAATTTATTAACTTTTTCATGATCTTCTGTTTTTGTTAGATCAAAACTTATAATATCATCATTACTCGCATATAAATTATTTATAATTAGAGAGTTCATATTTTGTTGTTCAAAACTTTAAGTTCTGTAAATACTTTCTTTATTAAATCCAATTTCCATTGTAGGAAATTCGTTTTTAAAATACTTATCTTTAATAGTTTTTATCAAACTTTCACTAAATGCATTATTCTCATTATAATATTTTTTTAATTGATCATTTGAGTTTAAATAAGCATCAGAATCACTATTGTCTCCTTTAATATCACTTCATTTTAAATTTAAATAATTTTCAGTTTCACTTGAAATAAACATATCCTTTCCAATATTTTTATACATTGTATCTCCAATGACTTTAAAAGATTCATTATCTGTTGAAGTATACTTCAATGTTCCTGATAATTTAAAATTTTCTAAATCATCTAGTCCTTTATATTTAGTTACAATTTTATAATCAATAATTACATTTCCTATGTAACTGCCAGGAACTATTTCTCCTGAATTAATTTCAAAATTATCATTAAAAAGTAACTCTATATGATCAAAAACTGAATCAACTTCATCAAGAATTATTTTATATTTATTTAATTTTTTAAGTTCGTTTAATTTTTCTTCTAATAAATTAATTTTGAATATTTTTCCTATATCAATTGCTAATTGTTTTTTATTTTCATTTGTTAATTTATCTTTTCATTCTGGATCTGAGAATTTTAAAATATTTTCTTTAAATAAAAACTGATTTCCCTCTTCCATACTTCCAACACCAATGAGATTGCCAACAACCTCTTTTTCATAATGTTGTGTTCAAACTTCTCCCACTTCTTTTTCAAAATCTTGAACAGCTTGAGTAATATCTTTTTTAGGTTCTTCTATTCCAGAATTACCATCTTTTTGTTTTGTACCACATGCAATAACACTAGTAGTTGTTGAAGCAACAATGCCAATTGTTGCTAATACACTTAACGATTTTTTCATTTTTCATTTTTCCTTTTTTAAAGAGCCTTAAGAAATAAAATAAGTATCTTAATTGATATTTATAATTATATATATTAAGGAAATAAAAACCTTTTTAACTTTTCTTAACCTTAGACTACAAAAGGAGTTGAAAAAATAATATTAAAATGTGTATAAAATAGCTCGTAATTAAAAAATAGACATAAATACGTCTACTCACTTCATATTAAATTTTAAAATTCAATAATCTTTATCATATTTACTAAATACTTTTAGCTTTTAATGATTTTATTTTTTGACATTAGAATTAAACATTCATTTTCTTTATCTAATTTCTTATAAAAAATTGGTCCTGCAGCTTTAATTTTAACTCCAAATCTTTCAGTTAATTTATCAAACTCAATTTCATCTAGCATTACATAAGTTTCATCAATTTTTTCTACTAATAGATAAGGATCTTCAAACGCATCCAAAATTTTAATATCTGAAATAATATTCTTTGTTACTTTTATTTCCATTCTTTGATATATATACATATTTATAACATTCTTTCAAATGTATTTTACTAAAACTAAATGAAAAAACTCAATAATATTGAGTTTTTTAATTAATATACTTGCCAATTTCTCTTTTAGTATTTCTAATTATTGTTTTTCCTGCTTTTAAAGCTAATTTTGTACCACTTGCCATAACAAATGAATTTTGCACATTTTCTAACATTTCAAAGTCATTATCTCCATCTCCTGATGAAATAATATCTTTTGGATCAATATTGTATTTCTCTTGTAAATACTTTATTCCAGTATACTTAGAAACATCTTGGTGCATTAATTCTAATACAAATGGAGAAGTATGCAATATTTTAACATCTTTTAAATCTTTAAATAAACTTCTAATATAGTCAAAATCTTGAGTATGTGCATAAAGAGCAACATTATTTAGTTTTTCATTTGTTAAAACCGTTTCAATATATTCATCAAATTTATCTTCTTTTTCAAATCAAAGAGGAATAACTATAGTTGCTTCATATCTTGGTTTTTCTTCTTTTATACCCGATATTTCAATAGCATTTAAAGTATCTGATAATTTAATACCACAAAAATTATGTAATTTTTTTAAAGCATCATAAATTTTTTGTCTTTGTGTCATAGGTATTGAAAGCTCATAAAGAGTTTTTTGCCCTTTAAACATCGCAGCTCCATTGTTAGTAATTTTATACTCAACATCAAATCCATGTTGTTGTACTAACTCATTTACATGATCAATATCTCTTCCTGTTGCAATAATAAATTTATTTTCTTTTGTTCATTGTTTTACAAAATTTATATCTCTTTCAATTAACTCATAGTTATTTTCTTTTAAAGTTAAAGTACCATCAAAATCACTTATTCATCATTTCATATTTTTTTATATCCTTTCACAATTAAAAGGTATTCATATTAATACCCTATTAAAAGTATAGAACTTTAAAGTAGGTTTAATGCAAGAGTTTTTTAAATAAAAATAAAATATTTTCTATTAACTGTATTTACTTAATTTAATAAAAATAAAATAAAAAAAACATTTTCAAGTTTGAAAATGTTATTTATAAATAAATTATAAAGGTTTTACTCTATTAAATATTAAATGATATTTTTTTAAATATAATTGTTGATAATCAAGCAAGTGCAAAAGAGATTGAAATAGAAATAACTATTAAAGAAGAATAAGATGCTTTATTTATTTCTTTTAAAACTGGTGTTTCTATAAAAATAATTCTTGTTGAACCACTACCTATTATTTCTTGACTTAATATATATCTTACAGGTTCTGCATCTAAATCATAGTTAAAAACATTTGTAATAAATGCTTGTAATCCAATATAATTAATTACTATTTTAAAAGCCTGACTTTGAGAATTACTAACAAGATAAATTAACTCAAGTATACCTATTAAAATAAAGTATCCCAAAATTAAAGATGCAATAACATTAAACATTGTAGCTCTTTCTGTTAAAAGCAATGACATAATAAAAAATATTGAACTTAACATTATTAGAAAAAAGTAGATTTGAATAAATCCTAAAACTATATTATTATAAGCATTTTTTGCATCTTGAGTAAAAGATGCCATTATCAATAATACTATAAGAGCAGGAATATACATCACTGTAATTACTAAAAGTAAAAATAAATATTTCATAAGTATTATTTGAGTTTTTGTTAAGGGTTGTGTTAGCCATAAAGAAATTTGTGTAGAACTTATTTCTTTTAATAAAATTTTATCTATAAAAGTTATCATAACAAAACCATAAATAGCTAAGCCTAAACTTTTAAAAAAGATATTATAAATCAGTTCTAAAGGTATCATTGATTCATAAGTTCCTGATATTGACCCTGATCCTGATAAAGAAGATTCATATATTGATCCTCTTACTATTGTAAATCCTGAAGAGATTAGAGGTAGCATAAAAATACCTACTATAAATATTGTAAAAATTGCTACAGTACTAACAATTAATTTTCAGTGAATTTGAAAATAAGTACCTATTCCATTAAATATTTTCATTAGAACAAATCCTCTACACTATGATTTTTAAATAATTTTACAAAATCCTCTTGGATTTCTTTCATATTTGTCTCTTTAGTATTATATTCTTTAATTAAAACTCCTTGTTTTATAAATCCCACACGATCACATAACTTTAAAACTTCATTAAATTCATGAGAACAAATTATTATAGTTGTTTTAAAGTCATTTTTAAATTTTAATATTAGATCATAAAACTGAATTGATATTGCTAAATCTAAACCTCTTGTTGGTTCATCTAAAACTAAAAATTCTAGTTTGTGCATAATAGCAGAGATTATAGCTGTTTTTTGTTTCATGCCTGTAGACATTTTTTTTATTTTTTTTCTTTGCATCTAATTCGAAAAAATTTAATAGTTTTTCTACAAAATTTCAGTCAACATTCCGTTTTAATTTAGCAACTATTTTTAAGTATTGTATTCCTGTTAATCCATCATATAAAGCAATTTCTCCAGCAATATATCCTGAGAAAAACATTATTTCTTTAGTTTTCTTAAAACTATCAAAATCTTTAACTGTAATTTCTCCTGAATCTGGTTTTACAAAACCTAAAATTTGTCTAATAAGAGTAGATTTCCCTGCTCCATTAGGACCCATAATTCCATAAACTTCATTTTCTTTAACATTTAAAGAGATATCAAAATTTCCTGTATTTTTACTATATGTTTTTGTTACATTTTTTACTATTAACATTTTTATCCTTTCTACTTTTTATATTAAAATTATCACGCTTTATATCTCACTTCTGTTGCCTTCACTGTTCCAGCAGATCAGTATCAGTTAGAACCCACTCCATAAGCGGCAATTTCATATTTTAATTTAATTTCTAAAGTATTCTTATTTTTAAAATTAGCATAAACATATGCTTTATAATAATTTCCTCATTTAAATCCACCTTTATCAGATTCTTTATGTATAATTTCAAATCATTACCCCATACTTTCTCTTAAGTTTCAAGTAAAAGTACGTGAAGCACTGTATACATTTTTATTTTTTATATATTCATCTCAATCCATGTTTTTTCCTTTTTTAAAGTAATACTCTTCTTCAATTACTACTGTTAAATCTGCATAATATTTTTGTAATAAATCTTTTCCTCCAAATTTAGTTAAGTCAATTTCAATGCTTTCTTCTAAAGGTTTAACATTTATAGTATGTCCTCCTGTACCTCATGCTTTTCCAACAGCTCATGTTTCAAGACCCAAATAAATATCATCTGTAACATCTTGTGCTTTATTATTTAGTAAATCAATGTTTTGTGATTCTATATTTTCATTAATATAATTATTTTCTCGTTTATTTAGTTCAAGTCTAGTTGTATCAACCATTGTTGATGTTAAAGGTGTAGTTAATGTTACTACTCCCAAAATTGGTAATAATTTTTTCATATTGTTTTTTCCTTCTATCGACTTCTCAAGTCTAATTTAATTATATATTAATAACACTTATTAAAGTTTTTATTATAAAAAAGTGTTAAAAACACAATTAAATTAACTTATAAAATAAAATTTAGTTTCAATATAAATATTTATAATAAAAAAATAGTAGCAAAAAGTATTATTTAATATTGTAAAAGTTTTATATTCTATATTATTGGATTTTATTTTTTTTATTTGAATAATATAAATAATAATGAAAGTACAAATAGATACTATAGATATTAAAATTAAAGACCAACTTAAAACAATATACTTTTTATATTGTTGTAATTAATTTTCAATTTGAATAGTGAACAAAGTATAAAAGTCTTGCTATAAATACTAAACAAAAGTAAATATAAATATGATAAAAAATAATGTAGAAAACAAAAAGTGCTATAACTGAATTAGTTTAGAAATTAAGCATATCTGCTCCTGATATTGACACAATAAGCAAAAAGTAAAATCCAATAAATTCAAAAAGAATACAAGCCTCTATTTCATTTAAAGTTTTTACTTTCATAACTTTCTTTGAAAGTTTTTCTCGTTTTCGATAATCACACACTCCAAACTATTATTTTATAGAATTTATCAAAATATTATTTTTATAAATATTTTATCTTGTTTAGTAACAAATTATATTTCTATCAAAAGTAAATTCTTTATACTCAATATTTTTCTCTTTCCTTTTTTTTGATAGAAATAATATAGAAAACTATAAATATACAAATAGAGATTATTGGCAATCATATTAAAACTTTACTTAATTTTATATTTTTATTCTCTTCTTCGAGTTTTGAATTTGAATAGTGCAAAAAAAGATAAGTTGATATCTTTGTAAAGTATCAACTATGATTATCATTGCTACAAGAATAGTAGATAAAGCAACATATACTACATCCAGAGTTGAAGCAAAGTCAATTTTGGATTTATTAAAAAGATTAATAAATAATAATAAGAATTTCAGAAGTAATAAATATTATTAAATAATTTATGGGTTTTCTTTTTTTAATTGCTTTCCTAAAAATTATCTGTCTCTCTTTTTCGTAATAATTTGTATGCTAGAAAATATTGTTCTGAATAAATTTAAAGATTAATATTATTTTCTACTCTATTAGAAAATATAAATATTTAAACTCTCTATTTTTTTTTTTTTTTTTAAAATACTTAAAGTTTTTAAACTATACCTTCTTCGAATCTATGATTTTTATATTTAGCTTACATTCAATGCCTACAATTGATTTTTACACTTATAAAAAGAGTTTTATTTTTATAAGTGTAAAAAAATAAAAAACCAGCATAAAGTTGGTTTAATTTCAAACTATTAATTTATAAAAATTATTAATATTCTATTTTTTATAAGTTCTCTAATAATAAATTATATTTTTTTCAAAAAGTAAATTCTTTATACTCTATATTTTTCTCCTTCATTTTTTTAATAGCAATAATATAAAATGCTATAAATAAGCAATTGGATATTATTGGCAGTCAAATTAATGCTTTACTTATTTTTATATTTTTATTATTTTTTTCAAGTTTCTGATTTGAAAAATATAAGAAATTAATAAGAGAAATTCTATTTAAAGGCCCTAATATAAAATACAATAATGTAACAGTAATAACTAAGATAGAAAATACTATATCTAGTTTTGTTTCAAAATTAAATCTAGTTTTTGAAAAATCTATAAATAGTCATATTAATATAGCTATACTAAAAACTTCTGCATCAATACATATTAAAAGATTCCTTACAGGTTTTATTGTTTTTATTTTTTGCATTTTTATCCTTTTCTATAATGAATTAACACTTCACACTATTAAGACTGTAGCTCATAAATATACTCCATTGCCTCTATTTGCTGATTCAATTCTATACACTACATATTGAATTTATAAAGAAATAACTAACAAAATTTTTGCTGCTATTCAACCAATTTTTGGTATAAAACTAGCTATAGCTGCAGCAGTTCTTGTTGCATCTTGAAAAACTTTTGCATAGCGACATAAAACAATAGTAGCTTCATAATTAAATGTTGCTTTATATGTTCCAAATCAATATCACTTTGTATAAATTTCTACTCTAGGAGCATTTGAATATAGTTGATATTCATTCTTGTTTTCTAAATTAAAGCTAATATTATTGTTTTGTTCTTTATATGGTAAGTATTCTACCTTATTAGCTTCTAAAACAAAATAACCTTTAATAAAAGCGTTATTAAGTTCATTAATAAATTCTTCACTTAAAATTAAATTTATTAATTTATAGTTATTTGTAAGTTTTTTTAAATCATCTTTATAAATCTTTAAAATATCTAAATTTGAGTCATATTTTATTTCATCTAAAATTTGTTCTTCCAAAGACCTGTTTACTTCTGAAAAAAAGTCTATTTTGTCACTATTAAATATTTGTGTTAATTCATTAACTATTTGAGAATATCCATTGTTAGATTCTAACTGGCTTTTAAAGAATTGAGTAGTTTTATCCTTTTTTATTCCTCCAAAAGCTGCAACAGATGAACTAGTAATTAACATAGCTGACGCCAATGTTCCTAAGAAAATTTTCACAAAAATCCCTATTTTCTTTTAGATCAAGAAGTTATATTTAAACTTTAAAAACAATTAAATAGTTTTTAAGCTATCCTTTCTTCGAATCTATGATTCTTATCTTTATTTTACAGTCAATGTCTACAATAGGTTTTTACACTTATAAAAAACCAACATAAAGTTGGTTTTTAAAAATTAATACTAACCGTGATTAGTGTCAGTTGAACACATTTGACATTCAGCACAGTTATCATCTAAGTCACAAGAGCAATTACAATCTTTGCAATCTTTATTACATTCCATGATTACGTCACTTCCTTTCATATATATTTTATTACTTTTTAAGTAAATATTTTTTTACTTTAAAATTTGCAATAAAATTTCACTAATTTTTTCACTACCTTTTTTTAAAATTAATTTAAATTGCTCCTCATTACTTCCACTCTCAATGTGATCACTTATCACTTTAAGAGCTATTAAAGGTTTTTTAAACAGATATGCTCCTTGAAAAAATCCAAAACATTCCATATCAAATATTAAAATTGAATCACTCAAAGGTTTTATTATAGAATTAACTTTTTCTTGTGAATTAATAAATACATCACTTGAACAAATATCTACCTTGCTAAAGTCTTGAAAAGATTTTAGCAGATTTTCATCTGAGCAATAATATTGTTGCATTCCAGGAATTTGACCCATTTTATAACCAAATCCTGTAGCATCAGCATTACCAAGATAAGAGTTCTTAACAACTACTGTTTGTAATAAAGATAATTTTTTGCTCAAAGTTCCTACAAGTCCAGCATTAATATAAAAATCAATTTGATATTTTTGATTAACATAAGAAAAACAACTTGCAGCATTAATTAAACCTATTTTTGAAATTGCTATATAAATATTGTCTTTTTGATATATTTCAAAATATTTATCTTCTAATAAATTAGCACAAAGTTTATCTATTAAACTTTGTGCTTCATCTTTCATAGCAAATAAAATTACTCAATTTTTATTTTTCATTATTTTTCCTCTTTAATTCAATAATTATGAGACTCAATTAGTTTAGAACCAATTGTTTCTTTTGAGTGTTTTTTAATAGCAACTTCATATTGATTTTTAAGCAATTTTTTAAAACCAGTCAATAGATCTGCTTTAACAAGTGCTCTGAGGCTCTCTACACCCTCATATTGTCTTTCAATAGATATTTTATCAGCACAAAATATTATCATGTCCAATAAACTCATGTTTTTAGATGCTACTGTATGATTAAAAACAGCAGATATTACTTCTTTATCATCTAAAAGCCAATCATTTTTTAAATGATATGCACCTACAAATGAATGTCAAACTGGTTCAGGTTCTTTTAAAAGTTCTTTATTATTTTTTAATAAACAATCTTTCATTTCTTGGTTAGTTCAGCGTTTTGCAACATCATGAAGTGTTCCTGCCAATAGTGCTTTTTGCAAATCAATATTATTTAAAACAGCTAATTCTAATGCCATTTGACCAACATTTAAAGAGTGAAAATATCTTTTTTCATCCATTTTACTTTCTAATCTTTCATATAGATACATTAATTGATTATTAACATAATCATTTATTTCTTTTATTTGTAAATCTAAATTTTCTAAATTTCTTATTTTTGTTGAACTTAAATGATTGTTTTCAAATTCAAAAGTTTCTAAATTATACTTTTCAACAATGTTTTGATTAAAATTAGTTGTTCTTAAAAAAACTTTAAAATCTATTTCTTTTATAAGGTCATTAAAATGATCTCATTTTTCAAAATTATCTAATTGATCTGAACCCATTATAAAAGAAAATTTTAAATTGGGATATTTTGCTTTGTAATATTTAACAGTATCATAAGTAAAACTTGAGTTTTGCTTTGATATTTCATATGTTTCGATTTTTACATAATCTAAATTTTTTGTAGCTATTTTTAACATTTCTAATCTTTGAACAACACTTGAAGATGAAAGTGTTTTAAAAGGATTAACATATGCAGGAACAACTCAAACCTCATCAAAATTCAAGTTTTGTTTACAACTTTTAATTATATTTATATGATCTGTATGAATGGGGTCAAAACTTCCTCCAAACAAAGCAATTTTTTTCATTTTCTTTTATCCCTTACTAATTAACTCTTTTAAATATTTACCTACACCATTATTGTCAATGTGATCAATAATTTTTCAAGCTTGTTTTTTTAAGTTTTCAACAGCATTTCCAACAGCTATTCCAAATGGCAATTCGCTAACCATTTCTATATCATTGTTATTATCACCAATTACATGAATGTCTTTCAAAGCAACATTCATAATTTCAGCTCATTTTTTAATACCACTAGCTTTGTTTATTCCTTTTGGCATTGCATCAACTAATATTCTTGATTGAATTATTGTTGAAGGATGATATAAATTTTTAGACTTCAAATAAACTTTTAATTCTTCTGCTTTTACTGTGTCTGTTTTACAATCAAGTGAATACATTAATTTAACTGTTCTGTGTACATCATTTTTAATATCTTCAATTAATTCATTATAATTATTATATAAAATAAATTCTGGTTGATCTTCTTCAAGATAATGTCCATAAAGTTTTTTATAAGCTTTAACTCTTTCTGCGCTTTTAAGTGCACATAAAGTTGTTGCAGTATATACAGAAACATCTAAATCATTTTCTAATGAATGTTGCAGTAACTCTATTACTAAATCTTTGTCCATTATATGTTCATAATATACTTCTCAAGTTAAAGGATCAGTAATTGCTCCCCCATTTGAACTTACTACAGGAAGAGTTACATTTAATTGTTTAATGTAATGCTTCATATTTTGAAATGCTCTTCCAGTAACAATAAAGAATTTATTATTTGATTTTTTTTGATAAGCATTTATATCATTAATTGTTTCTTCCAATATTTTAAAGTCACTGTTTTTAACAACAGTTCCATCTAAATCGCTTCCAATATAAGGTAATTTCATAATCTTATATCCTCCAAAAATAATTTTACAATATATTTTAAAAATAACCATAGGTCAATTATTGAAAATCAATATTTTTTTAATATCACTTACTAATGCTCTGTAAAAAACTAACAAAAAAAATAAAACTGAAAGCAACTCTATATAGCTAAAAATCTATATAATTTATCTTTTTCTCAAATTCATCTCTAATCAGTTTTTTGAATAATTATATGCTTTTTTTATAATCCTTTAATAAACAAACTTCACAGTAATTTTTAACTCTATTTAATTGAGTTACTAACATATATTTTGAAACATTTTCACATGTTTCACATTTAGTTTTATCATTATTTTTTAATTGAGCATTTAGTTCTTTAATAGCACATTTTTTACAAATTAAAGTAACAACGTTTAATTGACTTATCCTCTTAAAATCAGCATTACTTTTACAATTATTGCAAATAAGTTCTTTCATTATTATCACTTCTTTTCTATTAATGTAATTATATTTAAAAAAATGTTGATTTTTTAATTTTTTTTTGATATATTTAATAATGTCCTTTTGGACGCGACTATGATAGTTAAAAAATCTAAGCAGATAACATCACTTGTCTGTATTTTCATTTTTTAATTAGTATAATATCCTTTCTTTCGATTTAGGCCACTTATATTATCATAGTCAATAAGTGGCCTTATTACTCATTCATATCTTTTTAATTATTAGCAAATCAATTACATATGCGAAAGCATGATTAATAATAAAAAAAATACACTTTTATAAAGTGTATTTTTTTTATTAATTTTAACAAAGTATACAAAGCAATTTAATATACTTAATAATTTATTGCTTTTTTTCTTCTTTTTTATCTATTTTTTTAACTTTTACTTTTTTCATTACAATAATTTTATCTTCAACTTTAAACTCATATTCTAAAGCTTTGCAAATTGCTTCCATATTAATTGGTAACTTAATAAGATTAGCTAATGGTAAGTTATTTTTAATTAAGTATAAAAATAAGTAGTTTAATTGTTTATATCTTTCAACTGCAATAACCAATGAATTTTCTTTATCATCGTATTTAAAAGTTTTAATACCATTTTCTTGTAAGAAAGTTTTAAATTTAATTACATCAAATTCTTTTCTAACATATAGTTTATATTTTGAATATACATTTAATTCTGCTGCTGAACCTTCAAATATCTTTTTACCTTGATCTAAAATAATATAATCATCAATAATATCTGAAATTTCGTCAATATTATGGACTGTAATAATTACTGTTTTGCCTGCTTCTTTAGCTTCAATTAATAAGTTTTTAATTTTATTTCTTCAATAAGAATCTAAGTTAGCTCCAGGTTCATCCATAATAATTATTTGAGAGTCTTTTATAAAACATAAAATTAAATTTAATCTATTTTTCATTCCTCATGAAAAATCACAAATATTTTTATTTCTAGCAACTCAAAGATCAAAGAATTTAAGTCAATACTCTATTTTCTCTTTAATTTCACTCTTAGGTAATCCAATAATTAAACACATAGTTTTTAAAAAATCTTTTGCTTTTATTTTGTAAAGTGCAAAATCAGTTTGACTGTAAAGGCCAACAAATTTATTTACTTTATAACTAGTCATTTTTTTTCTTGAAACATTTTTTACCAAGATTTTACCTTTAAATTTTCTTGTAGCTCCAATTATAGAGTTAATAATAACACTTTTTCCACTACCACTTGAACCAAGAATAGCTGTAATTTTACCAGATTCAATAGTCATATCAATAGGACCAATTTTATTATTTTTAAATTTTTTTACAAAATTTTTTAAAACTACTTCCATATTTACCCCCTATTTTAAATCCAATTTATTAAATCTATGAAATGCTAACATTAAAAATGTTATTGTGATAATCAACATTACGATTAAGTAAATTTGAGGATTTACATGCTCGTTATATGCTTTTTCATTAAAAGTACCATTTTCATTTGGTTCAAAAGTATAATTACTATAACTTAAAAATAGATTTTCTTGTTGATTAAAATAAATTTTTGATTTTGAATAACTATTAAATCAAAAGTCATCATAACTAAATCCTGATCAGTTACTATAGTTACTTCAAATTCCATTAAATATATTAAGTGTATTGTAAATATCATAATTTTTTCTAGCTTTTGAATATTGCTTTCAATTATTATCTTGATCAAGAGTGTATGTAGTGGCAACTACATATTTGCTTGTGTAATTTATAAAATACTCTTCTAAAATTCTTGCACAAATCATTATTGGAGAAAATAAACTATTTCTAATAAAACTATTTTCAGTTGAACTTGCTCCAATTGTAAATCCAGATTCCAGTGAAACATTAGAAGCTATATTATATTTATACATATTTATTAAATAATCTTTTTTAAATGGTGCAACAATTGAAGTATTAGTTTGATCAGTTATTTGACTTTTTGCTTCATCTATAAAAATGAAATCATCGTAAAAACTACTAGTATTTTCCATAAAATTAGTTATATTTTTTTGAATATCTACAGAGAAATTATAAAGATCTTTAAGTACTTTTGCATTTTCACTTGCAGATTGATTAATTTTATATTTTAATTCTTCTTGAGATATAAAAGTATTTTCTAGTGACACTTTAATTGTTACTAAATTGTTTTTTTGAAACTTTTTCAATTCATCATTTGTTGGTAAAGTATTTATACGAATATCTTTTGCACTTATTTCTTTAGTATCTGTATTTACAACTCCAATTGCTTTTCAAAAATCATTAATTCTCTTATCTATTGAACTTGTTTCAACAAATTGTTCACGTGTAAAATGATTATCATCTACAAGAAATTTATTTAAAGCATATGATAAATATGGATATCTAATTTGATAATTTGTTACATACTTTTGTAAATCAAATGATTCATATAAATCAGTTACTTTAATTATTTGAGAAGTACCTCTTGAACTAAAACTTAATGTTGCTTGCTCTTCTTTTGCTGTAACAAACAATCTTGGAATATTAGATAAGAAAGTTAAAGAAATTAATAATGTACAAATTATTGTTGTTACTTGCAATGAATTAAATAGCAATAATAATAAAATAAAAGATAATAAAAATATTGTTGATATAAATGAATAAGTTAAAAATGATAAATTAAGTCTTACAATCAAATCCGAATTATTTGATAATAAAATTCCAAAACCTGTAATAACTCCCGTTGATATAGCTGTATTTATAAAAACTATTATTATAATTAATAAGTATTGACCCAACAACATTTTTATTCTTGATATTTGATTTGAAAATACTAGATATAATAGTTTATTTTCTAAAATATTAATTATAAAAAATTGCAAGGATCTTAAAACTATTAGAAAAATAAAAAGTGATATATAAATTAGTACATAGAAATTAAAAAATATTACTAGTTGTGCACCAGTTGATGAAAAAAAGAATAATGCTGAAAATAGGAATGGTAAAAAAAATAAAAATATATTTAATATTAAAAAAGATTTTTCATGAAAAATCATTTTAAAATTAAAAATAAAAACGCTTAAAAAAGATATTTTATTTTTCAACTTCACAATAAAGCTCCCCCTTTTTAGATTTATTTTTATAAAAATTAATTAAAAAATAAGTCTAATAGCTCTATATATAAAAAAATTATATGTTAATCTTTTTTTTTATTTTTAAAAAAGATATTTATTTCATATATATATTATAACAAATATTAATAAAGTTCAATATCTTTTAAAATGTTATAGCAAGTTTTATTATAAAAAAATAAAAAAATCTTATATATTTAATAAAATTAGATTTTATTTATTTCCTACTATAATTTTTGATACTTTATTATTTAGATTAGCATTATTACCACTTAAATTAATTCACATTTCTATGAAGTTAAAGTTAATGTAGAATCCATACATAGCTTCATCTGATCCTTTTCCATTACCAGCTTTAACTGCTTTAATTCCATCAGTTGTTAAACTATATTGCATATAATCTTGTGATAATTGTCATAAACCTTGGAAATATGATGCTATTCCAAAGTTAAATGACATTTGTGATCCTTCATTCATTAATTTATTTCTATAAATTAATTGATCACTATTTTTTAAAGATAAAGAACTATTCATATTTGCTGTACTTCATATTCCAGTGTCTTGAACTGGTGTTTGTCCAGAGATAGTTCTTCATATACTTTGTTCTATTGTATTATCTTTAGTAAGTCCTGTAAATGATACATATGTAGAATCCGTTGTTGGTTTTTTTACATTATATACATTTTGGAAAGATTTAATACCTTTAATTGCATTAAAATATAAAGCTCCCAATACTGCACTACTTTCATTATTAGCAATTTCAGAATTTTTAATTGAGTTGTCAATTGCAACTGAATATGAAATTTTTAAAGCATTAAATGGTAAGTAAAAATTAGAGTTAATTTTCATTTGTAAACCTTCAACATCAAGAGATCCATACATTATTGAAGTAGTATCATCATATTTTCCTTGATAATTTTCATTTTTCTTAAAAGATTTATAAGAAAGTGTTTGAAATGACTCTACTCGACTTTTTCAAGTATCACTTCCAGTAGTTAAATCAAATATGAATTTATTTACTCTTTGATTTCCATAATTTTTGAAAGTTTTATCAGTATCTTCAATTGTGCTTTCTGCAAATATTGCATTTTGAATTGTTGTACTTTTATCTTGTCCATAAACATGTATATAACCATTAGATGATTGAAGATATCCAGTACCATAAATATTAAGTTTATTTGGTGTACCTACTTTTAATGAAGGTTTGTCATCAATAAAAGTAAAATCATAATCTGTTAAATCATAACTAGTTTTAATAAATGAATTTACATAACTTGAAAATTCGCTTGTTTGATAAAGATTTTTCATAGCTTCTTGTCTTGAAGAATCGCTGTAGAATGTATCTAATACTTCATAACCCTTTTCTTTAGATATTCCTAGAGCCTGTCTATCAATTCATGAGTATTTATTATCGTCATTAAAAAATTTACTTGAAAAAGTTTTTTCAATTTCTTTAATTTTTAAACTTAATGCTCCATCATTTGAGAAAGTTATAAATAAAGGAATTTTAATTTCATAAGTATTTTTTACACCTTGTTGATCTTTATAAGCTGCTTTTATTATTAAATCAAACTTACTTGAAGATAGAAGATAATCTTCTGTAACATTTCCTGATACATCCTTACTTGTATATTCAATTACAACATTGTCTGTATATATTGAATCTACAACTTTATTGTTTAATAAAATAGCATTGTATTTATCACTTTTTGAAGCAATTAATTGTAATTCATTAGATAAATCATTTAAACTTAAGAAACTGAAAACATCTGCTTGAAAGTTATTTTTGACTTCTGTAGTCATTACTTCACCTTTATCATTTTCAATATCCTTATTATTTCCATATTTTTTTACATTTTCAATGTTAAAGAAAGAATTTGATCCTGTTTCTTTAGCTTCTTTAACCAAATTAGCTCTTCTTGCATTAATTCATGAAGTTGATGTTGTATCTACTTCCTCTTTATATTCTTTTATAAGTTGTTCAATTTGTTCATTAGTCATAGGATCTTTAGTTCCACATGAAACAGCATAAGCTGTTGTATTTGCTATAAGACCAAAAGCTCCTAGAAAACTCAATAGTTTTTTCATTATTTTACCCTCCATAGTATATTATACACTAAAAAGTGACTGAAAATCTATTTTTGTGATTTTAAGGATGAATTATAATCTGGGTTATTTTTATTTTGAGAAACATGTTTCTTTCAATAATTCATTAATAATTCTTTTCATTTATCTTCTACTGCTATTTTATATTCAAATTGACCATAAGATCTTTCTTTATCTTTTCATCAAGTATTAATATCATCTATTTTTTGATCTTTTGCAACTCCAAAAGTATTAACAGTTCCTGCAAAAATATATTGTTTTTGAGAGAAATCTCATAAAACTTGAATTTCGTTATTAAAAATATTTTCTCTAACAACTGATTCAGATGATTCTTTGTAATCATTAGTTATTAAATTTATTTTTTTACTTTCAAGTAATTCATAAAATGCAATATCGTCATCTGCTTTTGCTCAATCAGTATTCGAGTTAAGACCTTTATTTGAAAAGTCCAAACTTACGTTTCGATTGTGAATTTCAAGTTTATCATTTTGATCTTTTCCAAATATTTCATATATTTTTTCATTTGAGTATTTATTAATTAAAGCTAATAAATGATAAATTCTTCAAGAATCAGCAACTGGTTCATTTTTATTTGCAAAATTAGTAGTTGAATTTAAAGCAATAGCTTCTTTTAATTTATCTAGCATAATTTTTTCTAATTCATCTTCAGTTGCATTAACTTTTGAGTCTTTTAAACCCAATACATCTAACTCTATTGATGAGCTTGCTTGATATTTGCTTAAAACATTATAAGTTTTTTGAGAATAAGCTCTATCAAGTAATCTTTGACTTAAAAAAACATTTCTAAATCCTTTGTCAGCAATGTATTCATCTTCATTTTTTTTATCATCAGGAGAGTATCATTGTTTTCCATTTCCAGTTATTGGAGTTGTTTTAGATCAATAAAAAACTTTAAATTTATATGAAGAATCATAACCAAAATCTAAATAATGTGTTTGATTAGCTAAAGCTATATTATCTTGATTCTTATTTTTAAATAAATTAGCATTTAATCATTCTACAGAAAAATTAAATTGTCCTGATTCTGGGTCATCATTATTTCTTGAATCATCAATAATGTTTCTAAAAACTGATATAAAATTATCTTTATTTACTGATATAAATTCATTATTATCTTTTTTTATTTTATCTATCATATTTGTAAATTGATTTAATAATTGTGTATTTATTGATGGATTATTAGCTAGCACATTTTTAATATTTGTTTCTAATTTTGTTATCATAGATTGAACAATTATATCAGCTTCTTTTAATTGTTCTTCTATAAAAAGTGGTTTTCCATCATTGTCTACAAGATTTCTTCTATCAATTGAATTTTTAAGTAAAATAGCATAAATTTGATTTTTAACAATAGTATCTACTTGATCAGTACTCATTCCTTCACTTAAAAAGATAGGTTTCTGTAATAAATACTCATTTAAAGCTTTTTCAATCTCATCTTGAGAATTTTGTAAAACCATATTTGTAAAATCCAAGTTAACTATAGTATTATTGATAAAATCAGTTGCACTTGGTGAGTAATTGAAAAAGCCTGTAGGTACTTTTGAAGATTGAGTTGAAAGAATATTTTCCAGTTTGAATAAGCTTGAAGAGTTTGCATATCCTCGATAAATCATACCTTTGTTTGGATTTTTTTCGTCTAAAAATGCATCTTGTGAATTTAGAGTATTAGATGAATTATCATTTCGATGAGTTGCTTCTTTATTTGATTTATCTTCTTGTACTTCTCCATCTTTATTTGCAGATAACTTTCTATTTATATTAACTCTAGCATAAGTTGGTTGATCTACACCATTTCATCCTAATAAATCTTCATTTAAAAAAGTAACTGATAAAGATCAGTCTTTGTCTTTTTCACTCATTCAACCACTAACATTATTATAAAATGCTAAAGATGTATTTTTATCTTTAACTAAATCTTTTATTGCTCACTGTGACTGTCATGAAAGTTTATTTGAAATTCACCCATATCCTGGAACTTTTGTAGAAATTTCATTTAAAAATTGATTAGACATTATATAAACACCTAAACTTTTTTTAAGTACTGCTCCATTTGGGTTTTGATTAATTAATTCCTTCAATCCTAATGCTTCTACTACTTTATCAATGTCTGCATCAGTCATTAAAGAATTGATCTGAACACCATTTTTAACAAGTTGATCTTCTGTTAAATTATAAATTGATACTATTTTTTCTTCATCTGTATAATTAAGAGACATGTCAAGACCACCATTACAAGCAATAACAGTTGATGAAGAAACTACAGTTAAACTAATTACACCTAAAAATGAACATAATTTTTTCATATCTTAACATTCCTTTCAAATTTATCTTATTATACTATTCTTTTTAATTATTTTTCTTTTTACTTTTTTTACTATCAAGTTTCTCAAGTTTTAATTTACGCTTTTTGTCTTTTTGTAAAAGTCTTCATTGATTAAATACCTCAATAAGTTTTTGAATTTGTCTTCCCAATCAACAAAGTGCCAATCAAAGAGTTCAAAATAAGATAATTGCTGTAAAAACACAACCTATTGCATAGTATACAATTCCACTTACTCCTGCAATTCTTTCTGCTATATTATCACTAAATGCTCCTGGAACTGCTATGTATGCTTGATGAGGAAGTATTCCTCCCCCATTAATATAAGTTAAAAGTCCTGGAATTATAAAAAATATAACAGCTATTCCTGAAAAGTGAATGAAAGTTGTTCAATATAAATATTTATCTTTTGGTACATTAATAAATTTATCGCTCAATTTTTCCTGAATCAATCAATTTGCAAATGTAAAATACAATATTGGAATAATTGGAATAATTGGAAGACATCCAATAACTGTTGCTGCAAATATAAAACCTTGAGCAGATTTTGGTTCTACTATTGATTCTCCAAATAAAAAATATAGTCCTTTAATTCAATAGTAAAATCCACCATTTTTATGTGGTACTGCATAAGAAAGACTTAGCATAATTATTTGAAAAATAAATAGACATGCTATTATAAATACCATTCAAAAAATTTTGTACAATCTTTTATATGGTTTTAATTTTATTAAAAAATTACTAAACTTTTTCATATTTTGCTCCATAGTAATATTTTAAATGAAAATATGATTTATAAATTAGAAAAAAACAAAAAAAATATAGTATTTTTTTACTAATTTTAAATAGTAAAATAAATAAGATGAGGTGTTTTATGAATGTTTTAAAAGTAACTCCAAGAGGTTTTTGTCTTGGAGTAGTCAAATCAATAAAAATGGCAAAAGATGCAATTAAAATGTATCCTCATAAAAAAATTTATATGATAGGTCTTTTAGTTCATAACAAAATAATAGTAAAAGAATTAGAAGAACTTGGAATAATTGCTATAGATGATTGAAAGAAATCACGTTTAGAAATAATAAAAACAATTCCTAAAGGAAGCGTTGTTATTTTTTCAGCTCATGGAACAGATCCTAAAGTTGTTCAGTTAGCTCACGAATTAGAATTAATAGTTGTGGATACAAAATGTGAATGAGTTTTAGAAACAGAAGAAATCATTCAAAAGTATTTAAGTTTACACTATGATGTTATTTTTATAGGAAAGCACGATCACCCAGAAACAATCGCTTTAACAAGTTTGGACAAGAAAAGAATTCATTTAGTTACTAATTTAAAAGAAGTTGAAGATCTAAATATTGTAAATACAGATATTTTTATAACAAATCAAACAACTCTTTCAATAATCGATACTGAGTTAATATATAAAAAAGTAAAAGAAAAGTATCCTAATGTTGTTTATAAAAATGATATATGTGAAGCAACTCTTGTAAGACAACAAGCAGTATTAGATTTAAATCCTAAAGAAGTAGATTTATTATATGTAGTTGGTGATGAAAGAAGTAACAATACTTTAAAATTAGTTGAATTAGCTCAAAATAAAGGGATTAGATCTATTAGAATAAATAGAAAAGAAGAAATAAATTTACAGGACTTAAAGAATGTAAATACAGTAGCTGTTACTGCTGGTGCATCAACTTCAAGTATTATTCAAAATCAATTTATTAAATATTTAGAGGAATTAAAAAATGAAACTAATTAATTAGTTTCATTTTTTATTGTATTTTTTGCTTTGTTTTTAGTGTCTTTTTGATCTTCTTCTTTTGTTCTAGTATATTTATATTTAGCAATTAAAAATAAAATACCACAAGGAAGATTTCCAGATATAAAAGAACCAACTATACTAAATATTGAAGCTGTTTTCTGTTTTCTGTAACGTTTTATAGAAGAAATTAATCCCATAATTCCCAAAATTACTATTAAAACTGAAGTAATTGTCAATCCTGTAAAAAGTCCCTTATTTTCATCATCTTTATAAACTAAAGTAGTAATAAAAGCTGATAGAGCTAATAAAGTATATATTGCTTTTACAACAATTCCTGCAAAAAAATATTTTTTTGATTTTTTAAATTTCATAAGTATTTTGCCCTTTTATGTTTTAATAGATTATAAATGTATTTTTAATATCAAATGCACTAATTTCAACTTCATTGTCAAATGTTTTTAATAATTTGTTTCTTAAATCATCAATAAAATGATTTTCCATGTAATGACCAAGAGTTAACATATCCATATTATTTTGATCAGCATAAAGTCACTCATTTCATTTAGCCTCTCCAGTTATAAAAAAAGTATTTTGTAACTGTAATTCCATCATAGTTGATGCTCCACTTCCAGAAGTTAAATAAATTCTATCAATTTCCTTCTCCAAATTAGAGTTTCTTGTTAACAATGCCTGTTGTTTTCCAAATATAAACTTAAATTTGTCAATTGTTTCTTTTAAACTAACTGCTCTTAATAATTTAATTTTATAACCTTCATTTGATAAACCTACTTTGTCTACACTTTTAACATTTAATTGTGTTTCAATTAAATCAATAATGTTTTGTTTATCACTGTTATCATAATTTGTATGTATTGAAAAAATTTGAATTTCATTTTTTATACACATATCATAAATTTCTTTTTTAGCTAAATTTTTCATTTCAATTTCTAAATCCATAAATAAAAATGGATGTCTACTTATAATAAAATTTGATTTTTTTTCAATTGCATAGTTTACAACTTCTTTTGTAACATCAAGACAAATAACAATATGTTCTATTTCATCTTGACTTTCTAAGTTATAAACTTCTTCTAATTGAAAACCAACTTTATCTCATTCAGCTGCATTTTTTTGTGGAAACATATCGTTTAAATAATTAGTTAAAGCATTTGCTTTGATTTTATTCATTTATTAAAGTTCTCCTTTTTAAAAGTTTACTAATTTCTTTTTTTCGCTTTAAAGTAACTTTATATTTTTTATCCTTTTTAGGGATTTGTTGCAATAGCTTAAAAAGTTTTTCTTCTTCTTCTAATCATTTTTGTAGAAATAATTTATTTTTCTCATCTTTAATTAGTAATGGACCAAATAAGATATCTCTTTTATTTCTTATTTTAGTTCCTGCAAATTTATTGATTTTAATAATTTCATAAATAATCTTGTTATCTTCAACAATTAATTCTCTCTCTACAAAATATTTTTTTTCCTTAGTTCATTTTCTAATTGGTTCTAAATTAGTATTTGAAGCAATAATATAAGAATAAATGTTTTCATTATCCTTTTTAAGGATATCTAAAATAGAAGATGAACCCATTCCTGCTATAATACATGAATCCAATTTTATTTGATTTAACATAGTTCATTCAATACCATCTGCAAGTATTGTTTCTACTTTGTCAGCAACTCCAAAAGAAGTTAAATTATTCTTTGCAACTTTAAGTGGTCCTAATGCCACATCAGTTGCATATATTTTCTTTGCTTTTCCATCTTTAGCCAAATAAATAGGAAGATAAGCATGATCTGTTCCAATATCTGCAACTACTTCGCCTTCTGTTATTAAACTGGCCAATGAAAATAAGCGTGGAGTAAGAAAACTCAAATTATCCTTTGAAGAAATCTTTTAAAGCTTTTGCTTTAGGATTTGATGCAGATGGCTTGAATTTTCTAATTGTTTTTGCTTCAATTTGCCTAATTCTTTCTCTTGTAACTTTTAATTCTTTCCCTACTTCTTCTAGAGTTTTTGGTGAATCATATTTTGAAAGATGAAATTGAATAGTGGGATTGTTATATTTTTGAATTTTTTCAATTGATGTATCATAGTGAATATCTAAATCTGCAATTGCTTGTTTTAGTTGTTCACAATTTTCATCTTCACACTCTTCTGCAAGTCTAATTAAAGTTCTTAATTTAGTTGGTAAGATACCAAATCTCATTCTTACAACTTTTTCTTCTCTTGGAGCTAAAATATCGCTAAACACTTGATCTATAACTTCTCTTAAAGCTTCTTTTTCTGCATATTCATCTGGAGAAGAAATATCTTTATCTTCAACAAAGTCACCAAAGTGTGTATCATCTTCATCTCCAAATGGTTTTTCTAAACTAACTGGCTCAATTGATAATTTTTTAATTTCAATAACTTTTTGTGAAGTAATTCCTTTTCCAAAAGTTTTTGCAATTTCTTTTGATGTAGGTTCTCTTCCTAATTCTTGAGTAAGTTGTCTTTCAATTCTTGTAAGTTTATTAATTGTTTCTACCATATGAACTGGAATACGAATTGTTCTTGCTTGATCTGCAATTGCTCTAGTTATAGCCTGACGAATTCATCATGTTGCATAAGTTGAAAATTTGAATCCTTTTTTATAGTCAAATTTATCAACAGCTTTCATTAAACCAATATTTCCTTCTTCAATTAAGTCTGCAAAGTCTAATCCCCTGTTTAAGTGTTTTCTAGCAACTGAAATAACAAGTTTTAAGTTAGAAGTAATTAATTTATCCCTTCCCTCTTTTGCGATTTCTGGATCAGAATCTTCTAGCATTTTTGCATATTCAACTTCTTCATCTTTTGTTAAAATTTTTGAAGAACCGATTTGATTAAAATATGATTTAATGATATCTTGAATTTTAGTTTCATTGCTAATTCCACCCACTCTATATTTAACGGGTGTATTATTTTCATTTGCTTTTTTTAGATCTTTTCTTTCTTTATCTCTTTTTCTAAACTCTCCTTCAAGTTCATCAGCTTCATCATCAAGATCTTCATCAAGATCATCTTCATCTTCGTCAATAAAGTCATCTGTAAAAACTACATCTCTTTTAGCAAGTTCATCAAAAAGTAAACTTACCTCATCTTCATCTATATCTTGAAATTTTTTAAAAATAACTTCTTGTATTTCTTCTTGAGCTATTTCATTATCATTTTTATCTAAATAATTTCAAAGATATTCTTTAAAATCCTCAATTGTTTCAAATTTTTTTAAATTTAGTGCCATTATATTTTTCTCCTTTTTTCATAAATTTTATTTCTATCTTTTAATAATTGTTCAATATGCTCTGCAAATTGAATTTTAAGTTCTGGATCTTTTGCTAAATGCATTTTTTCATTATAAGTCTTTATTTCATCTTCAATATTGTAGAGTTCAATTGCATCAAAGCAATCTTGTATACCTTTCTGTGATAAGGTTTTTTGTAATGAAGAGAAATGCCTATTTTTAATTTCATATATGTATTCACAATATTTGGAACCAAGTTCTTTTAAGTCATTTGCAATTTGTTCTCAATTGTGACCAAAATACTTATTTTCCCTATACTGATTAATTATAAAATTTAATATTTTTTTGACTCCAACAGATTCAATAATATTTATTTTTTTCAATAATTCATCTTTTAAAGAATCATCTTCCAATAAATTTCAAATTAGAGCTGCTTCAGCAAAATTTTTTGAACTTTTACTATCAATAATCTTATATTTAGTTTGTTCAATTTTGTCTTTTTTAATTGTGTCATAAGCATATTCTGGAATTTCAAAGTTGGAAGTTTCCTCATCAACATAACTATTCATCATTCTATTTATATAATCTTCATTATTAATAAAATTATTTTCATATTGATTATTTAAGTTATTTTTATCTACTTTCGTTAATGAAGGTTTTATTTTTTCTTTTTCTTGATTAAAAGTATTTCTAATTGTATTTCTTTCCAATTTAGTGATTTCAGATAAGTTTAATATGGCAGAATCTATTATACTTTCATTGGATTCATACTTTAGAATTGAAATAACTTTATTAATAAATTCACTAACTTTAATTGAATTTTTTATATCAAGATCTTTTGAAAAATATCTTGATGCAAAATTTGCCGGGTGAATAGAATTTTCAATCATTTGATTAATCAGATTCTTTTCTCCTAATTTAACAAGTTCATCTGGATCTTTTCCCGTATTATTTTCAATTACAGTTACATCTATTTTCTTTTCGAGTAGAAATTGAGATATTTTTAAAGCAGCATTTACTCCCGCTTTATCTCCATCTAAAAATAATTTATATCGTTTAGCAACTCTTGAAAAGAGTCTTATATGATAATCACTTAAGCTTGTTCCCATAATAGCTACAGTATTTTTTATATCAATGGATTCTAAACTTATTACATCCATAAAACCTTCTAAAATAATAATTTCATTTTTTATTCTAGCTTCTTTTTTTGCACAATCAAAATTATATGCTAATTGTGATTTTTTAAAGATTAGATTTTCACTACTATTTTTATATTTGGGACTTTCATTTGCATCAATTACTCTTCCAGAAAATCCAATTATATTTCCATCTTCATCTGTAATTGGAAATATTAATCTATTTTCAAAAGCACAATTATAATCTATTCCATTTTTATAAACAATTTGTGATTCAAAGATATTTTCTTGTGAAAAACCAAGTTTAATTAAATAATCATATAGTTTTACTTTATTAGGACAAAAACCAATTTTAAATCTTTTAATTTCTGTATTAGTTATTCTTCTTTCTTTTAAATAATTTCTTGCTTTAGCTGATAAAGAAGAAATTAATAAACCATTGAAAAAATCAGCTGCTGCTTTATTAATGTCAAATAAAATGCTTTCTTTTGAATTATACTTAGGCTTATCATCAAAGTCTTTTAAACCTTCAATTTTAATATTTAAATCTTTTGCAATTAATGATAATGCTTTAAAAAATGTTATATTGTTAAACTCTTGAACAAATGTTATAAGATTGCCACCAGTTCCACAAACAAAACATTTAAATATTTTTTTATCTGGAGACACATTTAATGAAGGATCTGAATCATCATGAAAAGGACAAACAGAAACATAGTTTCTTCCCTTTTTTTGAAGATCAATATATTTGCCAATAACATCAACGATATTGGCTTTATTTAAAACTAAATCAATTTGTTGTTGTGAAATTGACAAACTATCCCCTCCTTGATTAAATTAATTTTTTTACTAAATATTCTTTAATTTTTGTAATTTCAATTCTCTCTTGATTCATTGTGTCTCTATTTCTTATAGTTACACAATTATCAGTTTCTGTATCAAAATCAATTGTTATACAAAATGGAGTACCTATTGCATCTTGTCGTCTATATCTTTTTCCAATATTTCCTGTTTCATCAAAAGTTGCATCAAAGTCAATTAAAAGTTCTTTATAAAGTTTATTAGCTTTTTCTTTTTGTTGTTTTTGTAAAGGCATAACTGCAACTGAATAAGGAGCAAGTTTATAAGGAAGTTTCATTACAACTCTTTCTCCACTTTCAATTTTTTCTTCAGCATAACTTTGACAAAAAATAGCTAATAATAATCTTTCAACTCCAACACTTGGTTCAATAACATTAGCTAAGTATTTTTGATTTGTTTCTGGATCTAAGTATGTTAAATCTTGACCAGAATGACTTTGATGTTGATTTAAATCAAAGTCACTTCTATGAGCTATTCCTCATAATTCTCCTCTTCCAAATGGAAAATTAAATTCAATATCTACTGTTCTTTTAGCATAGTGAGCAAGTTCTTCTTTGTTATGTTCTCTTATTGAATAATTTTTTTTATCAATTTGAATTATTTTTTCTAAGAAGAATTTTACTTTTTCTAATCAATATTCAAATCAGTCATTTGAATCATTTGGAGAGAAAAAGAACTCTAATTCCATTTGTTCGAACTCTCTTGTTCTGAAAATAAAATTACCTGGAGTAATTTCATTTCTAAATGATTTACCAATTTGTCCAATTCCAAAAGGAAGTTTTTTTCTTAAAGCTCTTTGTGAATTTTTATATTGTGTAAAAATTCCTTGAGCTGTTTCAGGTCTTAAATATACAGTTGAAGCTTCATCTTCAACTACACCTTGATTAGTTTTAAACATTAATGTAAATTGTCTAATGTTTGTAAAATCATTAGACTCACATTTAGGACAATTAACTTCATTTTCTTTAATGAACATCTCAATTTCTTGATTTGTTCATCCCCCAACATTCATTTCTGTAAACTTTTCTTCAATTAATTTGTCTGCTCTAAAACGTGATTTACACTTTTTACAGTCTATTAAAGGATCATTGAAATTACCTAAATGACCTGAAGCTCCTCAAACTTTTGAATTTAATATAATTGATGAATCCAAACCTATATTATATTCATTTCTTCTTACAAAAAAATCTCATCATAGTTTTTTTAATTTATTTTTAATTTCTGCACCTAATGGACCATAATCTCATGAATTGGCAAGCCCTCCATAGATTTCTGAACCTTGAAATACAAATCCTTGTGACTTCAAGTGAGAAATTAGTTTATCTATTTCTATCTTCATGGTTCTCTCCTAACAATAAAAAAAGCAAACTTCTAGTTTGCATATATCGAGATACTTAGGAATTTTCTAACATATATTAGTTCTTGTCAATACAATATAAGTGTTATTTATATTTATTTGCTTCTATTTCATTCACAATTAAAGCAACAGTTTCTTTCAATAATTTTATTGGCCCCATATAAATACCAAGTACATTTTCATAATAATTTACAACAATATTGTGCAATACTATTAAATCTGTATAAAAATACTTTTGCTCTACATTAAAATGAATTGTTTTTCTGTTAATATTTGCAAATAATTTAATAAATGATTCTGGTTGTACTTTTTCACCAGGTCATAAACATCTGCTACAAACAAAACCATATTCACTATATTCAAATCTCACTAGTGGTGCTGTTGTCTTTTTACATCTTACACAACCTTTAATTCTAAAAGGTTGAATAGATTCTTGTATTAAATAAGTTATAAAAAATAAATAATTTATAAAAGGATTTTTATTATTATTTATATTTTCTAAAGAGAAAATAAGCATCTTAAAAATTTTATAGTTTTTATCACTAATTTGTTCTATTTGATCAAGAATTTTAAATATAATTGAACAATAAATATAATTATTATAATTTTGAGCTATTTTAAAATAGTCTTTTTTTAAAACTCCTGTTTTTAATTTACTTATTTTTTCTTCTTTTCTAGCTTTAAAAATTTCAAAATCACTTAAACTAAAAGTTTGAATAGAATATTTATTTTTAGATGTTGATTTATTCACACCTAAAGCAATAAAAGATAGTTTTCCAAATTGTTTACTAAACACTTTAACAATTTTTGCAAAGTCATCATAATCAGTTGATTCAATAACTATTGCATTTATTTTTATTGCCCCCATTTATTTCACCTAATAACTATCCTTATCATAGCCTAATTGTTTAATTAGTGAAGCTGACTGTCTTCATTTTTCTTTTGTTTTGACAAATAACTCCAAATAAAATTTTTTATCAAATAAATGTTCAAGTTTCTCTCTTGAATTAATTCCAATTGACTTAATTTTATCTCCCTTATTTCCAATAATAATTCCTTTTTGACTTTGTCTTTCACATATTATTGAAGCAATTACTTTAATGATATCTTTTTTTTCTTCAAATTTATCAATTAAAATAGCAACTGAATGAGGAATTTCTTGTTCAGTTTGTAACAAGATTTCTTCTCGAATAATTTCTCTTATTAAAAAACGTTCTGGTTGATCTGTAAAAGTATCATCAGGATAAAACTTAATACCTGTTTCAGGTAAACTACTTTTAATTTCATTTAAAAGTTCATTTAAATTATTTCCCATTGTAGAAGAAATAGTTAAAATTTTTTCAAATTTAAAATCTTGTTGCTTTCATTCTTTTACTTTTGTTTCTAATCGATCTGATTTTACTAGATCACTTTTAGTTATAACTAAAAATACAGGAACATCACGTTCTTTTAGAGCATTTAAAATAAATTTATCATTATCTCCAATGAATTCATCTGCTGGAGCTAAAAATAAAATTAAATCTACTCCTTTTGTAGAAGATAGAGCAACTTTATTCATAAATCTTCCTAATTCATGTTGTGCTTTGTGAATTCCAGGTGTATCTACAAAAATGTATTGTGCATCACTATGTGTCAATATACCATTTATTCTATTTCTTGTGGTTTGTGCTTTATTTGTAACAATTGATACTTTTTTTTCTAATAAAGTATTTAAAAGTGTTGATTTACCAACATTTGGTCTTCCAATAATACTGATAAATCCTGATTTAATTTTTTGCAATTTCTTTTCTCCTAAATTATATCTTCTGATTCTTTAATCTTTTGTTCTACTTCTTTTTCTTCTATAAATTCTTCAAAATCATCGTCATTTTCAAACATATTTAATGCAACAGCTTTAATTTCTTCTTTATCCTTTATGGTTCAAGTATATCTTATTGCCGAGCTTAATGATAACATTCAAGGAATAAGCAATATTAAATATAAATAGTGATATCACATTGATGAAAGATATGCTACATTTTGTACCATATAAAGACCATAGATTATAAATGCAAATAAAAAGAGTTGATTTGTTCAATAAAATATTAAACTTATTCTATTATAAGGTATGACATAAGAAGATAAAAAGATGATATATCCTGAAACAAGTATTATATATTTAACAACATTAAAATTAGTTGATGCAAAAACATCCATTAGATGAAATACACTAGCAGAAACAACTAAAAATCATCCAGCAGTTATCATCAAAACTCTTGCTTTAATTTCTCCAGGAGTAACCCATGTTTTGAAAATGAAACCATTTTCTCTATCTTCTGTTTTTCTATATCTTTCAATTCTAATTCATTCTCTATTTCACATATTTATATCTTTAAAAATTGATTTTAACGGAGCATATGAGAATAAAGCAATAAAAATAGCAAATATTCACAATCATTGTGTTTTAAGTATTTCAAGAAGCTGAGAAATATCTTGAAATTTATGAAGAATTCCCACTCAATCTAATACAAATAAAAAGCTTCCATAAAGCAATCCCTCTGAAATATATAGAATATTAAATATTGTTGTAAAAATAGTGGTTCCTTTACCCATTGTCATATTTAACATAACAATTAAAACTGCTGACATTATAAATAAATGATAAATTTGAATAAACATAAATGTATTTAAAACATTTATTTGGTCTTGATATAATCATAAATCTTGTGAATTTATTGAGTTTATTGGATTGTTCATATATTTTTGAACTACAATTCTTGCATAAAAGAAGAAAGCAATTCAAATAACTTGAATGGGCATACTATAAATTACTTTACAACAGCACCTTAACCTTGCAAGATAATCTCCTTCAGAGACCATCTTTACTTGTTTAGACTTTAAAAAAACTCTTGTAAAAAATTCACCAATTTTTCCTCTTATTAAGTAATTTGTTTTTCTCATATTCTCACCACCTTTTTTAATTATTACTACTATTATTATTTAAAAAATATATTAATTACAATTAATGAAAATCCCACAACAGGAGCTCCTCAAGATATTCAATAAACTATTTTATAATCTTTTCAAACCTTTTCTTTTTTAGTTAAATTAATTTGTCTAACTTGATCATTTATTACAGTTTTTACTTTGGTAAATTCAGTATATTTTACTAAACTTGTAAGTGCATTGGCAAAAAAGAATAATACTCAAATAGAAACTATACCACTATCTGATTTCATTTTTGTCATATTAAAAAGTCAATCTAATATATCTAAATAAGATCCCCCACCAATGACCAAAATTGTTAAAACTCAGATTCCAGTTTGCAATCAAGATTTTTTTCTAATTGTTGAATTAATATGTCTTTTTGCAAATAGTTCATTAAAATATCATACAACTTCTCTTGAATTATAGTCCATTGCACCTCTAAAAATAGTTTTTGCATAGTCAATATCTTTATACAATCTTGTTTTAGAAATACCTGACATTTGTGATAATTTTAAGTCATATTTCAGCTTTTCAAATAGCTTTTCTCCATCAACTCTAGTGTGAAGTCTTTGTTTTAAAATCTTTCTTTGAATATCACAAAAAATTAAAGGAGCTAAAATTATAATAGCTAGACCAATTGCAGCTAATACATCTGTTACGATTGTATCTCATCTTATCATTTTATTTCTCCTTTATAATATATAAAATTATATAAAAAAACTAGGTAAAAACCTAGTTATCTTAAGCATAATTTTTTTTAATATGTTTTAAGTATTCTTCAGATTTCAAAATTCAAAGATTAGTTAATTTTTTAAAGTTTTCTCCTTCAATTCATTCTCTTTGCTTTAAGTGTAAAATTTCTTCATTTAATGAGTTTGAAATTGAGATTATTTCTGCCATTTCAATATAATTTTCTGGCAAGGTAATAATTGGTCCAAAACCTTTAAAAATTAAAACCATTTGTAATAAAAATCAACAAAATAACTTAGTATTTGATCCAAATGTTCCCTTAACATAATTTTCATGTAAAAAAATTGAAAATTCTAATATTATTTCTTGATAATTTTTTAATGTTTGAACTTTCTTCAATATACCTGATAATGCCATATAAACATCATTATCTTCTCTTTTATTTTCAATTAAAAATAAATCATAAACTCTAGCATCCTTATTTAAGATTAGATAAAGTTCTTTATAATCAAAAACTTTGCAATGAGGATAACTTGATTTATTTTTTTTCATTTCAGACTTTTTTTCTAAAATAATTCTTTTAACTTCTAATCAAGCATCTATTAACATAGTAAGATTTCTATTTTTTATGTCTGTTTTATCTTCTGTTTTATTAACTATTTTTAATTTAGTTGCATTCAAGATTTCTTCAAAAGAATGTTCATCACCAATAAACTTTAAACAATTAAAGATATTGTGTGATCCAACATTAATTCAAAAATTATTATTATTTCAATATCTACTCATTTAAAATATAACCCCTTTTTTTATTCAAAAATATATTTTTTCTTTTCGTGATTTGAGAAAAATTCAATTTTATCCTTAAAAATTGAAACAAGTTCTCTAAATTCTTTACATAAACTAAAATTTTTACTATTATTTTCTTTTACAAATTGAATTATGTTTTCATGTAAATAAAATAATCTTTTTATTTCATGTTGATCTTCAAAAATAGCTACCCCATATCCTCTAGAAATCATTACTGTTTCTACAAGTCAGATTAAATATCTAAATGTTATTTTTCCTAAAAAATCATTTGCAGTTAAATCATATGCTGCTGCTAATAAATATTCAACAAGAGAGTCAAAAGTTTCTACTTTAGTCATTTTTACAATAATTCTTTCTAATTTAGATAAAAAAGATTTACTTTCTTTTGTTTCTCCTTTAAACATATCAATATATGTTCTTTCTGGATGAACACTTTCGTATAAAATTGTAAACTCATCTAAAATTAGTGTATCAACTCTTTTTTGATACTTTTTCTCAAATTCTTTTATTTTTAAAATTATTTCTCTTACAGTATCTCAAGCTTTTATATAATTAATAACTTCAGGTTCAAAATCTTTTGCTACTTCTTTATCTAAATATTCTTTTTCAACAATTAGTTCATAAATTTCATCTTTTGATGAACTAATATTTACTAATTTTAAATATGAATAAACAAAGTCTGCTCCTTTTTCATTTCAAAATTGATCACTTCTATAAAACATATCATATCTCCCTTTTATTTTATGTTTTTACTTGTAAAAGCATATGGTAAAAAATCTATCACTTTAAATGAATTAACAAATTTGTTTTTATTATAAACTCAAATTTCTTGATTTTCTAAAAGTAATTCAAAAAGTGTTTGTCGACAAGTTCCACATGGAGAACCTAATTCTTCTGAATCTGTATATAGAGCTACAATTTCTACATCATTTTTATTATAACCTTGTGCTATCATTTGAGTTAAAGCTGACCTTTCAGCACATATAGTAGGATTATAAGCTGCGTTTTCTACATTAACACCCTTTATTTCATTACCATTTTTTAAATAAATTATACAAGAAACTCTGAAATTTGAATAAGGTGCATAAGCATTTTTTCTAAGTTCTTTTAAATCACTATAAACTTTATCTTTATTTAAACTCATATTTTCATTCCTCACTAATTGAATAAATTACTAATTGTTTCTATTAGTTTTGGTAAATAAATTAAAAAGCCAATAACAACAGAGAGTAAAGCATTAATAATACTTGCTGCAGCACAAATATCTTTTATCTTTTTTGCTTGAATATTATATTCAAAACTTAGCAAATCTACAAAATTTTCAATTGAGGTATTTACAAATTCAAATCCTGTCAACACTCCAATTGTAAGAATCACTATTGACCATTCAATAGTAGAAAGTTTGATTCAAATACCTAGTCCTATTGCAAGAATAACAACTATTAAATATACAATTAAAGTTGATTCCTCCTTAAACGCAGTATAAATCCCTCTTGCTGCATTAACAAATTTATTTTTTACTCTTGTACCAACTTTGGTTTTCTTTTTAATATCATTCTTTTTTGCCATATATTTACACCTTTATTCTGCTCTTTTATTATACTTTAATTAACTTTTAATTTGCAATATATAAAAAATGCCTTTTAAGGGCATTTGAATTATTTTTTTACTTTTCTTGATCTAACTTTAATAATAATTAAATAAAAAGCTGTTACAGTTATTGCTGTTGCTGCTATTGAACCAACTGCAATTCATAGTGATTTGTTATTTCATATTGAGTAAGTGTATTCTCCAAAGAAATCGCCTTTGTAAAGATTTTTGTAATTTAATAATTTTGAATAATTAGTTGATCTTTTTAAATTTAACTTACTTCCAAAACCATCAACAACATGACCCATCTCGTGTATTAAGACGCTATATTTATTTGGACTACTTCAAAATCCTGCTTTATATTGATCATTAAATTTCTTATAAGTTAAACTAGGACCTGTAATTACAATATAGGCATATTCAGTACTTACAATTTCTTTGGTTGAAGGATCTAGACTATATTGTGTAGCAGTATAACCCATAGTACCTTGACTACTAGTTCCATCATCACTTATCAATGGAAAATCAGGACTTATTATCAAAGCAGATAACATTTTATCAACTCATTCTTCTCTCTTAATTAAATTAAAAAGTGCATTATACATTTTTAAAGTAAGCTCTTTTAATTGATTTGTATGGTCTTTTGTTCATTTTTCATTATCAATTCTTACATTTGGAGTTTGTGATAAATAGTTTTTCTCCATATTTTCATAAATATATGAAAATCAAACAGCACTATGATTATTTATATCCTTAGAAGAATTTTGCAATTTAGTATCAAGTTCTTCAAATGAATTAAAATATTTTTTATTAAAATTATTAAATGAATCAATTGATTCTTGGCTAGCTGGTGTATATGAGTCATACATTCATTTAGAAGTTATACCATTAATAGTTGTTATATCTTTAAAAAGAACTACCTCACGAGATTCTTTAATAATTTGCGAACTAATCTTTGATAAAGCATTTTGTGAATTATTATTAGATCAAATAACTGACTCATTATTATATTGTAAATTTAAAGAATTAGATTCTTTTTGTTTTAAAGTTGCATTATATTTTACTTTTGAAGCTGAATTTAAATCAGAATTAATTAATTCTACTGTTTTATCAGAAATAGTTTTATTTTCTTTATAATTATCATTATATCTTCCACCAACTGAGATAATTTCAGGCAATATATTTATATAAAAATTATTTGTAATTTCTCAACTTTTATTTTTTAGATCATCATCTGTATTTAATCACTTACTAAAACTTTCTGCAAAAAATTCTGCATCACTTGTAGCACCATAAATACTTGGCATAATTGTTGATGCTAAGATATTTTGAATAGTCAATTCTTTATACATGTCTGATTTATTTCCTGTTACCATTATATTTTCTCTTATTGAATTAATATCATCTTCATTTACTTTTATGCTATTTGCATAATAGTATTTTAAAAGACGACCATAATACATAACTTGCTTATTAGGTTCTATTAAACTTTTATAAGTTATTGACTCTTTTATATTTTTTTGTTTAGTTGTATTTAAAATTAAATTATTTACTGAATTTTCTTTTATAACTTCATATGTTGAAGTTGTATAAGAAAATGGATTTAAAAATGCTCAAAACATTATTAAAAATTTCATTTTTCCACTACCTTTATTCTTATTTTAATTTTACTTCAAATTGTTAATTATATAAATAATACTAAAAAAATAAAAAAATCCCACTAAAAAGACATAATATATTTAATATTTTCACTTTTCAAAATATCATCTGTTAATTTAAACATTTCCTTTGCATCTTGTTCATTAGTTTCGTGGTCAAAACCCAATATATGAAGCAAACCATGTACAAACAATCAAGCCATTTCTTCTACAATTGTATGATTGTAATTTTTTGCTTTATTTTGTGCTTCACTAAAAGTGATAAAAATATCACCAATCTCTTTGAAATCTAATTGATCGTAAATTCCAAACTCATCATTAATTGGAAAAGATATTACATCTCCAACATACTCTTTTTGTCTATATTGTTTATTTATTTCTTTTGATTTATCTTTATCAATATAGTTTACAGACAAACTTAAATTTTTCTTTATACCCAATATTTTTTTAGTAGAAATTAAAAGATTTCTAAATAAGCTTTCATATTCTTTTAAAGATTCTTTTGTTTCATAATTAAATTCTAATAAGTCACCCATTTTTTTAATCTCCTATTTAAGTTTTAAAAAATATTTGATAATAAATAAGATAATAGAGACACTTTTTCTCCATATATCAAAACATTATTTGAAGGATATTTAATACTTCCAATATTGTTTATATTAATCTTTATTAAAGAATTACTATATTCTAGTTTTGAAGCATTAACAAACATATTTCCTTGATTTGTTTCTAAAATTATATAATCAATTAAGCTTATATTCAAATTTTTAGAACTTAATAAATACAAATCCTTTTTTATAATTCCTTGTTCATCAATATATTCTTGTATATAAACTGATCCATAAAAAGTTTGTTGCTTTTTAAGCAAAGCTAATGACAATAAAAATAATAAGAGAAATATTAAAAGAAAATAAAGCATTTTCAACTCTTTTTTCACTAGATTACCTCCACTCTTTTTTCAAAGAAATTAGAATAAGCTAAATCATGGTCACACATTATAATTAAGCTACTTTTTTTATATTCCATAAAAGTTTTAAATAGAAAATAAGCAGTATGTTTATCAACATTACTTAAAGGTTCATCAATAAGATACAAGTCTTTATTTGTAAAAAATAAGGCTATAAAATTAATAATTTGTCTTTGACCTTTGCTCAAGTTATAACCATTGTCATAAATTCTTTTTGTTAAATCTATATTGTTTCTTTCCAAAATTTCGATTAAGTGAAAGTCTTGTAAAATTTGAAAATCTACTTTATTTTTAAACTGTTGAATATTTTGCCATACAGTTCCATTAAACAAATAATCATATTGACCTAAATATATCGTTTTACTCAAAAATGAGTTTTTATCTAAGTTATTAAAATTTATATTGTGATTAACAATTAATTCCCCTTCATATTTTTCATAATGTCCAGATAAAAGTTTTAACAAAGTAGTTTTACCACTACCACTTTTCCCATGTATAAATGTATTTTTATCAAACTCAAAATTAAAATCTTTTAATAAACAAGAATCACTTTTATATTTATATAAATTTTTTGCAGTTATATTCTCTATTTTATTTATTTTTTTGTATTCAATATTATTATCCTTAGAATTGAAAATAAAATTTAATGATTTATCAGCAATTAATGTTTCTTGTATATTTAAAATAAAACTTTCAATATTACTAAAAAAAATATTTATATATGAGCTAACTGCTGTATAGAAAAGTAAATCAGGTAAAGAGTATTTTTCTTGATTTATATAAATAATTGATATATAAAATATTAAATAAAAAAATAGCTTATTTGTTAAAGAAAATAATACTTGAGTCTTACTATCTAAATTAAAGATATTTTTAGTTTCTTTAATAGTAGATAAGTAATTTTTATAGTTTTCAGTTTTAATTTCTAGCTCAATATTTTTATATTTTATTTCTTCAAATCCATCTAATAACTGTCTATAACCAAGAAAAAATTCAATTATTTTTCGCTCTTTTCTTAATTTTAACTCCTTCATAAAATAAAAACATACAATTGATAAGCAAACAGAAATTAAATTCTGAACTAAAACTAAAGTTAAAATAAAAGGAGATATTAAAAGTAAAAATAATGAAGACATAAGAAAAAGAGTTAAGCCCAATGGTAAAGATATTGTACATTGACTTATAAAATCAGACATAGAATTTATATAAGATAATTTTTTTATTCATTCTTCTTTTGAAAAAGAGTTAAATTTTTCAATATTAAGATCTACAAGTTTGGTTTTATAAAAGCAAAATATATCTTTTGTAACTTTATTTTTTATTGTAAATATTATTTTATTAATAAAATAAGAAGTTATTGTTTGAACTACAAAAATTAAAGCAAAAGTTAAAAAAATTAATTGCATTGTTTTATTGTTTTTTAAATTTATATTATCCATATAAATTTTTATAAAATTATTACTAATTAAAATTAAGACATTAAGCAATATTGAAACAATAAATAATAATGATATTTCTAGTTTAAATTTTTTTAAAAAAGTAAATCAATTAAGTAGACTCTTATTTTTAAAATTTACTTTATCAAATACTTTTGTAGTTGATAAATATCCTTGATATATTTTTTTTATTTCATCACAACTTACTCATTTTAAATCATTTAAATTTGGATCAGCTATTAAGAACTCATTTTTTCGTTTTTTATAGACAATTATAAAATGATCCAAATCATTATCATTTAAAACATTTAAAACTATCGGATTTGTAATATCTATTTCTAATAGTTCATTAAAGTTGCATGTATAAGATACAAATTCAATTTTATATTTAGTCAATAAATTCTCAATATCATATAAACTTAACATTTCATCATTTAAAGAATTTTCAAATTTAATTTCTTCAATTCCAAAATCTTTATTATGATAATAATTTATTAACATTGAACTTATTGCAATACCACAATCATTTTCTCCTTTTTGCTTTAAAAACTTATAATTCAAATTTATCACCAATGAATTAATCGTTTAAATAATACAAAAAATTAAAATTTAATTGCAAATCTAATAAATTCTATATCATCTCATTTTAATTTAACTTTTTTTGGTCTTCCTTTAATAAAGAAATCAAATATAAATTCGTCATCTTTAAATTCTGTTAATGTTGCAGAAAATTCTGTAAAAGTTTCAATGGGATTAATAGTTTTTAAGAAAAAATAACTTCCAACATTGCTTTTTAAAATTTCTAATGTCCTTACAACTCTTTCTGCTCCTGCACTGGCAACTTCTAATATATATGGATCTTTAAGTTCTTTTATGTCATCTAATAAAGTAGAAAGATTTTCATTAGCTTTAATTAATAAATCAAAATCCATATTTTTCTTATTAGCATCTTTATTTTCTACCAAAACTTGTAATACTGTTGATTCAAAATCATTTACAATATTTAATTCATAAAGTAGAAAATCACTTTCGCTAAGAATTTCTTTTATATTATCTAAATATTTATCTTTTACAATTTCTAGTGACATAGCTACCTCTTTTATAAATTAATTTTATATTATTTTAGGTTAATAACTAAAAAAAGATAATGATTTTCATTTAAAAATTAAATGAAAGTTGCTCATCATCTTTTAAGTTATCAGTTATTTTAAGTTTTGCAAATATCTCAATTTGTGTCTGTGTTACTTGTGTTCTTTGTTTTAAATCATTAACACTTGTTATTTGTCTATCTTTTCGTGCATTAACAATAGATTTTGCCACAGCTTCTCCAAGAGAGTCAATAACGTTAAATGGAGGTATTAATATTTTTTTATTATCCTCTTTAAAAATAACAAATCTATTACCTTCTGAGATATTAAAATCAATATTTTTAATTTCTATGCCTCTTGCAAACATCTCTAATAATACTTCATAAACTGTGATTAAAGAGATTTCTTTTGCAGTAACTGGAAGTTTATTATTTAGTCTTTGTTTAATATCTTCAATTGATGCTTTAATTGCTTCTTTTCCTTTTAAAGCAGTTTCTAAATCAAAGAAATCTGCTCTAGTTGAAAATCAAACAGCATAATATTCTTCTGGATAGTAAATTTTATATCAAGCTACTCTGTAAGCCATTAATACATAAGCAGTGGCATGAGCTTTTGGAAACATATATTTAATTTTTAAACAACTGTTAATATATCATTCAGGAACATTGTGGTTTTTCATAAGAGCAATTCACTCTTTTGAAAGTCCTTTTCCTTTTCTAACACTTTCCATAATATTAAATGAATTGGAAGAGTCTAAACCTTTTGACATTAAATAAACCATAATATCATCTCTACAACCAATAACAGAAGATATATTTGCAACACCATCTTTAATTAAAGATTGAGCATTTCCAACATAAACATCAGTTCCATGACTTAATCCTGAAATTTGAACAAGATCTGCAAATGTTTTAGGTTTTGTTTCTTTTAACATATTTCTAACAAATTGAGTTCCAAATTCAGGAAGTCCAATTGCACCTGTTGTTTCTCCAAGAATTGATTGTGAATCGATTTTTAGAGCTGAAAGCTCAGAAAATAAAGAGTAAACTTTTTTATCATTTGTTGGGACTTTAATTGGATCAAATCCAGTTAAATCATATAACATTCTTAAAGCAGTTGGATCAACGTGTCCTAAAATATCCATTTTCAATAAATTATCATGAATTGAGTGAAAATCAAAATGTGTTGTTCTTCAATCACTTGTTTCATCATCTGCTGGATAATTTACTGGTGTAAAATCTTCAATTTCATATTCTTTTGGAAGAATAATAATTCCCCCTGGATGTTGTCCTGTTGTTCTTTTAACTCCTGTTGATAAACTTGCAAGTCTTTCAATTTCAGCTTTTCTAATTAAATCTAAATTAGCATTTTGTTTTTCAAAATATCCCATTGTAAATCCATAAGCTGTTTTTTCAGCAACAGTTGATATAGTACCAGCTCTAAAAACGTTATTTTCACCAAAAATTTCTTTAGTAAAATTATGAGCAATTGGTTGATATTCACCTGAAAAATTTAAATCTATGTCTGGAACTTTATCTCCATCAAATCCTAAAAAAGTTTCAAAAGGAATATCATGACCTTCTCCAATTAATTTTGAATTACATTTTGGACACATTTTATCTGGCAAATCATATCCACATTTAAATTCTTCAGATGTATCAAAATCTGAGTATTTACATTCAGTGCAAATATAGTGAGCTTTAAGTGGATTTACTTCTGTGATTAAAGATGTTGTTGCCACAAATGAACTTCCAACAGATCCACGACTTCCAACTAAATAACCATCATCATTTGATTTCTTAACTAATAAATGACTTATTCAATAAACCACTGCAAAACCATGTTTAATAATTGAAGCTAATTCTTTTTCTAAACGTGTTTTAACAATTTCGGGTAACTCTTCTCCATAAATTGCTTTGGCATTTTTATAACATTCATCTGTTAATAATTTATCCACATTTTCTATATTAGGTGGATATGAACCAGATTTAATAGGAATTATATTTTTATCAATTAAATCTGAAAGAGCTAATGAGTTTTGAATTACTATTTCATTTATTAATTCACTATTTTCTAATCATTTAAACTCTTCTAACATTTCATTTGTTGTTCTCAAATGTTGATCAGGATTATCTTTTACTCTTTGTTTGAAATCATAAAGTGGATGATAAACTCCTCCCAATCCTTTTGTATTTATATAAATATCTCTAATTTGTTTTAATTCAGGATCTATATAGTGAGCATCACTTGTTGCAATAATTTTTTTATTTAATTTCTTTGAAACTTCAATTATTTTTAAAATTACTTTTTTCAAACAGTCCATAGTTAAATCATCAGTTTGCAATAATTTTTTGTAAACACTCAATGGTTGAATTTCTATATAATCAAAAAGATTAATTGCCTCTTCTAGCATTTTAAAAGTTCCTGTTCTTGCATATTCAAAAACAATTCCATTAACACATCCACTACCAATTAAGATATTATTTTTTTCTCTCATTTCTAAAAGTTTTGATTGAAATATTTTTGGAGATCCTAAAAAATTCTCTGTATGAGAATAAGAAATTAGCTTATATAAATCTTTTAATCCATCTTGATTTTTTGCCAATACATTGACATGAAAACCTCTAGATCTTCTAAAATTCTCATTCTCAAATTTATTTTTATTAAATTTATTTCAATCTGAGTCAACATCAATTGGAGTAATTTTTTTAGCTTCACTTCACATATGTTCATACATATTTGTAAGTACTTCTGCATCATAGTCAGCACGGTGAGCAATTTTTTCATCATATAAAATTTGATATGCTTTAGCAACAGTTCCTAATCGATGATTTTTCAATTTTGGTTGTAAAAGTCTTGAAAGTGATAAAGTATCAATTACAGTATTTGTTAATTCACCATAGCCAAGTTTACTTGCAAAAGCTTGTAAGAAGTTAAAGTCAAAGTTAGCATTATGGGCAATAAGAATACCATCTTTAATAATTTCCATTATATTTTTAAACTCAATTTCAATTGAATTTTTGTCTTCTAACATTTCATTTGTAATATGAGTTAAATCTATTGTAAATTTTGATATTGGTTTAGTTGGTTTAATCAAAATATCATATTTTTTTGAAGTACCTTTAGCATAGTCATAAACATTTGCTCCAAATTCAATAATTTCATCATATTCTGGAGATAAACCTGTTGTTTCTAAGTCGAAAACAACAAATTTTGCTTCACGTAAGTTTTGATTCTTAGGATTTTTAATAATTCATGCTTCATCTTGTAACATTACAAGTTCACTACCATAAATTAGTTTTAATTTATTTTCTTCTTCTACACCTTTATTAACATCTAACAGTGCATAGTATGCTTCAGGAAATGCTTGTACATTTAAATGATCTGTAATAGCAATAGATTTTCAACCAAATCTTTTGGCAGCTTCAATATAACTTTTTGCACTACTTACTCCATCCATTACAGACATTTTTGTGTGAGTATGTAATTCAACTCTTTTAACTTTTGCTTCATCTTTTCTATAAGTTTTTTTTGATTCAATTTTCTTGTATTTATTAATATAAAAAATATATCCTTTATCAAAAGTTGAGAAATTGAAATTACCATTAAAAGAAACTCAATCTCCTTTTCTTATAATTTGGTTTTCAAAACCTGTCAGACTTTCTTTTGTCTCTTCTGTTATTTCATCAAAAAAAGTTGGGTCATTATTTCTTTGGAAAAAAATACACATAACTGATGATGTACCATCAGTTATTGCAATATTGTAAATATTTCTTCCTGCTTTAGATTTACGAGTATTTTTAGAGATAACTTCACCTTGAATTGTTACATTTTGAGCATCTTCTTCTAAATCAACTATTTTTTCATAAGTTGGTTTATTTAGAATTTCTTCATTTGATCTATATTTAGTTTTTGACAAAGAATAATTTGGCTTAGAATCACTCATTTCATTTTGCTGATTTGGAATTATTTTAGAAGCCTTTTCATATTTTTCTCTAATTGGTTCTAATACATCTGTTTGTGAATTTTTTTTAACTTTAATTTCTAAATCTATATCTTTAAAACCATATTTTAAAAGTTTATTTTTATAATAATCCTTATGTTCTTCTAAAAGAATTTTTTCAGTTTCATTAGAGACATTAAAAATAACTATTCTGTGCTCATTAAAATACTCAACAGTTGAAGGTGAAAGAATTTTAATTGTTCCTGTTTTAACCTCTGCTTTTTGCTCTTTAACATATTCAATATGATTTCATATTAATTCCTTTGAATAATTATTATTATCAACTAGTAAATTCAATTTTGTTGGAATTAAAGTGTTTGTATTTAAAATAGTTTCAATTTTATTTAATAAATGAATTGGTAAAAAATCTTTAATTTTAATAAAAACTCTCAATTTATTAATACTGGCACTAAATTCAGCTTCTTTATAAAAATGAGCTCCATCAAAATAAACTTCTTCAGATTCTTCTAAAAAAACATTTAATTTTTCAAACATATCTTTTACTTCTTTGTTCATTTTGTTAACCCCCTTTTATATTCTGCTAGACTATAAAATCTTTTATAGTAATTACTACAAATAATAGTAAGAATAAAATTGCTCCAGCTGTATTTACAAAAATTTTATATTTTAAAGGTAACTCTTTTCTTAATATCATTTCAATAAAATTTTCTAATAATCTGTATCCATCAAGTGGTGGTAAGAAAATTAAGTTTAATATAAATAAATTGGCACTAATTGTTGCTACATAAATAAAGAATTGATCTGCACTTTGCAATAGAGTTGCAGTTTGTTTTGCAACTCCCACTGGTCCTACAAGATTTGAGAATTTACCGGTAAATACATTTCCAAGAGCTTCTAAAATTGAAATTGAAGCCTTAAATGTTTCTCCTCATCCAGCTCCATAAGCCTGAGCTGTAGTTTCATAAATTCTATTTGGAGCAGCTATTCCTACTGAGTCACCAGCTTTAATATCTTGCAATTCAGTGATAACTCCATCTTTGTAATTATCCAGTGCATATCCACTGTATTTATCGACTTTTTTGTAAGCAAATTGAATTTTTATATTTTCATGATCTTTTGATAATTTTAAATTATCAATAAAATTATAAACGGTCTTTTTATAATCAACAGCTTTTTGTTCATTTAAACTATTTATTGTTATTTTCTCATCACATTTTGTAGTCTTTGCATCACAAATATTGTCAAATAAAATTTCATCTTTTTCATTTTGAACTGAAATCATTTTTCACCCTCAAATAACATAATCTTGCCCCACATATTCAACATTAATATTTTGACTCTTTTCTTTCTCTTTAATTGCTTTTGCAGCAATTCCTTCTTGGACATAGTTTGCCCCAAAATAAGTCATATCATTTTTCTTTTCTCCAATTGCTGCAAAAATAGTTGTAAATAACAATAATGCAATAAATAAATTCATTAAAGGTCCCGCTAAAATAAAGAACATTTTCTTTCATCTTGCAATATAATCTAATTTTCTATCATCTGGAACCACTTCATCTTCTCTATCACTTGGAGGATCTGCTTTATCTGATGCAATTGAACAATATCCTCCTAGCGGAAATATTCTAATAGAAATTCAAGTTTCTTTTCCTTTGAATACAAAAAGTCTTGGTCCAAAACCAATTGAAAATTCATAAACATAAGCCTTTGCCATTTTGGCCACAACCAAGTGACCAATTTCATGAATAGTTATTAATAATAACATAACTATAATTCCAATAAAAAAAGCTAATACAACCATTCCACTACTTACTTCACTCATTTATTATTCTCCAATTCTTGACAATGTAATTTTTCTTATTGCTTTATCATATTTTAATATTTCATCATAAGTTTTTAATTCTATATTTTCACATTCATTAAAAACCATTTCCACAATTTCTGTTATTTGATAAAACTTTATTTTTCCCTTTAAAAAATAATCTACACATACTTCATTTGAAGCATTTAAAGCAATTGACTTTGAGTTTTTGTATTTAAGACAATTTAAAGCAAATTTAATAGGTTTAAATCTATCTTGATCAATTTCTTTTAGTTCTAAATTAATTAAATCATTAAATTGCATATCTTTTTGTTTATAATATGAAAATCTTTTAGGATAATGTAAAAAATAGTTAATTACTTGTTTCATATCTGGAACAGATAATTGTGCTTTTATTGATCCATCATTAAATCCAACCATTGAATGAATAATTGATTGGGGATGTAGTAAAACTTTTATATTTTTAACTCCAAACAAATAATATGCTTCTAATATCTCAAAAGCCTTATTGAACATTGTTGAACTATCTATTGTTATTTTTTTACCCATATTTCAATTTGGATGTTGTAAAGCATCTTGTAAAGTTACTTTTTTAGTTTCTTGTAAAGTCAAATTTCTAAAACTTCCCCCTGATGCTGTTAAAAATAAAGTAGTTGGTTTATTCTCTTTTTCCAAACATTGAAAAATAGCACAATGCTCTGAATCAATTGGATAAATTTTAGTTTTACTTGTTTTAAGCATTTGATTAATTAAGTTTCCAGCTGTTACAAATGATTCTTTGTTAGCATTTAATAAAACTAAATTTTTTTCAATTGTTTTTAAAGTTACTTGTAAACCATAAAAACCACTTAAAGCATTAATAATTATTTCTTCCTTATTATTAAATAAATTTAAGATATCATCACTTATAAATTCAACTTTTGGAAATTTTATTTTTAAATAAGTGAGCTCTTTTTTAGAATAAATCTTTTTCAAACTTGGAAAAGAAAGCAAAAAAGATTCTACTTCTGAATCATTTTCCCCCACACTAAGTGCTATTAAATTATATTTATCTTTATTTTCTCTTAGCAATTTTATACATTGCTTTCCAATATTTCCTGATGCTCCAAATAATATTATATTTTTCATACTAAACAGGTAAACAAGATATAAAGATAAATAATATAAACAATGAAAATAGAATTGAATCCATTCTATCTAAAGCTCCACCGTGTCCTGGAATTAGATTTGAATAATCTTTAATTTTAACTACTCTTTTTACTCAAGAGAATAATAAATCTCCAAATAAACCAATAATTGGAAAGACAATTGCTAATAAAAGATAGATAATTATCTCTAATGCTATTGTTTTATCTCCAAGTGATTGCATTGGTTCTCTTAAAGGTTGGAAATTCTGTAAAGGTTTCACGAATTGAAAAATCATTGCAAAAACTATTCCAGTAAATGCTGCTGTTCCCATACCTATTAAAGCTCCCTCTCAAGTTTTTTTAGGACTTATACTAGGGCATAATTTAGTTTTTCCAAATCTCATACCTCCAAGATATTGGAATGAATCACTTAAAATAATCATCATTCAAATTCAAACAATAGTGTTGAATGAAAATCTTGCTAAATTATTATCAAGTGCCAATGAAGTAATTGAAAATGCTTTTAAAGCAAGAATAATTATTAAAGTCATTATAAAGTTTATCAATGCATTTTTTGTATCAATTCTTTTATCTGAAACAGAAATAATTATTGTAATTAATAAATAAACTGTAATAATAACTGGAAACTGTCATGTTTGAAATCATGTTTCCAAACTTAATTCAGTATAAAATGAAAAATTATATAAATTATACTTTGATGGAAATAACAATAATAATATTGAAATAGTAATTATTAAAACTTGATAATATCAAAATTTAAATCCCATAACTTTATTCATTTCATAAATACAAAGTCCTGTTAAAACAACAGTTAGAATTATTGAAAAATATGAAGCAATTTCTGGATTACCTATATTTGCTGTCTTTAAAGATGTATAAATAGCTCCAGAACAGACGAAACCTAAAAGTAAAATTAAAAGAACTACTGTTGAAAGAAGTCTAGTTTTTAAATTTCTTTTTGCTGATTCTAATTTAAAACGATTCTTGCCAATATTATCGTCAGTTTCTGGTGAAATTTCAACTGTATCAGGGACTTCAAAATTCTTATCATTAGTTTTCATTTTTTATTTCTCCAAATCTTCTATTTCTATTATTATAATATTCAATTGCTAACTTTAAATCTTTTTCTTTAAAATCAGGTCAATATTGATCTATAAAATAAAATTCAGCATATGCTAATTGTAAAAGCATGAAATTACTTAATCTTTTTTCTCCACCAGTTCTAATTAATAAATCTACTGGTGGTGCTTTTTTTGTATATAAATTATCCAAAATTGTCTGAACAGTAAAATCTTCAAGTAAAATTTTTTTATTATTAATATCGCTAAATACTATTTTAAAAGCATTTTCTATTTCTTCAAAAGAACCATAGTCTAAGGCAATATGAACTACAATTTGATCACATTTTTTTGTTTTTTCTTCTATTTCTTCTAGTATTTCTTTTGTTTTTAAAGGAACTTTACTTCTTCGTCCAATTCAAACAATTTTAATGCCCTCTTTAACGTATTGTTCTTGTTGTTTTTTTGAAAAAATTTCACTTGGAAAATTCATTAAATAATTTACTTCTCCATCTGGTCTATTTCAGTTTTCTGTTGAAAAACAAAACATTGTTATATATTTTATTTCCAATTTTTTTGAACTTAAAATTGTTGGCAAGATATTTTTCATACCAATTTTATGTCCATATGTTCTTTGTTTTTTTCTTGCCTTAGCTCATCTTCCATTTCCATCAAGAATAAAAGCTATATGTTCCAATTTTTTGATAATTTCAACCTCTCTTATTTTACTATTTGAAGTTCTCTTAATGGAGTAGTTAAAAATTCATATCCATTTTTAGTAACTAAGATATCATCTTCAATTCTTACTCCCCCAATTTCAGGAATATAAATTCCTGGTTCAACAGTAACGCACATACCTTCTTGTAAAATTTTATTACCTGCTGCTGAGTTATAAGGCTCTTCGTGAATTTCAATTCCTAAACCATGTCCAGTTCCGTGAGTAAAATATTTACCATAGCCTTTACTTTCAATATAGTCATAACAAATTTTGTGTACTTCATTTCCACTAATTCCTGGTTTGATACTTTCAATTCCTAATTGTTGTGAATTATAAACTATTTCATAAATTTCTTTTAACTTTGTATTATCAGTATTTCCCATTACAAAAGTTCTTGTTTGATCAGAGCAATACCCATTAAAGTAACATCCCATATCAAGAGTTACAAAATCCCCAGTTTCAATTTTTTTATCAGTTGGAACAGCATGAGGCATACTTCCATTTTTACCACTTGCCACAATTGTGTCAAAACTTAGTTTTTCAGCACCATTTTTTAAAAATGAATCACTTACAAATCTAGCTAAGTCTTTTTCACTCATTCCTGGTTTAACAAAATCTAAAACTTCCAAAAATACTTTATGTGTAATATCACATGCTTTTTTAATTTGTTCAACTTCTCATTGATCTTTTACCATTCTAATTGCATCAAAATTATAACCTACCATTTGTGCATTTAGTTTTTCTTGGAAAATTTGTGAATCTTTAACAAAAACTCAATCACTTTCAAAAATAATTGTTTTTATTTTATTATTTGATATTTCTTTATTAATTAATTCATATAACTTCCCAAATTCTATTATTTCATCAATATTATTTAATAATTTTGAGTTTCTTGCAGCTATAATATATCTTCCATCAACAAATAAATATGATTTTTCACTTGTATATAAAAGATATCCAAGAGATGAGTGAAATCTAGAAAATCAGTATCTATTTTGAGGTGAATACAATAAAATTGCATCTGCATTATTTTCTTTTAAAATTTTATTTAGTATTTCTTTTTTCATACGTTTGAACTCCTTTTAATAATACTATACAAAAAAAGAGAGTAAAAAACCTTATAAAAAGTATTTTTTATTCTCTCTATTTTTTTTGTTTGTGAACTTGATGTGAATTACATTTAAAACAATGTTTTTTAACTTCAATTTTATCTTTTCTTTTATCGTTTTTTGCTATGTAATTTTCTTCTTTACAAGTTGCACAACGTAAAATAACTCCTTCACGCATATTCTTAAGCCTCCTTGATAATTTTGATTAAGATAATAAGCAAAATAATAATACCAAAAAATATAAAAGAATACTCATTTTTTTACTATAAATAATAATTTTTTTTAAAAAAAACTGAAAAAAAGATTAATTTGTAGTATTATCTATATAGATAGATGTCTATATAGATAACTATCTTAAGGAGGATTACTATGAATAAAATTTCTTCAGCATGTAATTGTGAAGTATGTACTTGTTCAAATTGTACTTGTTCAAATTGCTAATAAAAATTTTTTAAAATAGAGTTTATATAGCTCTATTTTTTATTTATTACAATTTGAGCAGTTCATTAGTTTTTTCTCTTCTTGTATTGAACCTATAAAATTGTTTATTTCTTTTATCATTTCTTGATTTACTTTATATATCTTTGAGTTTTTTTCTTTTGTAGAATTTAAAATCCCAACTTTTTCTAACATTTTCATATGATAACTTAAAGTTGGTTGAGTAATGTTTAAGTTATCTAATATATTTTGAGCACATTTATTACATCCACAATCGCAGATCATATTAATAATTTTTAATCTTGTTGGATCTGCTAGAGTTTTAAAAACTTCTGCAAATTTTGTATATTTTTTTTCCATGTATAAAACCTCTATTTATCTCAATAATTTAAATAATTATATCAATTTTACATAAATTATTTTTGAACTTTATTTTTTTAAATAAAATAAAATTTTATTTAAAAAAAATGTGTAAAATAATAATAGTAAATTAGGAGTGATTAAAGTGAGAAAATTACTTAGCGTAATTTCAGCCACAACACTAGTTGGAACATCAACTTTAACTGTTGTTTCTTGTAGTTCAAATAAAAATTATAAAGAATTTAAAGGATGAATTGATAATAAAGAATCATTCATTTTATATATAGGAGCAGATAACTGTCCACATTGTCAAGATTTTGAATTCGTACAAAAAAAATACGATAAAAAATTTAATGATAAAATTAATGAGTTAAATACAAGTTATAACCAAAAAGTTGTAAATCAACAAGGATCTGAAAATCCAGATTCACTTATTGCATATGGTGAAAAATTAAACAATGATGTTAATTTAAGAACATTTAAAACAGAAGAATATCAAAGTAAATTTACTGAAAAGTGAACAAAAAATATTCTAAATTGAATGATTGATGAAGTAACTGAGATTTATAAAAAACAATATACTATTGGCGATAATATGAGCGATAAATTAGCAACAAAATTAGCTAAAGCAAAAGTAAAAAAATACTTTAATCTTGATGCAACTCAGGGATTTCCAATGTTTATATTAGTTAGAAATGGTAAATTAGTTTCTTGACAAAGTGGTTTTGGCAGTCAATCTGCTGGAGGATGAACTGAAACTTTACTTGATGATTTATTTGATCCTTTAATAACTGCAATGAATAACGGAGAACAAGAAGCTGAAATTATTAAAAAAGTAGATACAGGATTAAACTCTGGTGGAGGCGAAACTGGATCTGGTGGAGAAACTGGATCTGGTGGAGAAACAAAAAATAAACCTAAAACTAAGGCTAAAGCCAATACTAAAACTAACCCTAAAGTTAAAAGTAACAATAAAGCTAAATCAGTAAATTATTCAATAAGTGATAATCTTTTAATTGATTACTTAACTAATACAATTATCTAGAATAAAAAACTCCTATTAAGGAGTTTTTTATTTTTTTAGTTATTAGTTTTAAGTTTCTTTCCTACCTTTTTATTTATTAACAAACTTAATCTTATTCTTTTAATTTTGGAAAAGCTTTATTGTAAAAAAAGGAAATATTAAATAATATAATAAAATAAATAGAAATAGAAATAAGTAAAAAATAAATCAAGTTGGAGAAATGTTTTATTCCTTATTTAAAAAATATCGTGGTGATGGTTTTAATAATGGATTAAAAATGTATGATATTTGTACAATAGCATATATTTTAAATCCTGAGTTATTTATAGTTGAAAAAGCATATGTTGAAATTGATACACAAAAGGAAATAAGTGTAGGTACAATGTATGTTGATTTTAAGGGTTATTTAAGAAAAGAACCAAATGTAAAAATAATGACAGATATAAACTCAAAAAAATTCATTTCATAATTTCTAGATAAAATTAAGCAATGCAAAATTAATTAAAAAATAAGTTTTACAGATTCAAAAAATGCAAAACTTATTTTTATATCTAGTTATTTTTCAAAAAGAAAAAAAGCACTCTTTAGAGTGCTTTCTTAATCAAGTCCTTAATAATGGTCCCCAGGGCCGGACTTGAACCGGCACGACCGCTTAAAGTCGCTGGATTTTAAGTCCAGTGCGTCTACCTATTCCGCCACCTGGGGTTAATAAAAAAATGGTGTCCCGTATAAGACTTGAACTTATGACCCACTGGTTAAAAGCCAGTTGCTCTACCGACTGAGCTAACGAGACGTTACTAAAATAAATGGCTGGGCTAGCAGGATTCGAACCGGCGCATGAGGGAGTCAAAGTCCCTTGCCTTACCGCTTGGCTATAGCCCAATAACTGGTGGGGAGTGACGGATTCGAACCGCCGAACCGTTAGGAGATGGTTTACAGCCACCCGCGTTTAGCCACTTCGCTAACTCCCCTTAAATAATAATGTGGTGCTGACTAAAGGACTCGAACCTTCGACCTATTGATTACTAGTCAATTGCTCTACCAACTGAGCTAAGTCAGCAGTTATCCTTTTCTACAAAAGTAAGAACCTTTTCAATTATACAAAAAATATTAAGTTAAAGTCAATGATTTTTTATAAATATTTTAAAAAGATATTAAAAATCTCTCATTTTTAAATAAAAAAAGCACTCTGGGCGGAGTACTTAATTAATAAATCTAGAATAGTCAATACTTTACATATTATAAATCTAAATATTATGTTCATTTGATAGGGCTAAATAAACATCATGGGCTAATGCTTTAAACTATTCCAGACAAATAAATTATATTTTAAATGCTCTTAAATTTCAATATTTAAAAGTTAATTTTTTAAATATAATAGATATCTAACTAGTTAAAAGTTTAAGAATTAATTCTTCATTTTCTTTTTTATCTTTTATTAAAATTAATTCTTCTGCTTTTTGTTTAAAACTTTCAACATTATCTCTATTTGTATAAAGAGTCATTATAACTTCTCCTTTTTTTACAAATTCATTAGTTGTTTTATTTAAATAAATTCCTGCAGAAAAATCAATTTCTTCTTCTTTAGTTGCTCTTCCAGCTCCTAAATACATTGAAAGATATCCTAATTGATCTGCTGAAACAAATGAAACATAACCCTCTTTTTGAGCAAAAACTTCAATAACATGTTTTGTTGAGAAATTTTTATCATAATCAATAATTACATCAAAATTGCCGTTTTGTGCCTCTATAAAGTCCTTTAACAAGTGTGCAGCACTTTTATCTTTTAATACCTTTAAAAGCTCTTCTTTAGCTGTTTTTAAGTCCTTAAAAACTTCATTTTGCACTAAAGTCAATCCAGCTGCAGTTACACACAATTCTTCTAAATCAGAAGGTCCATTACCATTTAAAGTATCTCATGCTTCTTTTACTTCAATTGCATTTCCAATTGCTCTTCCCAATGGTTTGTCCATATTTGTAATCATTACACTAACATTTCTGTTATGCTCTTTTCCAATACCTATCATTGTTTTTGAAAGTTCAACAGCTTTGTCTAAATCTTTCATAAAAGCTCCACTTCCCATTTTTACATCTAAAATAATGCTATTTGCTGGAATAACTAATTTTTTTGACATAATACTTGAAGCTATTAGTGGAATTGAATCTACAGTACCTGTAACATCTCTTAAAGCATAAAGCTTTTTGTCTGCAGGAACTACTTGACTTGATTGACTCATAATTGAAATACCAATTTCATTTAGTATTTCTTTAAATCTATGATCTGATATTTCACCAGTTCATCCTGGACAACTTTCTAATTTATCAATAGTTCCTCCAGTTTGTCCTAATCCTCTCCCTGAAAGTTTAGCAACTTTAACTCCAAACTTTGCAACTAAAGGTGAAAAAATTAGACTTGTTTTGTCTCCAATTCCCCCTGTTGAATGTTTGTCAGCTATTAGTCCTTTAACTTCACTTAAATCATAAGTTATACCTGAATCAATCATTGCTTGAGTAAATGAAGCAATTTCTTTAGTTGACATTCCATTAAATCAAACTGCCATATTAAAAGCTGACATTTGATAATCTTTTAATGAATTATTAACAAAAGAATTAACTACTCAATAAATTTCTTGAGTACTTAATTCTATATTTTTTTTCTTTTTTTCTATAATATCTACAAAATTCATATCTTTATCTCCGTTTTAATAAAAAACTAGTAATATGCGACTCTATTTTTTTTATCTATTCTTTTTGGTTTTATTCCTAATGCTTTTGGATCTCAATTTTTATAAGCTTCAATATTTTTTTCCACTTCTTTTTGAACATTTTTAGTTAGCATTTCTGTTTTAAGCGATATAAATTTTTCTGGCAATAATGGTTTTCCAAAAACAACTTTAATATGAAATCTTCCTCTCGGTCTTTTTTCAAATAATTTGTATGAATCAATTATTGAAACTGGAACAATTGGAACATATGCCATTTGAGCTAATTTCATACTTGCTGGTTGAAATTCATTTGGTTGTTGTTTAGCACTTCTTGTTCCCTCTGGAAAAATAACTAAACTTCTTTTATATTCAGAAATTAATATTTTTGCTTCTTTCATAGCATTTAGCGCACTTCTTGGATTTGCTCTATCTAAAGGCACATTATCAATTAAATTCATAAAGTGTCTAAATATTTTTGTTTTTCATAATTCTTGCTTTGCAATAAAAGCAATTGGTTGTTGTAAAGAAAAGTCGTTTATAGCCATCATTAAAATTGAATCTAAATTTGATTGATGATTTGGTGCTAAAACAATACCTCTATCTAATCAATTTTCAATGCCAATGACATCTACTTGAACATTAGCAATTTTTAGAACTTTTCTACTCTTCTTTTTAACTCAATTATATCTTCACTCTTCTGAATATAAATTTGGGTCTTGTTTTATTTTTTTTGATACTTTTTTAGCTTTGGCTGTAACTCTTCAAATACTTCATGCATTAGTAAATAATCTTCATTTACTTACATGTGCCATTTCCTTTTTGTCTTTTTTTTCTTCTTGATTTTTATCACTTATTTTTTTTTCTTTTGCTAATTCTAATTGTTCCATTTTTAATACCTTTCATAATAATAGATTTCAAATTCTTCAAAATCCATTTGCTTTGTAATTTTAAAAAGTGACTTATCAAATTGTGGAGCAAAAGTATCTCCTTGATAGTCTTTTTTAATAACACTGATTATTAATCTATCTGCATAATTAAGTGCAGTTTCATAAATCTGAGAACCTCCAATAATGACAAGTTCTTCTTCAATGGATTTATACTTTTCTAGAAAATCTTCTAATTTATTAGACAATTCAATATCATTATAACTCTTTTCCAATTTTCTTGAAGTAATTAATATATTTTTTCTATTTGGTAAGGGTTTAACAGAAAGTGAGTCTCAAGTATTTCTACCCATTAAGATTGTTTTTCCCTTTGTATAATTTATAAAATGTTGCATTTCTTCTTTAATATTTCAAGGTAATTTATTATTTTTACCAATAACTCCATCTTTTGTTTGAGCTCAAATAAGTGAAATCATTAAACAGCCACTGCTCCTTTAATTATAGGATGACTTTCATATCCCTCTAAAGAAATATCTTCAAATTTTATTTCAAAAATTGATTTATTTTTTGTATCAATTTTTAAAGTTGGCAATTTTTTTGGTTCTCTTGTTAATTGTAATTCTAATTGCTTAATATGATTTGAATAAATATGAGCATCTCCTATTGTATGAATAAAATATCTTGGTTTTAAATCACATTCAATAGCTACTAATTCTAAAAGTAAAGAATAACTTGCTATATTAAAAGGTACTCCTAAAAAAATATCTCCACTTCTTTGATAAAGTTGTAAATCTATGAATTTGTCTTTTGAAACATAAAATTGAAATAAAGAATGACATGGAGGTAAAGCCATTTCATTAACTTCTGCTGGATTTCAAGCAGATATTATATGTCTTCTTGAATATGGATTCTTTTTAATATCATTGATTAAATTTTTAAACTGATCTACACCATTGAAATTTCTTCATTGCTTTCCATAAACAGGTCCTAAATCACCATGTTTTTTAGCAAAATCAGAGTTATTTTTAATTTTATCGATAAATTCTTGCAAAGTTTCATTTTTATAATCTTTTTGCTTTTTAAAGATTTCATAAGGTCATTCATTTCAAATATTGACATTATTATCAACAAGATACTTTATATTTGTATCTCCACTAATAAATCAAAGAATCTCATGAACTATTCCTTTAAAAAAAACTTTTTTTGTTGTAACAAGAGGAAATCCTTGTCTTAAATCATATCTTGATTGAGTTCCAAACTTCGAAATAGTTCCTGTATTAGTTCTATCTTCTCTATTTTCTCCAGTTTTTAAAATATCGTTTACCAAGTCTAAATATTGTTTCATACTATCACCTTCTAAGATTATAACTAGTTAAAAAAATAAAAACCACAAAATATACTGTGGTTTTTATAAATTTAGAGCAACTGCAACTGAATAGTTCTGTTCATGACTTATTGATATTTCTATATTTCTATATTCTTGATTTTCAATAATTGGCTTTTCATTATCATAAATAATATTAATTGAATTTAAAACTATTTTTTTTTCAAGACACTTTATTAATGCTTCTTTTGCAGCTCATCTTCCTGCTACAAATTGAGTTTTTGCTTCTTGACTTTGCAATTTATTTAGCAAAATGAATTCACTTTCATGCAAAAACTTCTTTAAGAATTTATCATTTAAATTAATTCTTTTATTTTCAACAATATCTATTCCTATTTTTGCCATAATTAATTAAAATATCCTTTTGCAAAATCAAAGTAGTATTGAATTCAATAACTATTTTTATAGTTATCTTTTCATCATTTTTGTTGTTCTGGTTCAATATCTTCTACATTATTTTTAGTTTCAAAAGTTGCTCGTGTTGCAAAATTTGCAAGTCTAGAAGGTAGTGCATCAATACCATAGAATTCTCCAAGTTTTAATTCACCTGAGGGCACTATTTCTAATCCATCAATTAAATAATTTGCTGTATAAATTGTTGATAAATAAGGCATTGTATCTAAATTATTTCTTGTTGTTGCATTTACATAATTTAAACTTTTAAAGAAGTTATAAGTCAATTTTGGATCTCTTAAAACTGTTGACATATGTCTTTGAGTCGTTTTACCCGTTGCTTTTCATTTTTCATCAATATTATCTGCTAATTTAATAAATGGATTAACTCTTGTATCTTGTTGTGTATTTGGACTTTCACTAACTCATTTATAAAAGTTAATCATTTCACTTTCGTTTAATCACCCTTCATGTAATTTTTCTTTATCATGATTTGTTGATAAATAATATTTATCTAAAGCATTGATTAATTGAACACTTGTAACTTCAGTTTTTGTAGTAGTTGTATCATTTACAAATATAGCTGTACCCATTAACATCATCTCTGTTGTTAATCTGAAAAGAGATCTTGAATCTTTTGGCATTACTTCAATACAAGTTGATACTGGTGTTTCAAGTGGATTTGTAGTTGAATAACCTTTTGCTAATAAATCTTCATAAACCACAAAAAAGTCTTTTAAATTATCTGTTGATTTATCTGCAATTAGTTGAGAAGAAATAACCATAAGTGGATCTAAGACATATTTTGTAATACAAGAGTTTGTATATGTAAATCCAAAGATTGGAATTGCAGGCATTGGTGAGCTTATCTTTCTTGCTAAAGAATATTTTTTATATGCGCTTCCATTAAGAACTTTATCTTTAATTTGTTCTTCTGTCATATTTGAATAATCCATTAACCCTATTCTTTGATTTTCTGTTTGAAATAAAGGAAAACTAGCCATAAAACTAACAGACATTGATAAAGTCATTCCTAAAGCAAGACCATTAAAAGCTCCTATTAATGTATCTACACTTCCAATAATTTTAACTTTGCTCATTTTTCTTTTAAAAGCTCTGTAAAAAATTAAACCAATTATATTTACAAATATAAATATAAATATACTAAAAAAGACATATATTCCAAGTGCTGATATTACTTTTAAAATCTCATAACCTGTTCCTGATCCATCAATTGGTAGGTTTGTCGACCCTGGTAAAAGACCTGAAATAAAGTTACCAAGTGTTACACCAAGAGAAGAAAAAACATCAACAAAACCAGATTTTACTCATAATTTCATAAAAGTTGGATTTAAAGCATTAGTTAAAAGTGCTGGGACAAACATTAAGATTATAAGTGCTATAACTTGTAAAAGAAGTAAATAAAAAGTTGCTAAAAAACCTCTTTTAATTCCCCAAACAGTGCAGCCAATTATAATAGAAAAAGCCATTATATCAAATAGTCATCACGGCCCTATATTAATCATTTGCTTTTCCTCCCATCATACTATAATTTATTATACCAATATTATTATTTGAAACTTAAATCATATTTTACTTTATAATTTATTTTGAAGGAGTAATAAATATATGAATAATAAAAGTTTTAAAAGAGTAAATGAAGAAGTAATAAACAAAATTGTTAATGAAAATCAAAACTTTTTATATACTTCTAAAAATAAAAGTATAAAATATTTATTCAAACTTCCATACGGACTTGTAGTTAATATTTACAAAACAAATACAATATTATTACAAGGTGAGAAAATAGAAGAATTTGCAAGTAAATATTTATTAAACTCTGATTCTGACAAAAATAAGTCTACTTTAGTTAAAAAAATAATAGAACTACCAAATATTGGCTGTGATGAAGTTGGAGTTGGAGACTTCTTTGGACCTTTAATAACTTGTTGTGCTTTTGTAGAAAAAGACTTTCTAAAAAAATATCCTTTATTAATTAAAGAAATAGTAGATTCAAAAAAAATAACTGACTTAAAAATAATTAACTTATTTGAACAAATAAAAGACAAAGTTATTTGAGAAGTTTATATACTTGATAATTCAAATTATAATAAAGCATATGATATTTACAAAAATACTCATAAATTAAAAGCAATATGCCATAATCAGGCTTTAAAGAAATTACTTAAAAATAATATAAATCTAAAGGATATACAAATAATAATGGATCAATTTGTAGATGAAAAAAACTACTATAAATATTTACTAGATCAAAAAGTTGTAATTAAAGATATCTATTTTGAAACTAAAGCAGAATCAAAATATATATCAGTGGCTTGTGCAAGTATTATTGCTCGTTATCATTTTTTAAAAGAAATTAAAAGATTAGAGAAAGAATTTCAAGTAAAACTACCTTTAGGAGCTAATAATCATGTAAAAGATTATGTTAATAGATATAAAATAGAAAAAAAAGATATTGTTGATAAATTTACAAAATTACATTTCAACAGTAAAATATAAAAAACCCATTTTAAAATGGGTTTTTTATATTCTTAACGATGGACGCATTAAGAATATTAATTTACTTTAATAAATTAATGTTTGAAATACAGAGTGCTAGTAAACTAACACAATTTATATTATATTTTAAAAAAGGAAAAATAAAATAACTTTTTAAACTAATTTAATGATACTTTAACTGCTTTTTTAAAAACTAATTCAACTTTTGCATCTTTAAGCATTTTTTTTGCTATTTTATTATGCACTGTATCTTCATATTTATCACAAGAATATATTATTTTTTTAATTCCTGATTGAATAATACTTTTTGAGCATTCATTACAAGGAAATAAATTTGTATATATTATACCTCCTCTTACAGATTCTTTTGAAGACAAAATAGCATTTAATTCTGCATGTACAATATAAGGATATTTTGTATTTTCCAACTCTCCATCTCTTGCTCAAGGATAATTATCATCATTTAATCCTCTTGGCAAACCATTATAACCAGTTGAAATAACTTGTTTTAAATCATTTACAATAACACATCCAACTTGAGTTACTGGGTCTTTACTTCTCATTGCATTTAATTGAACCATTGCTAAAAAATATGTATCTCAATCTATATAATCTTTTCTTTTTTTCATAAACTTTTCTAACTCCAACTAATAATAGTACCATCTGAATTCATAAATCAATTTCATCCATTTCGTTGAAATATTTTATTTGCACTATCTGCTGACATTCAGTTTTTATGAACATAAACAGATAAAGCTCGTGCTGATAACAAATCATGTGCTGGCATATAATAATTAATAAAAGTTAAAGTTAATGGTAAAACTAATGCAAATATTAGTATTACTATTGGTAAAATTATTAATTTATCTATATTTTGCTTATTATAAATTGATAATAAATAAATGCTTGAAGATATAGCAGCTGAAGCAATTATCATAATATATATATGAAATTGTTGTGAAAATAGTGGATAAAAAATTAAACATATTATTGGAAAAATTAATCTATTTTTTGAGAATAATTGAATTGGTTCTCTTTTTTTATCTCAAGTAGTTACCCCAAGCACTCCAACTACACTTGCCATAAATCCTATTCCCCCTGAAAAAATTGCAGTTTCAGATGGAATAGTTGCACTTACAAAAAAACCTGTTAATGGATAAGTTATAAATATTGCAAGAGCAAATCTAAAAGAACCTACAAGTCCTTCAGTATATCTTGCAATTTTAATTGTTCCATAAGTTATAAATATAATTTGAAAAATAGCCATTGGAAGTCCAGCTGAAAGAACTGTAAATCCATATGTAAATATTCTTCACCACTGACCACCAGTTATTGTTAAATTTCTATTTGTTGCACCAAAAAATAAATCTGCTATTCTTGAATCTAAAGGATTAAATCAAAGAAAATATAGTATTGTTGTAACAATTGGAAGTATAAAGAAAATACTAGATAAAATTATAGAAATAGGACTATTTTTATTCATTCTTTGAACTGCTTTTTTAAATTTTAAATTTGTTGATTTTGAAGGATTTTGAAGAATTTCAATTAATTCTTCATCAGAGATTCTTTCATCCTCTTCTTCTTTTTCAGGTTCTTTTAAAGAATCAATTTTTGAGAAATATGGCTTTAATTTTACTTTTATATTTTCTAAATTAGAAACACTAAAAGTTGTTCCTTCTAAAGCAATATCTATATCTTGATCACTTAAAGCAATATTTAAAATGTCAATTTTTTCTCTTTTTTGTTTTTTTAAAGTATCTTTTATTTCGCCTAAGTTTTTATCAGTTGTAACAGGTGAACCCACAGTTACTCTAATTATTTTGAATTCAGCTTTAGGATTAACTAAATATGAAGCATAATCATTGCTATACTTTTCCAAAGCTTTATATTTTTCAACTTTAACAAAATAGTGAACTAAACTTAATTTTAATTCATTGAAATTTGCCATATATAACTACTCACCTATTCTTTTAAACATATTGATTTTATCATTAAATTGTTTTGGTAACTCACTTATTAATTCAATTTTTTCATTAGTTATCGGATGATTAAATGCAAGCTTATAAGAGTGTAGATATTGACCAAACTCATCTTTCATATCCTCTTTAAATGCATAAAGTGGATCTCCAACAACTGGATGTTTTATATAAGCTAAATGTACTCTAATTTGATGAGTTCTTCCAGTTTCAATAATACAACTTATTTTTGTATGATTTTCAAAACGCTCTAAAACTTTAAAATTTGTAATTGCATGTTTTGAATTAATATCTGTTATTGTCATTTTTTTTCTATCACCCTTATGACGACCAATTGGAGCATTAATTTTTCCAGCATTTGGTTCAATAATACCATGAACTAAAGCGATATACTCCTTATGAATTTGATTATTTGCCAACATTTCAGTTAGTTTTTTATGAGATTTATCATTTTTTGCAACAATCATTAATCCTGTTGTCATTTTATCAAGTCTATGAACTATTCCAGGGCGCAATACTCCCCCAATTGAAGATAAATCTTTAATTTTAAATAATAATCCATTTACCAAAGTTCCATTGGGATTTCCTGCAGCAGGGTGAACTACAAGTCCATTTGGTTTATTAACTACTAATAAATCTTTGTCTTCATAAACTATTTCAAAATCAATATCTTCAGCTTGTGCTGTTAATTCAACAGGCTCTTTTAAATTTATTTTAATAGTATCTCCATTTAAAAGATTATATTTAACACTAACTGTTTGATCATTTACAAGAACATCATTAGATTCAATTAATTTTTGAACATAACTTCTAGAAAAATCATAATCTTTTTTTAGGTAATCTGTTAAAAATTTATCTAATCTTCCTAAATCCTGTTCTAATTTAATTTCTAATTGTTCCATAATTTACCCCTTTTGCTTATATTCTTTTCATGTTTTTGAAAGTTCTTGATTACTTTTCAAATATTGTTTATATGTCATTTTTTCTTCTTTTTTAAAATTGAATTTTTGATAATATACTTCAAAAAGAATTTGTTTTCTATTCTGAATATCGCAGTAAAATTCATATTTATCTTTGTCTTTTTTTCTCATCACAAGTTCTATAATCTCTAAAATAACATAAACAATTAAGATAAGTATAATTATTCCCACAGCAATAGAGACTCATGCATCTGCTAAATTGAAAATATAACTATCTGATCCAAAAAAACTAAATTCAAACTTAAGAAAATCAACAACTCCACCTTTTATCCCTTTATTAGTAGCTGGTGCTCAAGCTCTACCTAATAAATTTGCAACACTTCCTGCAACCATTAAATTAATTGGTATTAATCAGTATTTATTTTTTATAAAAATAAATACACCTATTAAAAATAGTGTTACAAGAGCAGCTATTGATATTGCCAAACTTAAGTTCCCTGCGTTCATACCATAAGCAGCTCCGGGATTTATTACATATTGAAAACCTATAAAATTAGGAATAAATGTAACTCCAGCTCCATCCAATACCATTTGTTTAACAACAATTGCTTTACTTATTCAATCTAAACTTGCTAAAAAAATTATGAGTGGTAAGCATCATATTAATTTATACTTTCAGATATAATTATATTCTTTTAAATATGACTTAATGTTAAAAATAAAGTCTCTCATTTTTTATCACACCTTAATTGATTACATCGAAACATCTTTGACAAATATCTTCTTTTAATTCATCAAAAATAGCTCAACATCTTTGGCATTTTAACCCTTGTTTTAATTCTACACTAACATTTGCAACCTTAGAATTTATTTCATTTTTAAAATTTAAAAATTTAATTGAATTAACAATTAAAATTTGATGTAAATCATCAATTTCTTTAATAAAATCAAATTCTTGTTTTAATTCTAAACTAATAACTGCTTCAAATCCCTTTTTAATAATTTTTTCGTTTCTTGCTTTTTCTAAAGCTTCGTTAACATCATCGCGTAAATCTAAAACAGTTTGTCATTTAGAGTTAAATTCCTCTGATTGAACAAAATTTTGTTCTCTTAAATCTAATAAGTGAATTGATGCTTCTTTTTCTATATTTTGAATATGTTGATATGCTTCTTCAACAGTATGAATTAAAATTGGTTTCAACATATCAAGTAATGCTCAAAGTTGTTCATACATAACTGTTTGAACTTGTCTTCTTCTTGTGGAATTTGCAGCTTCAACATAGATAATATCTTTTATAAAATCTAAATAAAATGATGATAAATCATTTGCTACATAATTATTTATTATTTTATAACCACTATTAAATGAGTAACTTTCCATAGTTTTAAAGAATTTTGTTTTTGTTAAAGTTAAATTGTTTAATGCAAATTTATCAACATCTGCTAGTTGTTTTTGATAATCTTTTTTAGGATCAAAATCAACTAAATTAGATAACATAAATCTAATAGTATTTCTAATTTTTCTATATGATTCTGATACTTGTTTTAATATATCTTTTCCAATTCTTTGATCATCTGTAAAATCTGTTGAAAAGACTCAAAGTCTTAATATATCTGCTCCCAAATCATTTGCTATTTCTAAAGGATCAATTGTATTTCCAATTGATTTAGACATTTTTTTACCTTTTTCATCATTAGTCATTCCATGAGTAATTAATTGTTTATAAGCAGGTTTTCCATCAAATATTACAGAGTTAATCATAGATGAGTTAAATCACCCTCTATATTGGTCATTTCCTTCTAAATAAACATCAAATGGTCTTTGTAAATTAAAATTTTGCTCCATTGCTAAATTTGAACTTCCTGAATCAAATCAAACATCAAGAATATCTGTTTCTTTAGTTCAACCAAGTCCTCTAAATTGCTTTGGTAAAAATTCATCTGCTGGTAATTCAAATCATGAGTTTGTTCCTTTTTTAGAGATTACTTCAATTGCAAAATCAACAATTTCTTTTGTTAATTGAGGTTGTTTTTCTTTATCAAAAAAAGCTATAATTGGAACACCTCAAAGTCTTTGACGAGAGATAGTTCAATCATTTCTATCTTTAATAATATTTCTTAATCTTTCTTTTGATCACTCTGGATTTGTTTGAACACTTTTAACAATGACTTTATCAATTTCTTGTTTTACACTTGATAAGCCAACAAATCATTGATGAGTTGCTCTATAAATAACTGGTTTCTTTGTTCTTCAATCATGTGGATATGAATGTTTTACAAATTTTAATTTTAATAGTAAACCTTTTTCTTGTAAAGTAGTTCCAATGATTTTATTAGCGTCTTCATAAAAAACTCCTTCTAATCTTGAGTCTTTTATAGTTACATCAAACTTTCCTTCATCATCAATTGGTGCAAAAGCTTTAATATTATTTTTTGTAACAATATCAAAGTCATCTTCTCCAAATCCCCCAGCAGTATGAACTAAACCTGTTCCAGCATCACTTGTAACATGATGCCCAATTACTGTAAATCCTGTTTTATTTTCAAATCAAGGGTGTTGATATACTATATTTGTTAATTCTGTACCTTTAAATGTTTTAAGAATTTTTACATTTTCTCAACCAATTTGTTCACTTACAGATTCAACTAAATCTTTTGCAATAATGAAATATCTTTCATCATTTTCAGGCTTCAATTTAACATATTCCAATTCTTCTCCCAAAGCAATTAATTGATTTGAAGGAATTGTTCAAGGTGTTGTTGTTCAAACTACTAAATAAGTATCTTTAAAATCTTCGTTTTGAATAATTGGACAAGCAACAAAAATAGTTGGAGATTTAACTTCTGCATATTCAATTTCAGCTTCAGCTAATGCCGATTCACTTGAAGGTGATCAATAAATTGGTTTCAAATCTCTATAAATTAATTTTTTTTCAACCATTTTAGCAAATAATTTTAATTCACTTAATTCAAAATCATCTGTAAGTGTAATATATTTATAATCATAATCTGTGAAAATACCAAGTCTTCTAAATTGCTCTGATTGATTTGAAACTTGTTGTAATGCATACTCTTTACATAAATTTCTAAATTCTACAGGAGACATTGCTTTTCTATTTACTCCTGTTTTTGTTATTGCAGTTTCAATTGGAAGACCATGAGTGTCTCAACCCATAATATAAGGTGAATTATAACCAATTTGATTTTTTCAACGAACTATGAAATCTTTTAAGATTTTATTCAATGAATGTCCTACATGAATATTTCCATTTGCATATGGAGGTCCATCATGTAATATAAAAGTTGGCTTATTTTTATTTGCTTCAATTTTTTTGTTATATATTTTCTTTTCTTTTCAAGTATTTTGAATTTCTGGTTCTTTTATTTTTAAATCAGCTTTCATATCAAAACTTGTTTGATTTATAAGCAAAGTATCTTTATAGTTTTTTTCCATATTAGTTAATTCCTTTCAAAATAAAACGCTCCTAAAATAGGAGCGTTTTACCACGGTACCATCCTAATTAAATAAGCACAAAAAAATATGCTTATCCATCTTAATTAGATTGTTAACGCTATCCTTGCGAGCAGTTCTACTAAGTAAAATTAACTTTTCTTCTGCTAATTAAATAAGTGATAATTTAAATAATCTTTTGTTAATTCTCACCAACCATTAACTCTCTGTGAAAAGTACTTATTTAAATTCTGTCTTATTTCTATTCTTTATATCATTGTTTCATATTTTCATTAATAAATCAATCTAAACTTGATCCATATTTAAAAGCTGTAGGATTTTTTATATGTTCATTTATGCTTTGATTTTCTGTTGCAGAGTTATTTGAAAATATTTGGTCAATATTTATTCCAAAATAATTAAATCCTACTATATTTTTTGTAAATTCTTTATTTAGTTCTTTTGAATTATCATGAAGCTGTTGTAAAGCTATTGCCAAATTACTTAATTTATCACTTTCATTTTTAAACCCAAAAGCACTTGATGTTGAAGAATAGGGACTTGCAGTTCCTATTCTTATTGCTTTATTTGATAAATCATAAAATCTTGAGTTTTTATTTCATTCAGGGTCTAAAAAACCTCTTAAAGTTCCATAAAAATAAGCAGGATCTTCTATACTTGGTGAAAGTTTTGATCTAATTTTTTCACCTTTTTGAATTGTTGTATCTCCAACTGTAAAAGTTTCTGGTGCCACAAAAAAGTGAGTTGGTCTATTTATATTATACACAAGCAATGTAATATCTTTGTATCATCCTTCCAAAGATTGAATAAAAGGTATTACAGTAGGTTTGTTTGTTTCAATTGCTTCTCTATAAAGTCATTCCATTTTTGAAGAAATAGTCAAATAAAAGTCCTTTCCTTCTAGTCAATATTCAACCATAATTTCTTTAACAGCTTGAGAAAGTGTTTCTTGGCTATCTCTATCATATAAAGTTTTTCCAGCAAGAGCTATGTCAAGTCCATCTAAACCATAAGTTGTTAAAATGTCTTTTATTTTATCTTTTAAAGACTGTTTTTGTTTTCATTTTCAAATCATTCTATCAGCTGTTGCTCCACCAAGTGAAGTGATTATTTTAGTATTATCAGTTCAAGTGCCTGCTTCAATACTATTTTTTCTATTAATTAAGAATTGTGAATTTTTTATGTCATATGCTGCATTATTTTCAATAGAGTTTGGATTAAAATCGTTAATATTTAAACTATCAATCTCATATTCTCCTGCTTTTGTATATAATGAAGAAATATTGATAATATTATATGGATTTACTTTTTTTTCCCCCATTTTTGCTTGAATAATTGCTTCTAAAGATGGCTCTCTTCAACCTAAACCAAAGTAATTCTCTTTTTCCTCTACTTTTTCTCTTTTACAATTTGCAACTTTATCATTTTTTATTGAATAAGTATTTCCTCAATTCCATCAAGTTCCCATTAAATTCGACTCTTGTTGATTGATTGGATTTTTAGCATTTTTAACTGCATCCTGAGTCGAATCAAAAGTAATTGTTGTATTACCTTTCATAATATTTGAGTTTTTAGAAGCCCTTACAGTTGCTGAATAAGTTTGAGTTTTTTTATCATTTGAATCTGAAATTAGCTTAATTGAACTATAATCAAAAAAAATACTTGCCAAATTTTCTATATCTTTTTGCTTACTTTTATAATTATCTTTATTAATATTATTAACTTGAGCAATTTTTTTAATTATTTCTTCTTGATTTACTTTTTCTAAAAGACCAAGATCTCAATTGTAATTAAGAGAGTCTAAGTTTTTTGATTTAATTGAGCAAGAAACAATTGTTGATGTTGTTGATGATACTATAAATGAACTTGCTGCAAATATTGAAAGTAGTTTTTTCATATATATCATTTCCTTTAAAATAATTATAAATTAAAAAAATAGCAAAATCTAATAAGAAATGCTATTACTTTTTTAAATTATTTATTATTTCATCTAAATATTTTTCAATATGTTCATCTTTTTTATTTAAAAAATGATCATTTTTATCTAAAAATTCCTTTAAATATTTTGTAAATTCTATTGGATTAGCTTCAATATTTATAAGAACTTCTTCAATATTTTTTTTGAATTCTTGACCTAATGAAATTGCTTTTGCAATTATTATCTCAGCATTTTTTCTTGCAATTTCATAAACATTTTTGGTTCTTTCCAAACCTATTTTTGTATACTCTTCTCTTTTTTTATAATTTTCTAATTCCTTTTCAAGAGATCTAATTCTTTTTTCTAATTCATAATTTTCCATTAAAATTTACCCTCAAAGTTTCAATTTAGTGATATTTCAGCTGTTTTTTTAAATTTCTCTCTGAATTTTTCATTTTGACTAACAATAATATTAAATATTAAGTCAAATATAATCATTTCTCCTGGAACTGAAGATATTGAAGGATATTTAATTTTATCATTGCTTATTGTTTGAGTTTCAATCATATGAATTTTATTAATATCAATTTCATTTTCTAAATGTTCTTTAGTAATTTCTTTATCAGCTGTTAAAACTAAGATTGGAATGTTTTTATTGTAAGTTCATTTAATTGATTCAATTATTTCTTTAGTTCAACCAGTTCTTGTGATAAAAATTGCAAAATCATTCTCATCAAAGAAAATAGTTCTTTGAACATAGTTGTGAATATTTGAAACATTTTGAGCTATTATATTTATTCTTGATAAATTTAAAACAAAAGAACTAGCGCTAATTTGTTGTTGTTCTAAACCAAATATTATTATTCTCTGTGAAGAATAAATTTTTTTTGAGATTTCTTCAATTTCTTCAATATTGATACTATTTAAAGTTTCATTAATTGTATAAATTGCAGCACCTCTAACATTATGAATTATTTCATCTATAGTATTATTTTCTTCTAATTTATAATAACCACTTTGCATACGTGATTTTTCATAAACAAACATTTGAGTTGATTTAAATGATTTAAAACCTAATTTTTTACAAACTCTTGTCATTGTTGAAGGACTTACATTACTCTCTTTTGAAACTTCTTGAATTGAATGACTACAAAAAAAATCGGGATTAGTATTAATCAACTTAAGTATAGAACTTTCCGTTGAGTTTAATTTATTTTCTTCTAGATTAATTATTTTCATTTCTTATTTCCTCCTTTTTCTTAGACTTTTTATTAGCATCATATTGCTTCAAATAGTTCGAATTGATTTTACGATTGTTGATATGTTTTTCTCTTATTTTTTTTAATTCTACAATATCTGAACATTTTTTAATTTCTTTAATATAATCAGTTGACAATTGTATAACAACACTAGTTCCATAGATATCCTTTTTTGTTTGTCTTACTTTAATTATTATAAATGTTATTAAAAAAAATAATAGTAAAAAGATAAAACCAAAAGTTATCAGATAAGGAATTGCAAGATTGCCACCTAATCTAAAGTCTACTTTATAAAGATGATTTTCTCCAATACCTTCAAAAACAAGATTTTTTGCATTAACTCAACCAGCTTGCATTACATTCATCATATATCTTTGAGGTAAAAAATATAAAATAATATTTAATCAATTAATTCTTGCAATAACTTCATAAGGAAATGCACAACCCAGTAAATTATATGCAAAAATATAGATTAATGAAGCATAAATTCCCCCAACAGTTGTTGAATCAACAAATATAAAAATTGAATAACTTATTAAAACAGATAACAACCATAGACAAAATGTTCCTGTTATAAACATTCATCAATTAACATTTGAGAAAAGATTTCTTTGCTCTTTAAAGAAAATTAAAGTTAAAAACATTAAAAAGACACTTATAATAAAATTTATTGTAAAATTTGCCAATATATTTGCTAATGGTCTAACAAAGCCATTCAAACCTGTATTATTAATTCTTTGTACAAAACCTGTATTTTTATTATTTGCAAGTGTTCTGTGAAAAGTTTGAACTCCATTTCTAACAATAAGTGTTCCTATTGCTGATGCAAAAAGAAAAGGATTATCGCCTTTAAAAAATAATCAAATAAATAAAGTAAAAATAACTAGAAAAACTCCTAAAAACATATTAATAGGAGAATATACAAAAGTTTTAATAGATAATCAATATAGATCTTTAAAGCTTTTTCAGTTATTATTCAATTTTATAGAATTATTCTTTTTTACCATATTTATTCTTTCTCCTTAGATTTTTCCTTTTTTGTTTATTTTCTTGGGTTAGCTCTTTAACTTTCATAATTTCATTTAATTCTTCAATTGAATTTGCTTTTTTAATACTGTAAATAATTGCCATGTGCTTCATAGTACTATGATATCTATGAAATTTCTTATTTTCATATTCAAACTTCCTAATAAAGATATAAATAATTCATATAGTTAAAATAGCTATAATTGCAAACGAAACAATATATGCTATTCAATAATTTCCTCCATAACCAAATTGATTTATTTCCATATGAATATCACCAACTCAACCTGATGCCATTATATTTAAAAAATATCTTTGAGGTAAGAAAAAACCTATTATCATTATTGGTTTATTACTCTCAAGTAAGCTTCAAGGAATACCAAGTCCTAATAAAAACACTGGTAAAAAATAAAATACATTCGCAATAACTAAAGCTCATTCCAGTTTTTTTATAATAAATACAATGATTAAAGCTAATAAGTTAGATGAAATTGCCATTAAAAAGAAACCTAATAAGAATATAAGTCAGTTAATATTTGCCAATAAAGCTCTTTGCTCGACAAAAATCATAGATATTGCAAACATAAAAATTGCTACTAATATATTCATTATTTGATTAAATAATACTATTATAAAAAAGACAAAAGTTTTTGAAATGCTAGTTGAAAATAACTTCTCAAAAAATAATGTTGATTTGAAATCAAATAAGGTCTTTACAAAATTATATAAACAATTTCTAATAATGCTCATTCCAATAGCACTTGCAACAATGAAATCATCTACTCGTAGTCCTTTATCATCTGCACCTGTCCCTGCATTTTTAAAAGCTAATCAAATTAAAAGAGTAAGTGTTGTTATTATTCAACCTGAAAAAATTACAAATAAATCTTTTTTGTAATTTGAAGCTTGCATTGAAAATATAATTTTAAATACATTTCAATTAGTTGATTTCATATATTAGTCTCCTATATTTGTTTTATTTTAATTTTTTTGCCTGTCTTTGTTGTCTTTTTATAGCTCTATTTTCTGATTTCATTATTTTTATTTCTTCTTGTATATATTTTTTCTTTAAAGCTGATAGTTGTTTCAATTCTTTTCTAGAAAGAGCAGCCGTAAGTTCTGTTGCATATGCAATATACTTATTAGATTTAAAACTTTTATATAAATCTTCTTCTAAATATTTTACAAAATTTTCAGTATTTTTGAAAAATCTCATTGCTGATTTTTTGTACTTTACTTTTAGATCTAATTTACCCATTTTCTTTTTAACAGTTTTAAAGTATTTAATAAGTATTTTAGTATGTCAAATTACTTGATCAATACTTTTTTTATTCATTGCCGTTGAAAGCAAACTATTTAAGATATTGTGTAATTCATTTAAGTGAAAATCTATATTTCTTATTTCAACAATATAGTTATCATCTTCATAAGCAATATTTTTCTCTAAAAACATATTATAAATTTCTCTAAATTTTTCAACATTTGTTTCAAATTTTTTAAGTATAGGTTTAAAAAGTGGATCAGGTTTAACTGTAATTTCATTTTGTTTAATTGCATTCATTATATTTAATGAGTATTTTTCAAATGTAAGAGTTTCATTTCAATCTGTTATATAGTCATCAGATATTATAAATCCTGTTTCAAGAACTACTACTCTTTCACAAAGAATTTCAAAAGTAGCATCATCTGGAGAAATGATAATTAAAGCTACATCATTTTCAGTTTTATACTCTTTTAAGAAATTTAATATTTTAATCTTAAAATCTAATCCAATTGAAGAAGAAACTTCATCAAGAACAAGTAATTGAGGTTTGTGTATTATTCCTAAAGCAATTGAAAATAATTGTAATCAAGATGTATTACAAGCAGTTAGTGCTTTATTTCATCTTGATTCGATACCAAAAACTTGAACTAAATCATCTAATCATTTTTTGTCTTTAACATTATGGATATTTTTATATAAATTAAAAACTTCTTTAACTGTAAAACCCTCTGGTCATGTTGTTTGTCTAAATTGAAAACCAATATTGGCCATAACATTGTCGTTTTCAAAATTATACTCAACTATTCCACCTGATTGTTTTATTTGACTTGCAATTAATCTTCCCAAAACACTTTTTCCAGATTGATTCGGACCAATTATTGCTACACCCTCACCTTTATAAATTTTTAGATTAACTTTTTTTATAGCTCAAATTGTCTTATTAAAAATTTTTGAAACATTTTCTAGTGATACACATATTTCTTTTTTTTCCATTATTGCCACCCCTTATTTATTCTTTATAAAATTTTCAACCAACTTTCAATACATTTCAGTATGTACTATTTGAGTTCTTATATGTTCTCCCGTTTGAAAAATATGTAATGAATCTTTTACTTTTAAAACTTTTCTTAAATTATAAAATTTCTCACTGTCTTGATAGTTTGTTACAATATCTTTTTTAGAGTGCAAATAAAGTATTGGAAATGTATTTTTACACAATGGAATTCTATAAGTTAATGTATCTTCTTCTATATTTATTTTATATTTATTATTATATACTTTATAAACTTCAACCAATAGTTTATCTAAAAAATTTCCAACTAATGATCCTCCAATAGAATTGATTATTTTTTTCAAAACTTTTGTTGTTTCGAAATAAGGTGAATCTGCAATAGCAAATTTAATATTATATTTTTTAATATTGTCTGATAAAGCAAATCTATTTAGTGTATGTGCTCCCATAGAAAAGCCAATTAAACTTAACTCTTTAACTTTATAATTTTTCTTTAAATAATCTAAAGCACTTTTTAAATCCTTTTCTTCATTTATTCCCATAGTAATAATTGCATCATCTGATTCACCATGATTTCTAAAATCAAATGCAAAAATGTTGTAACCTAATTTATTAAAATAATAACTTGCTATTGCAGATGATTCTTTTGAAGAACCAAAACCATGACATGCAATAATTCATTTTTTACTTCTTTTTTCATTTAAATGAACAATACCTACTAAATTTTTTGAGTCAAATGATTTGAATTCTACTTTTTTAAAATTCTTTATATTTAAATTTAATACTTCTTGATCATTTGTTTGATCAAATATAGCTTGTTGATATAAACCTAATAAATTAATATATCCTTTATTTTTATATATATCAAAATTATTTCTATTTCTATTATTTAAAATAGAGATTATTTTTTCAATTAAAAGTTCATTCATAATTTAATACCTCTTACTTACTTAATAGTATAAAAAAAATCTACATATATGTAGATTTTTTTTAAATATTAATTATAATTTTTATTAATTTCTTTACCATCAATATCAGTTTGTTTTGCTCAATGAGCACCTATTCTACCTTTTGATCAATCCGAAGAAATTATTGCTTTTTCTTCTTTATATTTTTTTAATAGTTCTAGATACTCTTCTCTGCTTCTAAGTTTTGCATCCATAGTTACATTATAAAGCTTATATTGAGAAGTTCCAAAAGCTTCATATGATTTTTTATATGGAGTTAAATGACTAACTGTTCAAACTTTAGGCATAGCTTTTGTATATAAAGGTAAAGCTAAGAAGTTTTTATAAAAGAAATTATATTCTAATTTTGCAAAACCTTCATATCTTTCTGTAGCTACATTTTTTGTTGTATCTACTTCTTTATATCCCTCTGAATAATCCTCAAAAGCTTTTAATAAACCTTTAGTTTCTGTTGTATAAAGATTTTCATTTTTAAGTTTATAATTATTACCTATAACAGAATTTTTCTGTTCAGCTGATTTATTTTTTAATTCAAATAATCTTGAAGTACCATTATATCCTCTATAAGGTCCTGTTAAAGTTATAGTTTCTAAAAATGAAGATGGATCTTTATAGTCAGGAGATCAACCACTCATAAATAAGTCAGTTGCTCCCTTTGATCCTTCTGTTTTATACTCATCAGTTGATGATAAAGTTTTAGTTTCAATATAAAGTGGATTATCACTAATTGAATTAAATTTTTTCATCATTAAATTAATATAAGGATTCATTGAGGTATTATTTGATGGAGATAAGATAAGTTTTAAAATCACTCTTTGTCCATCATAACCTTTTACTTTTTGAGTTTTTAAATTGTTATCTTTTATAAATTTTACAGTTTCATCTCTTAATTGCTCTTGAGTTTTACCAACTAATTTTTCTGAATTATTTTTAAATGGATCTTTACCATCATCTAATGCAGTTAAATCATTGCTTGATGGTGTAGATACTTTTTTAATATTGCTTTCATATTGAGCTGCAATATATTTTGTATAATCTACTACATTTTCATCAGCAGCAACTCCAACTCCTGTATAAGTATTTCTTAACATTTTTGAATTTTGATTTGGTTCATCAATTGTTTTTGAAAAATATCTTGCCATTTCTGATCTATCTAAAGTTGTAGAAATATATGCTCTTGCAGCAGAAGATTGTAATAATTTTGAACCTGTTAAAGCATTTTCTCTTTCACTTTGTGACAACAAACCATTATCAATATTTGAATTATAATAGTTGTAAAATACTAAAAATGAACCAGCTTTATCTGGAGATTCAGTTTCATATGCAGAACCAAAATTTGGTCTTTCATATTTCTCTTCACCTTTTCCAATATATTTATTTCATCCTTTTAAATCATCAGATTTAAGTTCAAATCAACTACTAGAACCTGATTCAAATAATGTTCTTTCTTTTGCAGCAGAACCACCATCTAAATAATTAAAGTGCAATTCTTCAATGTTTGCACTATCTTTTAAAGCATAGTGTTTATTTTTCTTTAAAACTATTTCTGAGTTTGGATCAGCTTTAGCTGCATAGTAAGCTCCATTAAATAAAGCATTTTTGTAGTTGTTAACTTCTGTTTTATAAGTATCTGGTATTGGTGAAAATACTGAATAAGTTAATAAACTTTCAAAATAAGAAGCTGATTTAGTAAGTTCAAAAACAATTGTTTTGTGACCTTGTCAATCTTGTCCACTGTAAATTCCAAATTCATTTGGATTTTCAATAAGTGCCTCTGCTTCTTTTGTTTTTCCATCACCATACAGTTTTTGTACTTCTTGAGCACCTTTTATAAAAGATACTCATAACTCAGAAACATCTGAGTTATTTTTTGGATTTAATGCATATTTTGCTGCATTTTTAACTCCACTAACAACATCAGCATCTTCATATACTATATTTCCACTATTATCAACTCAGTTCATTTGTCTTAAAGCATAAGTTCATTTTTTAGAATCATTTTCAGATTTACCTACTGTTAAGGCTTTTCCATTAGTACCAGAACTTTCTTCTCCAAATTCACTTATGGCAAGAGATCCAAAAATTCTTCCATATTGATCTGTAGATAGAAAAGTATCATAACTATTAGATCAAATTCTTGAATCTTCTCCTTGCATTGAATGAGCTGTATTTCAACTAGATACGTTTAATGTATAATTTATATAATATTTATCTGTTGAAACTACTTTATTTAAAATAATATCAAAAGAAGCTACACCACAAGAAACAACTGAAGATGAAACCATTGTTGTTGCTAACCCTAATCCAAGTAGTCCTAATGTTTTTTTATATCATATTGACATTTTTTTCTTCCTTTCGTTGTTCTATTTTTTTAATAATTTTTTAATTTCGCTAATTTCTCTCTTATTAGCTCATACAAAATGATCTTTTTTTATTTCTTTAAAATATGGTAGATCAAATATGTAATCTTTATGTTCTTCTTCTGGGTTGTAAACAACCAATTTTGTTTTTTTAGCTAATTCTGGTTCTGGTATAGGAATTGCAGATAATAATGCTCTAGTATATGGGTGAAGAGGATTTTTAAATAACTCTTCTGCTGGTGCAATTTCAACTATTTGCCCGTGATAAATAACAGCTATTCTATCTGCAATATGACGAACAACTGATAAGTCATGGGCAACAAAAACATATGTAATACCTAACTCTTCTTGAAACTTTTTAAATAAGTTTAGTACTTGTGCTCTGATTGAAACATCTAAAGCAGAAATTGGTTCATCTGCAACAATAACTTTTGGTCGCATTGCTAAACTTCTTGCAATACCAACACGTTGTCTTTGTCCTCCTGAAAATTCATGAGGATATCTTGATAAATGTTCTGGAAGCAATCCAACTGAATTAACAAGTTTTAAGATAATATGTTTTTTAACCTTAGCTGGTGTTGCATCATCTAATATAATTTTTTCATTTGGATTAGCTTCATTAAATTCTTTTACATATAATTCTTTTGCTTCTTGACTTTTGTAAAGTTCTGAGAAGTTTTCCATACCTTCTGCAATAATTTCTTCAATTGCCATTCTATCGTTTAATGATGAACCTGGATCTTGGAAAATCATTTGTATATTTTTTCTATTTTCTCTTTTTTGTTCTCTTGATTGAACTTTAAATAAGAATGATTCTTTAATAATTTCATCAATTGAAGGTAATTCTAAGAAATCTGTTAATTCAACAAATGATTCAATTTCTTCTGGTGTATATGTATTTTCTATACCTTTTCAAGAATAATATGTTTCAATTAATTCTCTATCTTTAATAATATTTTTATTTATTATTTTTGAAATATATTCAAATTCAGTTTTTAGTGAATCTAATTTTTTATCAGTTATATTTTTTTCATTAGAGACTAATTCTCTTAAAGAATTTTCAAAATCAGTATTTTTTAATTTTGAAATTAATAAATTAATTTTTTCATTTAGATTTTTATCTTCTGATAATAATTTTAAAATTTCTTTACATGCATTTAAATTTAAATTTTTCTTTGATCAAAAGTCTCTTATAAAATACTCTAGTTTTTTATATTCTTTATCAGATGAGTCTATTCCTTCTTGTTTCATCATTTCAAATTGCTTTTTACATTCCTCAAAAAAATCACTTCTTTTTACATATATTAATGAGTTGTAATAACTAACATATTTTTCTCTTTTACTCATAGGAGAAGAAAGAGCTTTTAGTTGAAATTGCAATGATTTAGCTCAAGAAAGTTTTGATAAAAACTCCTTGTGATTATCTGTAATAACTTTTCATAAGTTTAGAATTTTTTTAACTACTAATTCAACTTCATCAGTTGATACTTCATTAATTGATTCTCTATAATTTCTAATTTCTTTTATTTGTAAATAAATTTCATCAGCATTATCTTTCATAGAAATAATTGCTTTTTTTGTTTCTTTAAGTTTTGAAAGAATTGACCCTTCCAGTTTTTTTGAAACTTTAGGTACATAAGAATTTAAATTATCTATAAATTTAATCATTCTATCTTCATTTTTTATAATAGAATTTATATATTTTAAATTTTCTAATAAAATATCTTTTAAATAATCTAATCTAGAGCTTTTCGCATACTTTTCTAATTCTTCTTTATTTAAAGTTCTTGGATTCTCTAAAAAATTTTCATAAAGAGCTTTTAATCCATCAATTCTAGATTGAATTTCTCTCGTTGTTATATTCATTTTGTATGACATATTTTCTAGCTTCTTAGAAATTTCTTTATTTAATTTATACAAACTTGTTGGACGACCAGCAACGATATTATCATCCATATAGATAGCACCGTCTTTTAAAGGTTGTACACCAACTATTGCTCTACCAATTGTAGTTTTTCCACTTCCAGATTCTCCAACTAAACCAAATATTTCTCCCTTGTAGATATCAAAACTAGTTTCTTTAACAGCTCTAAATTTTTTACCTTTATTTCGAAATTCAATTACTAAATCTCTAATGTTTAAAAGTACTTCTTTATTTGTTGACATAGTTTTATCCTACCTTTTCTGCTTCTTCTATTTGTTTTCTTAAGTTATTTAAAACTTTTGGTTTTTCTATTTTTGGAGATCTTGAATCTAGCAATCATGTTTTTGCAAAATGAGTTTCAGAAACTTTAAACATCGGTGGTTGTTTAATATAATCTAATTCTAATGCATATTTATTTCTTGGAGCAAATGCATCTCCCACAATTTCATTAAATAATGAGGGAGGAGTTCCTTCAATTGAGAATAAATCATCACCTTTTTTACCTAATTGAGGTAATGAAGATAATAACGCTCATGTATAAGGGTGTTTTGGATCATCAAATATTTCTTTTGCTGTTCCAACTTCAATAATTTGTCCTGCATACATAACTGCAACTCTATCTGCAATTTTGGCAACTACTCCTAAATCATGGGTAATGAATACTACTGAGAATTTATATTCTTGTTGCAATTCCTTAATTAAGTCCAGAATTTGAGCTTGAATTGTAACATCAAGTGCTGTTGTTGGTTCATCACAAATTAATATTTTAGGTCTTGCAGCAAGAGCAATTGCAATAACAACTCTTTGACGCATTCCCCCTGAATATCTTCCTGGAATGTCTTTAAAACGTTTTTCTGGATTTGGAATTCCAACTTTTCTTAATAATTCAATAGCCTCTACTTTTGCTTCTTTTCTGTTTAATCCTATTTGCTTTCTTAATACTTCTGTGATTTGAAAACCAACAGGCAATAATGGGTTTAATGAAGTCATAGGATCTTGAAAAATAGTTGATATAGTTTTACCTCTTAATTTTCTAATTTCCTTTAGAGCTTTCATTTTATTGACAATATCATTGTGTTTAATTCTTTTTCAATCAACTAAAATATTGTGAAAATGATCTTTATCTAAAGTATTTTTCTCAATTATTGATAAAGATATATTTTGTAATTCAGTTTCAAATCTATTTAAATATTTTTTATCTAAAAAATAATTTAATACACATTTTTTTTGCTCATCGCTTCATACTTCTTGTGATTCAATAAATTTTTCAATCATTTCAGTAATTTTTGAAATAGTATTTCTACTTTTCATATTTAGCGGTTTGACTTTATTAATATCCATTTCTAATTTTAAGATACTTTCAAGTTTTAATATTACTAATTCATCTCTATATGAATTATCGTTAATTATTTTTATAGTTTCTTCTATAGCTTTAATTCTTAATTCACTTTTAATAACTTTATTAGCATGTCGATTATTTGATCTAAATCCTATATCTTCTTGAAGAGCTATTAATTGTTCTTTTCTTTTTGATAATAATAAATTATATTTGTTATTATTAATTTCTTTGATAGATAAAATTGTAGTTTCATCTATTAAGCTAGATTCTAATTCCTCTTTTAATTCTTCTAATTGTTTATTTAAACCAGATAAAATTGTTTCATTTTGTTCTTGTTCAATATATTTTTCTAATCTAATTTTTGTTAATTCTTTTTGTTCTAAATTCCCTTTATATTTAGGATTTAGTTTATATAATTGTTTAATTTCTTTTAATAATTCTTTAATTTTTTCATTATTTATTTTAACAACACTTTTAATAACATCTTTTGAAATAAGTGGACTTTGTAAGTTTACGATATCAATTGGCTCTTTAAAATAAGCACTTTCGTCGTTAAGTGTTTCTTTATTTGGTCTATAAACTATTGAACCATTGCTTACTCAACCATTTGCTTCTAGCATACCTGTAAATGTTTTTGTAATAACTGATTTACCACTTCCAGATTCTCCTACAATAGCGAGAATTTCTTGATCATATAAATCTAAATCAACATTTCTAATAGCAGTTAAAAAATTACCTCTAACTTGGAATTTAACTTCCATATCACGAACAGATATAATTCTATTTTCTTTATTCATAATTTTTTATCTCCTATCTATGTGTTTTAGGATCTAATGAATCGGCAAATACTTTACCTGCTAAGAAGAATAATAATGATATTCCCCCAACAAATACTACAGGAATAATTAATAAGTGTGGATACACTTCTCAATCAGATCCAGATAATAATTCATTTAATATTGATCCTAAAGATGCTTGATCTAATGTGTTAGTTACAAATCCAAAGTTATAATATGCAAGTAATGCATCAATTGCTATAGCTGTTGGTATTGCAAATGTTGATGTTTGAATAACTATTGGTAAGATTTTTGGCATAATATTTTTTCTAATGATTTTTGAACTTGGTGTTCCCAATACTCTTGATGCAATATTATATTCTGCATTTCTTACAAGCATAATTTGAACCCTAATAACAGCTGCCAAAGTAATTCAGCTTGTAAGTGATATAGCAAGTATTAATACTGGAATTGATGTAGTTCCTCCAAATAAGAAAATAATTATCAATCATAAAATTAGTGAAGGAATAAGAGTTAAAAATCTTGTAATTTCAATAAATACTAAGTCTAATTTTGAGAAAAATCCTCAAATTGAACCTAATAATATTCCCAACAGTATTTGAATTGAAGCAACAAAGAAAGTAAATATCAATGTTGTTCTTGTTCCAATTCACATTTTAGTTCATAAATCTTCTCCAAATCTTCCTAGACCAAATATATGTTGTCAGCTTGGTGCTTCAAAATCAATTCCTGGTCTATCAATTGGCACAGGTTCTTGACCAATACCAATTGAAAAAGCCATAATAATTATTGCTATTAGTAAAAATAATGAAATAATAAATGTTTTTGATTTGCTAACTCTAGCAAATACTGATTTTCAATAGCTATATGGTTTGTTTATAATTCTTTCTGCTTCTTCGTGCTTTGCACCAACCATTTTGAAGAGTGAACCATCTATAGAATTCATTTCTTCATTTGTATATTGTTTTTGTTCCATAAATAATTCCCTTCTATTTTGTTAATTTTATTCTTGGATCTAATGTAGCAAGTAACAAGTCTCCAATTAAACTTGAAAATACTCCTGCTGAAGCTGATACAAATATGTATCCTAAAACAACAAATGTATCTTTATTAGCTACACCGTTAAGAATAAATTTACTCATACCATCAATTGATCAGTGTCTTTCAACTAATATACTTGATCCAAATAATGTTAATACAAATATTTCTGGTAGAGTTTTAATTAATCTAACTCCTGCATTTCTAAAAATATGTACATAGAAAACATATTTTTCACTTAATCCTTTTGATAATGCAAATTTAGCATAATCAGCAGTCATTTCGTCTAAAACAAATCTTCTAGTATTTACAATAATCATTGGCATAGTTAATAACATTACTCCAATAACTGGTCATATTTTTGTACCGAAGTTTGATCCTTCAAATGATCCTTGAGCTCCAAATACATATATTGACATTTTATATAACAGTGCTATTACAACTAATGCTGGAATGGCACTAATAATTAAACTCGTTCCATTAATTGCATTATCAGCTGACTTTTCTTTATTTTTAGCAGCTAAAATACCTAATGGTACTCCTAAAAAGTACGATAAGGCAACACCAATTCCACCAATTTTAAATGATATAGGAATTGATTTGGCAAAAGCATCTTGAACAAATGTTCCTGGGATACCTCCACTAGCTTTATTCATAAATACTCCTAAATAAAATCACATTGTAACTGGATCTCCTGTTATAGCTTGAGTTTGATCGTCAATTACGGGATTTTGAAGAATTGTTTTAGGTATAAATGGTGTAATATTTCTTAAATAAATAAGCATTTGTTGAAACATAGGCCCATATACACCAAACATTTTCATTCTATTTTCTAGTAGCCTTTCATATTCTGGACTACCATACACAATACCATGTTTTGCTAAATCAATATCAGCTAGATATGCACCATCAGTAGTTACAAATCTTAATATTACAAATACAAATGCAATTGCAATATATAGTGTTATAAATGCATAAATTATTCTTTTAAAAGAGTAGGATAAAAGTGGATTTTTTTGCATAAATTCATCAAAAGATGCATTTGAACGTCTAAATACACTTTTCATACTCTCTCAATGGCTAGTTTTTGTTTGCTTAACTTCTTCAGTTAAACTAATCTCATCAAACATTTCCAAAATGGAGTTTTCGTTTTTATCGTTGCTTGATTCTAAGCCATTAACTTTTGTTTCCATAAGTTTAAGTTGTCCTTTCTATTTTATTTTTATCTTATAAAACCTATATAATATCTATAAAGGTGATACTATGAAAGATAAAAATAAAACAAGTAATTTTCAAAAATTAAAAGATTTACGTGAGAATGAGAAACAAGCTCATTCACAACAAGTACAAGATAAAGTAAGTGAAATTTCTAAAGATCCAATTGGTTCAAAAACCAAATATATGGATTCAAAGAAATTAAGATGATATGACTATCTAATTGCTTTATTAATAAGTTTAGTTCTTATTGGTTTTAGTTTCATCATTGGGATTTTTGCTTTTAAAAGCTTAGAAAAATCTGAATGAATGATAACAGCATTTGCTTTACTTTCTATATTGATTTGACTAATTATAGGTTGAATCAAAAATAGACAAGTTGCAAAATTTTATAATGATGCAAGAAGACGTTATCAAACTACTTTATCAGAAGAGGAAGGTTTTTTAAGAAGAATTTCTAAAATAACCTTATTAGTCTGCTTGGTATTGACAATAACTTCAATTATTATGGCAATTACACTATGAGTGTAATTTTTTTAATAAAAAAAGAGTAATCTATTTTTAAAAAGTATAGGTATAATAAATCCTAACTGTTTATAAAATAAATCACTCTTTTAAATATTAAATATCATTAATAAAATCAGTTTTTTATTGTAAATATCATTTAAAACATTGTCTATCTATAAACAATTACGATCATTGCGCCATGTGTTGTTTTGCGCAATACATAGCCATTTTATTATTTAAGTTCGCATTGTCTTTAAAAAACATATTTTTAAATGACAATGTAGAAAACGCAAAAAAAGCAATCGGATTATTAAATTTTTTAGTAGTTAATAATACTTTCATTTTTTGGTCTCCTTCATCGCCTATATAGATATTAGCAAAAGGATACTTCAATTTCAACACTATAAGAAAGAAAATAAAAAAAATAAACAGTACATGTTTATTTAAAATATAAAATTTCTTTAATTAGAGAAAAAGTGACTAAATATTTTTATCATTTTTTTCTTAAGAATGTTGGAAAATCTCCATCTTCATCTTCAAGTGAATCTTCAATTTTTTGAGCAATTTTAGGTTCTGAATCGACATTATCTTGATTTCACTGTACTAATCTTTCTTGACCTTGTCTATTCTCTTCTTCCATTTGTTTTACATATTCTGGTCTTTTATCTTGGTTTGCCATAAATGAAGTTCTTTGATCATAAACAGTTTCAACTGGCTCTTCTTGATAAACACCTTGTTGACTTACTAAATGTTGCTGTTCATTAGTTTTTTGTGATGAATTATCATTTATAATTTTTGGTGGCACATATTCATCATCAAATCCTGTTGCAATAACAGTAACAATCAAATCATCATCTAAATGTTCATTAATTGCTATACCAAAAATTATATTTACATCTTCTCCACTTGCTTGTTGGACAATATCAACTGCATCATATGCATCATTTAGTGAAACAGTTTTTCCCCCAGTTACATTAATAATTGCATCCTTTGCTCCACGAATTGAAGTTTCTAATAAAGATGATGTAATAGCTTTATTTGCAGCTTCAATTGCCTTATCTTCTCCAGAACCAATACCAATTCCAAATAAAGCATTCCCTTTACCTTTCATAACAGTTCTTACATCAGCAAAGTCTAAGTTAATAACAGCAGGAACTGCAATTAAATCAGTAATTGTTTGAACACCTTGTTTTAAAATATTATCCGCTTCTCTAAATGAGTCTTGAACTGGAATTCCCCCAATTATTTCTAATAATCTATCATTTGAAATAACAATAATTGAATCAACATATTTTCTTAATTCATTTAATCCTTGAACTGCATAAGAATTTCTTAATCTTCCTTCAAATCTAAATGGTTTTGTAACAATAGCAATAACTAAAGCTCCAGTTTCCATAGCAATTCTTGCTATTTCAGGAGCAGCACCAGTACCTGTTCCTCCACCCATTCCAGCTGCAACAAATATTAAATCTGATCCTTGTAATACTTTTTTAATTTCTTCTTCTGTTTCAATAGCAGCTTGTTTTCCGATTTCTGGATTTGCACCAGCTCCTAATCCTTTTGATACTTGCTGACCTAAAATAATTTTAGTTGAAGCAGCACTTGCAGATAAAACTTGTGCGTCAGTATTTGCAACAATAAATTCAACGCCTTGAACGTTGTCATCCACCATTCTGTTAACAGCGTTGCAACCTCCTCCTCCAACTCCTATTACTTTAATCTTAGCATTTTGATTAAATTCTAATTTTGTAGACATATTTCTTTCCTCACCTTATTATTTATTTCTTTGCGTATTTATAATACCATTTTTTTAAAAGTTTTCATTGTTTTGATAATTTTGCTGAATTAGCATTTGTTGATTAAGTTGTTGGTTCATTTGTTGATTTTGTTGATAGACTTTTTGTTGATTTTGCATCATATATTCTTGTTGTGTCATTGCTCTATTTTGAGGCATAGGCATTCCTTGCATTCTTGGATGATTCTGAACTTGATTTGGATTATCCATAAATGGTAAATGATAAATTTCTGTACTTGTTCTAATCTCTTTTTGATTTTTGTTTATTGCGCGAGAGTGTTTTATTATTCCACAAAGAGCAGTTGTTCAAATTTCACTTGCTCCAGTTATTAAAGAATAATATGCTTCTGATATATTTTTATGCTTACTTCTTAATAAGATTTTTTCAAATCCTGCAATTTCAGTAATTTTACCTGTATGATAAACTTTAAAGTTTTTAACAGCGCTCATTTCTCGTTCAATTAATACATCAACTTTATCAATAACTGAGTTTAGCTCTTCTAATAATAATTTTTTAATATCAATTGTTTTCAATTCATATGTTCTTTTTTCACTAGCTATATATTTTCTATAAATAACTATGTTATCTAATGTTGTTGAAGAAAAATTTAATAGTTTAAATATATATTTATTTGAAATATCAAATTTTGCAGCCATTTTATTAGCTAAATTTTCAATAATATGTTTAATACCAAAGCTTAATGTTTCTTTTTTTACTAAAGTCTCTCTTGAAAAATAACCAATATCAACACAATCTCAATCTCAATTAATTAGAGCAAACGTGTGTCTAAAGTTTAGCCCATCATTGCATTGCTTTGCCAAAGAATATAATTGACTTGCTACAGTTAACTTCTCTATATTTAAAGTTTTTAGAACTCTATCAAATGAATCAACAACATGCTTTTCTGCAGTATATACTTTTGCATTCATAGAAAGAAGATTTGCTTTTATATTTACTGGTGGTTTTGCAACACTATGAGAGTTATTTATTCTAAATTCATATGGTTTAATATTTGTAACTATTTGATTATCATTAAAAATGACTTTTTTTGCATTTTTGTAAAGAGTTCTGATATGTTCAGATCTTATTACTTTATCTGGAGTTTCAATGAAAATGCTTGGTGAAGCTTCTTTAATTTGAAGTGTTCCTGTAGGATATATAACAGAAACTCTTCTAATTTTTTCTTTATACATTGATTCATATTTGTTTATCATTTTTATTAATCTATGAGCAACAAGATTTGTATCAACTATATCATTATTTTCTGTAAGCCAATTACCTTTGCTTTTTTCTCGTTCTTTAAAAACAATTTTTAATCCAATATGTTGTTTATATTTACCTACAACAAATTTAATATATTTTTTACTAATTTCAATTGCTGCATAAGTTTCATTATACATTCTACTCACCAACCTTTCTAATTGCTCAAAGTTTTGCACTATGAGCTCTTCTATTTTTTTCCAATTCCTCTTCTTGTGGTAAAATTGGTCTTTTAATAATTAGTTCAAAATCTTTTTTCGTCTCCATAAATACTGGAAGTTTACTTAAAAATTTATCCTCTTTTGATATAGTTTTAGTCTTAAAAATATCTTTAATAATTTTTTCTTCTAAGGAATGAAAAGTTATTACAGCAATAACTCCACCTGGATTTAATAATTCTAATGAATTACTTAAAGATCTTTTTAACACTTCAAGTTCATTGTTAATATATATTCTTAAAGCTTGAAAAACTTTCTTTGCAGGGTGTTTTTTTTGTTTAAGAATTTTTTGAGGTAGACATTCTTTTATAATATTTACCAATTCAAAAGTAGTTTTAATTTCTTTTATTTGTCTTTGTTCAACAATTTTTCTAGCAATATTTCATGAAAATTTTTCATCGCCATATTTAAAAAAAATTTCTGCTAATTGTTTTTCATCATAGCTATTAACTACATCTTTTGCAGTAATTTTAGTATTTTTTTGATCCATTCTCATATCTAATTCTGAATCAAAACGATAACTAAATCCTCGTTCTGCTTTATCAAATTGGGGACTTGATACTCCTAAATCATATAAAATACCATCTACTTTTTTTACACCTTTTAAAGAGAGTAAAACTTTAATATCTGCAAAGTTTCCCTCTAAAATAGTAAAATTACTTGATATAATTTCAAGTTTTTTTCTACTTATTGCAATTGCCTCTTCATCTTGATCAATTGCATATAAATGTCCTTGATCTATTTTTTTTAAAATCTCAGCACTATGACCTGCTCGCCCTAGAGTACAGTCAACATATATTCCGTTATTCTTTATATTCAATAATTCTATAGATTCATTAAGTAAAACAGATGTATGTTCTTGTGCCATTAATTTACTCCGCCCAATTTCTCAGCTGCATCTACTAGCTGATTTTTAGCATCTTTATCATAATCATGATGCTTTTGTTTATCTCAAATTTCTATTCATTCACCAGCCCCAGTGATTTGAACAGTTTTTGTAATTCCAACTTCCTCTAATAAATTTAATGGAAGTTTAATTCTTCCTGCATTATCTATTGATAATTCATCGGTATTTGAAAAAATTGTTCTAACTACAGTACGTGTTGAAGAAGAAAGTGCACTTTGTGACTTTAATTCGCTGTATCATTCTTTAAAATTTTCTGGTGTTCTAATTTCTAAACAATTTCCATCAATACTTCTAGTTACATATACAAGTTCGCCCAACTTATTACGTAATTTTGAAGGTATTGTTAATCTAGATTTATCATCCAAATTATGTTCGAACTTCCCAAATAACATACATAGTCACCCACTTTCTCCCACACACTTACAATTATATACCACTTTGGTTCATAATCAAGTACTTTTGAATTTTTTACTCCCACAGAGCACTTAAAAAATGCCCAAAAATAGGCATTTATTAATGAATTATTTGTTTTTCTAAAATATTTATTATTTTATCAATTTTCATTTTTAGTTTTCTCTCATTTTCAAGTACTTCTTGCATTGAAGGACTTTTTCTTAAAATTAAAGGTTTTATAAAATATTTATTCAAATAAATCTTATAGTAAAAGTAAAAACTTCTAAGTAAACTAACTGATAATCAAGGATCTGAGTTTTGTACTATTTCATAAAAAGTTTTTTCATCAATTTCATAAGAAAAAGTATTAAAACCATTCTCATTTAATGAATTTATTGCTGATAAAGGAATGATTCTTTCTGATATATCTTTAATATTATTTGTCATATTTTTTCCTCCAAAAGAATTAATCGACAATTTTTTTGAAAAATTTTAATAATTTTAAATATTTTTTAAAATAGATACAAAAAAAAGCACTTTATAAGTGCTCTATTTTATTAATTAATCAACTTTTTTAACTTCTTTATTTTTATAATAACCACATTCACGACAAACTCTGTGTGGTTTAATCATACTTCCACAGTTTGGACATGAAATAATTGCTGAGCTAACTAAAGCCAAGTGACTTCTTCTCTTATTTTTAGCAGCTTTACTGGTCTTTCTAAATGGTACAGCCATGTTTACACCTCCGTTACTTATTTTTCAAAATTAAATTCCTTTAATTTTTCTCATCTTGAATCTACTTGATTTTCTTGTTCTTGTTGGTATTCTTCTTCAGACATAAGTATGTAATCTTTACCGACAAATGAAATTTTACCATAATTATTAGTTAAATTCATAGGGATATTTAAAACAATTTGTTCAATTGCATAGTCCAAAATGTTAAATTTATCGCCTAATAAAATATTGTGTTGATCATCATTTACATTTTCAAAATAATATTCTTCTTGTCAATCATAGTTTTGATCTAATAATTGTATAACCTTGCCATCACGTGCATCAATTGCAGAAATTGATGCAGTTATTTTAGCATTTACAATAAGAGATTTCATTAAATCTTGATAACTTAAAGTACCTTTAATATGGACTTTATCAATTGATTTAATCAAATCATGGTTTATATTCAAACTTGAACTTATTTCAAGTTCTTTATCTAAATTAATAACTTTTTTCAGTTCAATTTCTTTTTTAAGCATTATCTTACCTCTATTTTTAGTTTTGATAAATTACTTAATACTTTATCTAATTCCTTTTGAACTTCTTGATCAGTTAATTGTTTTTCAATACTGTTAAATTCAAATGATACAGACACTGATTTTGAGTTTGAATTTCTTAACTTCTCATCTTGATAAATATCAATTAATTCAACTTTAGTTAAATGATTAACTTTATTTATAATAGTTTTAATAATTTCTGAGTATTTATCTTTTAAGTTAAGAATAAATGATACATCTCTTGTTGTTTTTTGGAATTTTGATACTTCTTGAGCTCTAATAACTGAGTTCTTAATTTCTTGAAGTTCAGTTATATTTAATTCTAAAACAAATGTAGAGTCTAATTTTTGTGATTGTTCAAATCTTGGATTTAATTTATAAATAAATCCTAAAGTTTTACCTTTTGAAGTAATTTTTGCATTAATAAAAGGATGAATATCATTTGGTGCTTTTTCATTTAACTCAAATTCAACTTCATTTAAATTAAGATTGTAAGTTGTTTGTAAAATTGAGTCACAAATACCTTTTAAGTAAGCATAACTTGATTTTATTGAGAGATCATAGCTCTTTTGATTTATAACATCTCCAGATATTAATATAGCTAAATGTCTTTGTCTTAAATCATCCATATTGTAAATATCTGCAAATTCATATAATTTAACATTTTTATTACCTTTTGAGTAATTAAATGAAGCTGTTTCTATAATTGATCTAGATAAACTTAATCTGAAAGTTTCTCTTAATTTACTTAATGGACTCATTAAATTTATTGGATTTTTAATATCAAATAAATTTCATCTTTGTACTGTGTCACTTGATAAAAGTGAATAAGTTTTAATATTTGTAAATCCTAGACCTAATAAATAGTTTTCGCTTTGTTTTTGTAAACGTAAATCCAGTTTTTTTGTTTTATTGTCTGAAAGAATTTTTGGTGGAGTTGATTGAACATTATCATAACCATAAATTCTAGTTATTTCTTCAACAATATTGGCACTATGAAAAATATCAGTTCTAAACTCATCAACTTTAAATAATAGTTCATCTCCATTATCTGTGATTTCAAAATCTAATGTTTTAAACAAGCTTTTAATTTCTTTTCCAGTTAAATTAATACCCATTAATTTATGAATATATTCTAATTTAACACTAACTTCTACTTGTTTTTCATTTGATTCTTTCATAACTTCTAATTTACTATTTGATTGATAAATATTGTATTGATCTAATCAATATATAACTCTATCTTGAGCAATTTTGTATAATTTAGAACTTACAGGTTTCATATATCTTTGTAGATCAATTGTTGATGTATTAAATTCTTTTTGTTGTTTTCTCATAAAAATTGGATCTAGTGATAAGTAGACTACCAATATTTCTTTTGAATCAACTGTTGGTAAGTATTTTTGATTTATTTCAATACCAAGTGTTGAAATAACTTCTTTGTCACTTAATAATTGTAAATTCACACTGTGATCAGCATTTTTATTATTTTTAATTTCCAATTGTGATTTTAATTTACTTGGATCTAAGAATAATATTGGTTGACCAGTTTCAATTGCTATAGCATTTGCTAAATCCATTCAGAAATTATGAGTAGTTTTACAATCATTAAATTTTAATCAAATATCTTGATTTGAATAAATTTTATGTTCTTTTTCTCCAATAGTTAAAACATCTTTTACACTAATAACTTGCATAGCTACACTTCTAACAACTTTTTCAACTTCTTTATCAATTTTTATTGATACAGGTGAATTTAAAGAGTTTTCTTTAAAAGTATAATTTTTTGTAAAGTCATTTAAATCTTTATCAAAATAGTTAGCTAATTCTTTTGCTAATTGCAATGCTCCCAAAGCATCACTTCTATTAAGAGTTAGATCCACTTCTCAAACAGCGTCTAAAAAACCAATTTCTTCTAATGCTGTATCATTTCCTATTAATGTATAAGTATCTTCTTTTGTAACAATAGGATAAATTCAGTCTTTTTCTTCTTCTGAAAGAGCCTTTTCATTTAATCCAATTTCTGTTAGAGCACAAATCATTCCTTCAGACATTTTACCTTTAATTTCTCTATTTTCTAGCTTTAAGCCATTTGCTATTTTTTTACCTGCCTCTGCTAAAATAACATATTGACCTTCTTTTACGTTACTTGCACCACAAACAATTGGAGAAACTAAATCATCACCTTTGTCTACAAAACAAAAGTTTAAATGTGTTCCTTCTATTGGTGTAACATTTCCTACATGAGCAATTTTTAATTTATCATTTAATGATGAATAATCTTTAAATGAATCAACTTCAAATCCAAGTGAGTTTAATGCAACAGTAATTTGTTCATTTTTAACACCATTCAAGTCTATTAACTTTTCTAATCATTTTCTTGTTAAATACATATAAATCTCACTTTCTAATCTCCAAAAAATTTAAATTGGTCTAAAAATCTAATGTCATTTTCATATAAATCTCTAATATTTTTTAAACCATATTTTAACATTGCCAATCTTTCAATACCAACACCAAATGCTAGACCTGTAACTTTTTCAGGATCTAATCCGTTTGCTTCCATTACTTCTGGAGCTAACATTCCTGATCCTAAAATTTCAATAAATCCTGTGTATTTACAAATTGAACATCCCTTTCCACTACAATTTATACATCTTACATCCACTTCTGCTGAAGGTTCAGTAAATGGAAAGAAACTAGGTCTCATTCTAATAACTGCATCTTCGCCAAATAAACGTTTACACATATATTCTAAAACTCATTTTAAATTAGCAAAACTAATTTTTTCCCCAATAGCAAATAAATCCATTTGCATAAACTGATGTGAATGAGTTGCGTCATCATCATCACGTCTATAAACGTTACCATAACTTACAGCAGCCATATTAATATTTCCTGTTTTCGCAGCTTGTGTTAACATTCTAGCTGTCATGTTAGTTGCATGAGTTCTTAAAACTGTATGATTGTCAATGTAAAAAGTATCTTGCATATCTCTTGCAGGATGTCCTATTGGCATATTTAGTTTTTGGAAACAATATTCATCTGTTTCAAACTCTGTTCCATCAACCATTTCATAGCCTAACTCAGTAAAAATTGAAGATATTTCATCAATAACTAAGTTTAATGGATGTTTTGCTCCCATTTTTAAATTGATTCCAGATAATGTTAAATCAATTTTTTCCTTTTCTAAAACTTTTTTTAATTCTTCATTTTCAAATTTATCACTTAAATCATTTAATTTTTCAGAAATAATTTCTTTAATTTCATTTGCTTTTTGTCCTGCTTCTTTTCTCTCTTCTGGAGTTGCAGATTTTAAGTTTTTAAGAATATCATTTAAAGGAGAATCTTTTCCTACAAATTCCTTTTTCAATATTTCTAATTCTTCTTTTGTTTTGATGGTTATTATTTTTTTATTAAAACCCTCTAAAATTTTATTTATTTTTTGTAACATAAGTACACCTTTCATATAAAAATTTAAGCAATTTAATTATACTTGATAATTTATAGAATTTACTTAAAATGGTAGATTTCTAACACTATTTTAGTTATTTTTAATAAAATAAAAATTAATTTTAAATTCTTTAGCTTAATTAGTATTAAAAATATCAGCTAAAAGCTGATATTTTTAATACTTTATAGATTTTTAAACTACTAAAGAGCAGTATACTCTAATGAATTAAGAAGTAATTCAGATTCAAGTTGAATTTTTAAACAAATTAGCTTTGCAAATTTCTTTTTACTTGTTATATTTGAAAAATTAAATAAACCTATTGGATGAATTTCTTGTCTTTGAAAAATTTTTTCTACAGACAAATCATTTTGAACTCACATTTTATAAAAATTTTTATTATTAAGTTTACTTAATGCATCAACTCTTTTAACATCTAAAAATTTAGCCATTTTTAGGTCCAATGTATTAGCATTTGTAGTATATTTTTCATTAAATTCAATTGATTCATTTTTATATTTACCCTTCAAATTTCCTTTTTTAGATACTTTAACTCCTCTATATTTTTCACTAAATTCTTCATCTTTAATTACAAGTCTGTCTAAAGATAATTTGAAAAGTGTTCTTTTTAGAATTGGTTTTAATGCTCATATAATAACTATAATAAAAAATATTTCATAAAAATCTATAAAAAAGAGTTCTTCATTATCAGTAAAGTTAAAAGTTAGAGGATTATCAATATAAAAAAATGATTCCTTATTCTTATATTCAAATTTTAAAAAATTTATATCTTTATAATAGATTTCATTATCATTTTTAGTTTGTAAATACTCCATTATATTTCCATTTTTTTCAACTAAAGTTAAATTTGAATTTAAATAAACAAGTGAAACGTTTTTTAACTCTTTAAATTTATCATTTGTAGAATAATAATAGTTGTAAATATCTTTTAAAATATTTGCATTATAAATTACTTTATTTATACTACTACACTCTTTATAACTTGATCGACTAGTTAATTTAATTAAAAAAATAAGTGGAATATTTATAATAACTAAAGAAAGGATTATATAATCTATTATTCCTCCAAAAATACTTTTTTTAATAAGCATTGTAATAAACGCCCAAGTTCAAAAAACTGTTAAAGAAATTAAAATAAACTCATACATAATTATTAATTTTTTATTTCTTGTTAGTTTTTTTATCTTCTTTTTTAAATCGTTATCAGATTTTACTGATTCTCTTACTTTACTATATAAGTTAGTATCTACTTTTATTTTCATTTTATTTTTCATATTTTCATTCCCATATCATGTTCAATGCTATACACTAATTGCAAAAATATATTTTATTGATAAGTACTTAGAAAAAAAGTGAAATAACGTTTAAGAATTACTTCACTTTTATAACTTCTATTAATTAAAATTTGATTTCAACATCTTCTAATTCTTCACTACTAAATTCTAGTAAATATTTGTAAACAAAATTTAATTGTCTTGCAGCTGAGTTTAAAGGATAAACTGAAATTGTTTGATTAAAAATACTTACATTAGAATTATAAATTCTTCTAGAAGCTGAAATATCATTTTCAACTTCAGAAACAGCACTCATTAATTCTTGAACTAATTTAGTTGATTGTAATTGAGGATAATTTTCTAATCTCATAGTTACATCTTTTGAAACTTTATCTAAAAGTTTCATGTTTTCATTTAGTTCGTTAGGATTAACTCCAGTTCTCATTTGGGTTAAACTTAATAGCATTTCCTTTTCAAATTTAATTCCATCTTTTACAGCATTAATAAGTTTTAATAAAATATCTCTTCTTTTTTTAAGTTGTATATCAATTCCAGATTGTGCTTCTGAAACCTTAATATCATATCTTTTTAATTTATTAATATTTGCTATATGAACAAATAAAGGTATTATTAAAATAAAACTTATATATCAAATGAAGGCTCCAAATCCATTTCTTTTTACTTTAGTTCCTGCTAGTTTATTTATATTTTCCTTTTGTAAAGTTTGGTTGTTACTCATAATTTATCTCCTTTTTAAAACTTGGAATTCTAAAATTATTTTATTACGAATTTCATATAATAAGTTTTTTTTTTACAAAAATATTTTTAAAATTATTTTTAAATTGATAAAAACCTTTTAATATACCTTTGAATTCTTTTATAAAGTCAATATATTTATTTTTTATTTTAAAAAAGAGACATATTCCAAAGATTGCAAAAACAATTCAGCTTCCAACTCAATTTTTTTATAAATAATTTCTACTATTTTTTTACTACTATATAATTTAAAAAAATTAAATACTCCAATAGGATAAATTGCTTTTAGAACCATTTCTTTTTTTACAAAAAGATCATCTTTTACACCCATTTTATAGAAATTTTTATTCTCTATTTTTGATAAATTATCTAATGCATTTGGGGTTAAAAACTTATTCATTCTAATATCAAGAGAATTTGCATTTGTTTTATATTTATTATTTAATTCTATTGATTCAGATTTATAATCCCCATTTAATAAAGTTCTTTTTCTATTAAAAATAGGAATTCCATTAGAATTATTTTTTAAATATTCATCTTTTATAATTAACTTATCTCTTGAAATTAATACTTCTGAGGAATTTTCTGTTTGGTCATAATTTCTTCTTTCAGAATAGTCATTTGTAGTATATATTGGATTTTTTATTAAATATTTTGCATTCCTTCCTTTAAAAGTAAATGACAAAAAATTAATCTCTTCATTATCTAATTTACTATTATTTTCTCTATTACCAGATATATTTTTTAAAAGAAATTTTTTGTTAGCTTTTATTAAAAAGTCTATTTTATAATTTTTGTAATGAAACTCTAAATTACTTATCTCTTTGAATTCTTCACTTTTTAAGTATATTAGATAACCATTATAGGAGTTACTATACTTGAAACTGCAATTAATAATGATCCAAAGACACCAAATAGAATTTTTTTATTGACTTTTTTTCTCAGCCTCTTTATCCTTTTAATTTAAACTTATTTTATTACAAATGTACATAATAAGTTTTTGGAGTTTGTAAAATATTTCTAATTTTCTCTAAAAAGAGAAATTTATCAAATTAAAACAATCTTTTTTTACAATATTTCCCATCTTTGAATTTACTCTTTCATTTAACATTTTTCTCATGGCAAAAAGTCCAGGTATAATTGAAACTGTATCGATTAATTCAAATTTACTATTTTCAGTATAATTAAAGTCTTCTAAATCATTATATCTATCAATAACTTTATAAAGTGTAAATTTAATTACATTTTCATCAGTTTCCATTCTATAAGTACCCTTTTTTGCATAAAATTCATAGAAATTATTAAAGTTAATTTGATCAATATTTATGTCAAAAAAATCTACTTCTATTTTGCAATAAATCTTATTTGTATTTTCATCTAAAAATAATTCGTGATAGCTTATTTGAATTATCTGATTTTTAAATTTAAATTTTATAGAGTTGTTTATTTTAAATTTATTTATAATTTTGAAATTCTCCATTAAATTTTCAACACCAAATTGGACATCATCAAATTTTGGATCTTTTTGTTTATTAAAGCTTGTTATAGGTATATAAAAAGTATTAAGATCTACTTTAAGAATTTTTATTGCTTCTATTGAGTTGTTTACATAAAATTCTCTTCAATCAAAAGACTTTAAAATCTTATAGTTATTTTTATATCTTCTATTTTTAAAATTTCTTTCTATTTTTTTAATAAAATAAAAGGAAAAAAATAAAGTTGAAAAAAATGAAATTAGACCTATTATATATGCAAAATTAAAATCATATTTTAAAAAAATAAATAATAACATTAGTATAAAAGAGAAAAAGTTTGAAAAAATTAAAAAGAGAAAAACTCAACGAAAAAATCTTTTTCTCTTTTTAATTTAAAGTTTTTTACAGGTATTATATCCATATTCATTTTTTTATTTATCATTTTTTTCTCCCTTGAAATTTTTAAATAAATAGCATCTCTGTAGAATTCAATAGAGGTTCAACTCATGTAAATAAAAATTGACTTCAATAATTTTTATCATCATAATTATATATACTATAAAATTCCTTCTTATTTAGTTTTCTCTTTTGAGATTTTTGTTTTAAACTAATATTCAATAAGTTCAATTTCTTATATAATTCTTTTATTTCCATAATTATTCATCTTTTCTAAAATATTTTACAAAAATTAATATTTTATAACAATGAATAAAGGGTTAAAAATAAAGAATAATAACTTTTTAGTTTCTTAAAAAAATTTTAGAAAAGTGTTTAAATGAGTATTTAATTTCTTTTCAAAATTTGAAATTTTAAGTAAAAAATATTGATCAGTATCATAGTAATTGTTTTTATATTCTATTGAACAGTGTATTTTTTCATAAAATAAGTAAACAATCAAACCATTATTAATAATTTCTTTAACTTCCATATATGTCATATGAATTAAATTATCTAATTTATTTAAATCAGAAAGATTAATGTTTATTTCTTTTGCTTGATCAAATATTGTTAAAAGTAAATTTCTGATATTTTCCACTTTTTCTCTTATATCTTTTTCTTGATTAAAATTATATTCAACTTTCAATTGTTTTTGCATCATAGTAAAGAAATTATTTATATTTAAAACATTAAAAAAATCTTCAAACTCTCATTTAAATTTAATATCTTCAATTTTCGTCTCTATAAATTTCTTTTTAAATCTTTTTGTAATTTGTTCTATTAACATAAAATTTCCTCTTATCTATAATATTTTATAAAAAAACCTACTCTTAAGAGTAGGTTTTAAAACTTTTAAACTGGCAGCGCCCTATTTTTGCATTATACTATCGTCGGCGTAGCTGATCTTAACTTCTGTGTTCGGCATGGGAACAGGTGTGACCTCAGCGCTATGACCACCAGATCTTAAGTTTTTTTGTCTGAGAGACTAAGTTTTCTTTTGAAAACTAAATCGTACTCTCAAAACTGAATACTAGATGATTTTATATATCTATACAAGCAATTTGTTTTGGTTTTTCTTTGAAAGACCTCGATCTATTAGTATTGGTTAGCTAAACACGTCACCGTGCGTACACACCCAACCTATCAACCATGTGGTCTACATGGGATCTTACTTCCGAAGAATGGGAAAACTCATCTTGAAGGAGGCTTCTCGCTTAGATGCCTTCAGCGATTATCCTTTCCGCACATAGCTACCCTGCTGTGCCACTGGCGTGACAACAGGAGCACCAGGGGTGCGTCCATTCCGGTCCTCTCGTACTAGGAACAGCTCTTCTCAATTTTCCTACGCCCACAACAGATAGGGACCAAACTGTCTCACGACGTTCTGAACCCAGCTCGCGTACCGCTTTAATGGGCGAACAGCCCAACCCTTGGAACCGACTACAGCTCCAGGATGCGATGAGCCGACATCGAGGTGCCAAACCTCCCCGTCGATGTGAACTCTTGGGGGAGATCAGCCTGTTATCCCCGGGGTAACTTTTATCCGTTGAGCGACGGCCCTTCCACACGGGACCGCCGGATCACTAAGTCCTGCTTTCGCATCTGTTCGACTTGTAAGTCTCGCAGTTAAGCACCCTTATACCTTTGCGCTCTTCGTACGATTTCCAACCGTACTGAGGGTACCTTTGAGCGCCTCCGTTACATTTTAGGAGGCGACCGCCCCAGTCAAACTACCCACCAAACACTGTCCCTGGCCCGGATAACGGGTCTAGGTTAGAACCTCAATGTAACAAGGGTGGTATTCCAAGGATGACTCCACGGCCACTAGCGTGACCGCTTCAAAGTCTCCCACCTATCCTCTACATGTTACACCAAGATTCAATATTAAGTTATAGTAAAGCTCCACGGGGTCTTTCCGTCTAGTTGCGGGTAACCAGCATCTTCACTGGTACTAAAATTTCACCGAGTCTATAGCCGAGACAGCGAAGGGATCATTACGCCTTTCGTGCGGGTCAGAACTTACCTGACAAGGAATTTCGCTACCTTAGGACCGTTATAGTTACGGCCGCCGTTCACCGGGGCTTCAATTCAATGCTTCACCAAAGCTAACATCTCCTCTTAACCTTCCGGCACTGGGCAGGCGTCACCCCCTATACTTCGTCTTACGACTTTGCAGAGAGCTGTGTTTTTGCTAAACAGTTGCCCCTTCCTCTTCACTGCGGCTCACGTAAAGTGAGCACCCCTTCTCGCTAACTTACGGGGTGATTTTGCAGAGTTCCTTAGCTATAGTTATCTCGCTTGCCTTAGGATTCTCTCCTTGACCACGTGTGTTCGTTCTAGGTACAGGCACCTAGTAAATTAACGCTAGAAGCTTTTCTTGGAAGCGTGGAGTCATGGACTTCGCTACTAGCCGAAGCGTTCACTCCCCATAACACTTCAAGGTTACAGTACGCGGATTTGCCAACGTACACCTCTTTGTGCTTAGACCGGCATAACCAACAGCCGGCATCCACTATCCTTCTCCGTCACTCCATCACTTTACTAGGTGGTACAGGAATATCAACCTGTTGTCCATCGACTACGCCTTTCGGCCTCGCCTTAGGTCCTGACTAACCCTGGGTGGACGAACCTTGCCCAGGAAACCTTGGTCAAACGGCATGGGAGATTCTCACTCCCAAACGTTACTCATGCCGGCATAATCACTTCTAATCGCTCCACACGTCCTCACGGTCGAACTTCATCGCAATTAGAACGCTCCCCTACCACTTGCATTGCTGCAAATCCAAAACTTCGGTACTACGCTTAAGCCCCGGTACATTTTCGGCGCAGAAGCACTCGACTAGTGAGCTGTTACGCACTCTTTAAATGATGGCTGCTTCTAAGCCAACATCCTAGCTGTCTGTGCACTTCCACATCCTTACACACTTAGCGTAAATTTAGGGACCTTAGTTGTTGATCTGGGCTGTTTCCCTCACGAGCATGGACCTTATCACCCATGTTCTGACTGCCGAGTATGAAATTATGGCATTCGTAGTTTAATTGTGATCAGTACCCCTAGGTGGGGCCATCACACATTCAGAGCTCTACCTCCATAATCCTTTACCTCGACGCTAGCCTTAAAGCTATATCGGGGAGAACTAGCTATCTCCGGGTTCGATTGGAATTTCACCCCTAGCCACAAGTCATCCACGGTCTTTTCAACGAACGTTGGTTCGGTCCTCCATTAGGTTTTACCCTAACTTCAACCTGCTCATGGCTAGATCACCCGGTTTCGTGTCTACGACATCGTACTAAACGCCCTATTAAGGCTCGCTTTCACTACGGCTCCGTGGATTCCACTTAACCTTGCACGATATCGTAACTCGCCGGCTCTTTCTACAAAAAGCACGCCATCACCCATTAACGGGCTCTGACTTCTTGTAAGCGTATGGTTTCAGGTACTATTTCACTCCCCTCACGGGGTACTTTTCACCTTTCCCTCACGGTACTGGTTCACTATCGGTAAAATGGTAGTATTTAGGCTTACCCAGTGGTCTGGGTAGATTCCGACAGGGTTTCTCGTGCCCCGCCGTACTCAGGATACTCACTCGAGGTTAGTGCATTTCGCATACGGGGCTATCACCCTCTGCGGCGCTGCTTCCCAACAGCTTCTGCTATACACTAACTTTGTAACT